>JALCCK010000004.1 GCA_022640795.1 Treponema sp.
CAAAAAAATAAGCGACTGCAAACACAGTGGTAACAGGATCAATAAATTCAAAATGTAAAATAACACGAGCGGAGCGTTACATGCCTGTCAGAAATGATTACCATAAGTTTCTTGATTCTGCTTCAAGCGGGATTGTCGTTCTGGTACCGGTCTGCAACGCGGACGGCACCATTTTTGATTTCCGTATCGTCTATATGAACAGTTTTTATACGAATGCTGCACACGGATTGGTCAGGACAGGACAATGTTTAAGCGAAATAACAGCCAGAATATTATTCACCATAGACTGGCTTACTGTCAGTGCCAAAGCAGTGACACAGGGAAGATCTTTCACCGCATTATATTATTCGCCGGTTGCATAGGCCTATTTCCGCACAACTGTTCGCGGCATTACCGCAGAAAACGGCAATAAATTCTGTATCGTAACACTGACAGATATGTCTGCAATTGAGGCCTCCGGTGCGGATTTTTTTCCAATACTTTATGAACAAATTTCTCCCCGTTCCGAACTGCGGCAGCGTGTCGTAGAAGCAACGAAAAAAAGAAAATTCGAATTGAATTTTCAGCCGCAGTTCTCTGTAAAAACGAAACAGCTCAGGGGTTTTGAAGCACTGCTGCGATGGCATGACAGTGAACTCGGAGAAGTATCTCCAGGAAATTTTATTTCGGCCGCAGAAGAAACATATTCAATTATCGATCTCGGATACTGGGTATTGGAAACAGCAGTCAAAACGTTGAAACACTGGCAGACGGAATTCGCTTTTGACGGCATTATGGCAGTAAACGTGTCAGCGGTGCAGTTGAAACAGCCGGATTTTGCAGCAGGCGTCTTTACTATTCTACGCCGCTATGAAGTCAGTCCTCAGCGGCTCGAACTTGAAGTTACCGAAAGTATCCTGATAGACGACATGGAAGGAACAGTACAGTGCCTGAATCTGATACGGCAGGAAGGAATTCTTATTTCTCTTGATGATTTCGGAACCGGATTTTCCTCTTTTCAGTATCTGCAGCAGCTTCCGGTTACAGCACTAAAAATAGATAAATCCTTTATTTCAGGCCTTGAATCTGCATGCGGTAAGGAAAGCGCCATAACGGAAGCAATTATTACGCTTGGTATAAAGCTGGGACTTGAAACCATCGCCGAGGGAGTTGAAAAACCGGCGCAGATGGACATACTGAACGGCATGGGATGCATGACGGTTCAGGGATTTCTCTACGGAAAAACAACGAACCGCCATACCTGCGAAGCTTTACTGAAAGAAAAAATTGCCACATAAGAAAGACGATTCTTTCCGGTACGTTATCAGGGCAATTGTAAAACAAAATGCCGTCTTCACTATCCGCATATCTCTGAAAAGACTTCACGTCAGCTACAGTGACACCTGGTACTTCAAATTCATTTATAATTTTTTGTAATTACACTTTACTCTTTATATATTTCTCAGTAATATACTAAAAACAGTTCTGTATAGAACAATTTTATTGAATTGAACAGTACACAGATGAACAAGAAAAATATTCGGATAGGATTAGAATTACGGACGCTGAACAACCTGATCCGGCGCCGATGCGACTTTTCTTCGCATAGAAAAGAAATAAAAACTATAACCGGTAACAACGGATGGATTATCGGGTTCCTTGCTGAAAATACGGCAGCAGGAAAAAATGTCTATCAGAAAACAATAGAGGATCATTTCAACATCACCCGTTCCGCTGTTTCAAATGCACTAAGTCTCATGGAACAAAAAGGTCTGATTACAAGACTTGCGGACAAACAGGACGGCAGACGGAAAAAAATCATTCTGACCGAAAAAGCAGAAAAATTAAAAGAACTCATGAAAGAAGATTTTCGTTCTCTTGAGGCAACACTGACAAAAGGGTTTTCGAATGAGGAATTGGAAATACTCTATGCGTTCTTTCAGCGTATGAAGGTAAATATGCAGGATACCTGAAAGGTACCGGTACAGCAGCTGACACATTTCGAGCAGCATACAAAACAGCGGCGAAAGAAATTTAGGAGTACATAATGATAAAAAAACTGATGGAAAGTATCCGGGAGTATAAGAAAGATTCTATTCTGACCCCGATATACGTCGTCTTTGAATCGATTATGGAAGTCATCATTCCTACTCTGATGGCATATCTGATCGATTACGGGATCTATAAAAAAAACATGACCGTCGTATACGAACTCGGTATAGCGCTGATTGTCTGTGCCGGGATATCACTGCTTTCAGGATTTCTGGCAGGACGGAGCGCCTCAATAGCCTCTGCCGGATTTGCAAAAAATCTGCGCCACGACATGTACTATGCTGTCCAGAATTTTTCGTTTTCAAATATCGACAAATTTTCGACCGCAAGCATTGTCACCCGTCTGACGACAGACGTAACGAACGTCCAGAACGCATATATGATGATACTCCGGGCAGCATTCAGGAGTCCGTTTATCATGATTTTTGCGCTCATCATGGCATTCAGAATCGACGCTAAAATATCATGGATTTTCTTCATTATTATTCCGGTGCTCGGATTCGGACTTATTTCCATAGCTTCGTATGTGCACCCGATTTTTAAACGGGTATTCAAGACCTATGACAAACTGAACAATGTCGTTCAGGAAAATCTGCGCGGAATCCGCGTCGTAAAATCCTTTACGCGGGAAGAATTTGAAGAAAAAAAATTCGGAAATATTTCAAATTTAATTTTTAAGGATTTCTCAAAAGCTGAAAAAATTCTGGCATTCAATGCGCCGCTGATGCAGTTTTGTGTCTATGCAGCAATGCTGCTTATTTCATGGCTCAGCGCAAAGGCAATTGTTGCATCGAATAATAATCCTGCAGTGGGGCTTTCCACCGGTGATCTCATGGGACTTATTACGTATACCATGCAGATTCTGATGAGCCTTATGATGCTTTCAATGGTATTCGTTATGATTATCATTTCGAGAGCTTCAGTAGAACGCATCGTCGAAGTACTGAACGAGGTCAGCGATCTCAAAAATGGTGTGTCTCCGGTCCATATGGTAAAGGACGGATCCATAAAATTCGAGAACGTCACATTTGCGTATGCCAGAAATACTGACAAACCGGTACTGCAGGATATAACGTTTTCCATCAATTCAGGAGAAACGGTTGGCATTCTCGGCGGTACGGGGTCCTCAAAGTCAAGCCTCGTACAGCTAATTCCACGTCTCTACGACGTTGCCGGCGGAAGAGTTACGGTTGGCGGAATCGACGTCAAAAATTATGACATAGAGTCGCTTCGCAATCAGGTCGCTATGGTACTGCAGAAAAATGTACTGTTTTCCGGAACCATCAAAGAAAACCTGCGATGGGGAAACGAGCAGGCCACTGATGAAGAAATGCAGGAAGCATGTAAAGAAGCACAGGCAGACAATTTCATACAGGAATTTCCGAAAAAATATGATACTTACATCGAACAGGGGGGATCTAACGTTTCCGGCGGACAGAAACAGCGTCTCTGTATTGCCCGGGCACTTCTGAAAAAACCGAAAATTCTTATTCTCGATGATTCGACAAGTGCCGTCGATACTAAAACAGATTCTCTGATCCGGAAGTCATTCAAGGAAAAGCTTCCGGCGACAACGAAGATCATTATTGCCCAGCGCGTAGCCTCTGTTCAGGATGCCGATAAAATCATCATTCTGGATGACGGAAAAATCAGCGCAACAGGAACACATACGGAACTTCTAAAAACAAGCAGCATTTACCGGGAAGTATATGAATCTCAAAACAAGGGAAAGGCAATTCATGAATAATTTCAGAACACCACGTACGGCTTTACGGCCGGGTACCAATCAACAACCGCCGTTTAAGCGGTTCAAACCGGGTACGATAAAAAAACTCATATCATATATGGCGGAATATAAATTCCATCTGATTCTGGTCGTTATCTTTATCATTCTGAGTGCTGCAGCAAATGCATCAGCATCACTGTTTCTTCAGTCACTGATAGACAAATATATTCTGCCGCTGCTGGGAAAAAGCAATCCGGATTTTACCAGTCTGCTCAAAATTCTTACCTTTATGGGCAGCATTTATCTCGGCGGCGTACTCTCAACGCTGTTTTACAACAGAATCATGGTTGTCATTGCAGAAGGGACACTCAAAAAAATCCGTGATAAGATGTTCGTTCACATGCAGTCACTTCCTATAAAATTTTTTGATACGCACAGCCATGGTGATGTTATGAGTTATTATACGAATGATACCGACACGCTGCGGCAAATGTTGTCGCAAAGTCTGCCGCAGTTGTTCTCTTCGATTATGACCATAATAACCGTGTTTCTTTCTATGTTATATCTCAGTCTGATTATGACAGCGTTTGTCGTTGTTTTCACAATCATTCTTTTAAAAACTATAAAATTTCTGGTCGGAAAAAGCAGCGGGTATTTTATGAAGCAGCAGGAAGCTATCGCTGATGTTGACGGATATATAGAAGAAATGATCAACGGACAGAAAGTCGTAAAAGTCTTTTGTCATGAAGAAAAAGCAAAAGAAAATTTCGATATAAAAAATGAAAATCTCTGTCACAGTTCTACCAAGGCTAATATTTACGGCAATGTCACCATGCCGATTGTCAATAACATGGGGTATTTGCTGTACGTTCTGCTTGCAATCCTCGGAGGTGCCGCAGGCATAGCAGGTGTAAATAATATAAGTTTGACAGGAATGCATGCATTAACACTTGGAACAATCGTTTCATTTCTGACCCTGTCACGCAGCTTTGTTATGCCGATCGGACAGGTTTCCATGCAGTTCAATCTGGTGATTATGGCTCTCGCCGGTGCTTCCAGAATCTTTGATTTTCTTGATGAAAAAAGCGAGAAGGACAATGGGTATGTATCGCTGGTCAATGCAAAAATACAGGACGGTAAACTTACCGAATGCAAAGAGCGTACGGAAATGTGGGCGTGGAAACATCCCCATCAGGACGGAACGCTTACCTACACGAAGATGGCCGGAAAAATCATTTTTGATGACGTCGATTTCGGTTACGAAGACGATGAACTTGTTCTTCATCATATAACACTCCAGGCTAATCCGGGACAAAAAGTAGCGCTGGTCGGTGCGACAGGTGCGGGTAAAACGACGATTACAAATCTCATCAACAGGTTTTACGACATTGCGGACGGAAAGATCCGTTATGACGACATCAATATTACCAAAATCAAAAAACCTGACCTGCGAAGATCACTCGGTGTTGTTCTGCAGGATGTAAACCTTTTTACCGGGACCGTCATGAACAACATCAGGTACGGTAACCTTGATGCAACAGACGATGACTGTATTGAAGCGGCGAAACTGGCAAATGCTGATAACTTTATCCGCATGCTGCCCGATGGATATGATACCATTCTGAAAGGCGACGGAAGCGGTCTGTCACAGGGACAACGGCAGCTTATATCGATTGCGAGGGCTGCTGTTGCCGATCCCCCGGTCATGATTCTCGACGAGGCAACATCTTCCATCGATACCAGAACGGAATCGATCGTCCAGAAAGGTATGGACGCATTGATGCAGGGAAGGACGGTCTTTGTCATAGCGCACCGGCTCTCAACGGTTCAGAACTCCGACATAATTATGGTTCTTGAACACGGCCGAATAATTGAAAGCGGAACCCATGACGAACTGATTGCCAAAAAAGGAAAATACTATCAGTTGTACACAGGTGCGTTTGAACTGGAATAGACCGATTCTGGTCTGACTGGACTCCCTTTAGTAGCGGCTGTCCTTTTTCGGACAGCCGTTTACTGCTAAAATTTATCGGATGAATATATTCAGAATCATCAGTTCAACGAAACCGACTGCCCATGCAATCGTTGTCGTAACGGACCACACCCGGATCTGTTCTTTCGTATCGACAATCCCGCTCAACCGGTTCACAACCCAGTAGAAACTGTCGTTGAAATACGAGAAGAATAAAGAACCAATACATGCCGCCAGAGCTCCGAGCACCATATTGCCGCCGGCTGCTTCCACAATAGGCGCCGTGATACCGGCTGCTGTAAGCATGGCGACAGTTCCTGATCCCTGAACGAAACGGACAAGCGTTGCAATAAGGAATGGTAAAACAATAACAGGAATCGCCGTTGAAGCAATGCCCGAGGCAATATAATTACCGACACCGGCTGATTTTATAACCTGTCCGAGAGCTCCGCCGCCACCGGTTACCAGAATGATAATTCCGGCGACCTTAATACTTTCTTCCAGTTCATTCAGAACATCTTTCCGCGGCATATTCGGAGTCAGCGTATAGATTGCAAAAATAAGACCAAGCGCTACGGCGATGATCGGCTGCCCAAGAAAGATAAGAACTGCTGCCACACCGGTTTTTATTCCTGCTGCCGAAAGAACGGTATTCATAAGAATCAATATGATAGGAATAAACAGCGGAGCAAAAGCGAGGAACGTCGAAGGCAGTTTTTTCGTACTGAGTTCCGTTACATCATTCTCTATACGGTCCTGATAGGCAGGCCGTATCCAGCTTTCTCCGTCATCCGACGGAAGCTGATACAGTTTCTTTCCCAGATGTTTGCCGTACAGCATACAGACAATAGCCATCGGGATTGCCACGACGATGGCAAACAGCATGAATTTACCGACATCTATATTGAACGTACCGGCAACTCCGAGCGGTCCCGGCGTCGGTATTACCAGAGAATGGGTAATAACAAGACCGGAAGCAAGTGCGACGGCAAGACTTACGATTGAAATCTTTGTCCGCTTGGAAATGGCTTTCGCCAAAGGAGAAAGAATAACGAAGCCGGAATCACAAAAGATAGGGATTGATACCAGAAATCCGGTCAAAGACATAGCCCATTCTTCTTTTCCTTTTCCGAACAATTTCAGGAATGTTTTTGCCATACGTTCAGCCGCACCTGAAATCTCAAAAATACGTCCCAGCATGACACCCAAACCGATGATAATTCCGATGCTGCCAAGTGTTCCGCCGAACCCGCTTGTAATTGCTTTTACCGTATCGACCGGAGCCATGCCGCCTATTAAACCGATAAGACAGGCTGAAACGATAAGAGCAATAAATACGTGTAACTTGCTTTTTAATATAAGTAATATTAAAATAAGCAGTCCGATACCCAATGCGATAAGCATTTGTGATCCAGAAATACTACCCATAAAATCCTCCTGGTAATTTTATGACTTCTGTGATAATGTCGCTACGCGACTTTAAGGGCTTCTATCAGACTCTCTGTACGGATCGTTATATCATGTTTCCTCCCCGGTGAAATATTCGGTCATAAAATCAGCAGCAGGTAAAATGGGGAGAATACTTTACACCTATTCGAATAGCTTCAATCATACTTATTTCACTGGCACTGTTTTTGCCGGCAATATCCATAGCTGTACCGTGGTCAACAGATGTCCGAAGAATGGGCATTCCGAGTGTAAGTGAAATAGTCCGTTCAAAATCAAGTGTTTTTGCAGCAATATGCCCCTGGTCGTGGTACAACGATAAAACGCTGTTGAATTTTCCAAGCAGGGCCATATGGAATACAGAATCAGCCCCTATGGGACCAACGACCTGATATCCTTCGGCCTGCAGCTCCCTGACCGCCGGTTCGATTTCGGTACCTTCTTCATCTCCGAATAATCCGTGTTCGCCGCTGTGCGGATTCAAGCCTGCAACGGCCATAGTCCCGTCTGTTACGCCCAGCTGCTTCAGGCTTTCACTGCACCGTTTTACATAATCTTTTATTCTGTTCTTCCGGACCATCATCACCGCTTTCGCCAGCGAAACGTGACGTGAAAGAAAAAATATGCGCATATTCCGGACTTCAAACATGGTCAGAGGATCAGCCGTATGGGTGAGCGCCCCGAAGATTTCAGTATGCCCGATGTACGGGACCCCTCCCTGCCTGAGCGCCTCTTTATTGATCGGCGGTGTCGACACGGCAGCAACCCTTTTAGCCAGCGCCAGCGAAATACATTTTTCGATATATTCATATGCGGCTTTTCCGCACATACCGGATATGGAACCTATTCTGAATTTTTCACTGTCGATGTTATTCATATCTATCAGATTTACTATTCCGGCCGAGTAATCGCCTTCTTCAGGATTTTCTATAACCTTGATTTTTGCAGTAATCTTCGTAAATCCTAAAACCTGCTCTATAATCGTCCGGTCTCCGACAACAACGCATTTTGCTATTTCCAGTATTGCGGGATTTACAACTGCCTTTACGGTAATTTCAGGGCCGACACCGGCTGGGTCTCCTATCGGAACCGCAATATACGGTCTTTCCATTTTTTTTACCTCCTCATAAAAATCGACGCACCAGCACGTCGAATTATTCATACCGGGATTTCCTCATTCGTATACGAAAAACCGGTCGATTTGTTTTATAATAACATTCTTTCTTTCATATATTGGATACAATCTTTCATGGCATTCCGGTCTCCCGCCATGCCGCCTTTCGTCACCAGCTTTATGCCGTCGTTTTCACCTCCTATGAGTTCTCCATATGCAGCCAGCGGGAGAACTTCTCCTATCAGTCGTATTCCGGAAGCTTTCAATCCCTTCGTAACAGCCACCGTGATATCTCCCCCACTCGTATAGAGCCCCTTTATACCGGTATTCTGCCGGAGTATGCCGGTCGTAATCGTTGCAAATGAAGTAGTGATTACCGTGCTTATAGCTTCATTCGAACAGTTAAATTTCTCCGTGTAACGTGAAAAATCAACTCTTTTTTCAGGTATGATGCCTGATCCATATACACAGTACAGCCGGCAGCCCGCCGGTGCCGTCCTGAAAGCCGATACGACCCGCTCTATTTCGAACTTTCGATCTTCGTCACTCATAATAAGTTTTTCCGTATCGACCGGAACAGAAAACACATCCTGCGATAAAAGGAATTCATCCAGCTGAACTTTTGCGACCGGATTCACGCTGCCGACAACAGAAAGTATTTTGCGGTTCATCTTTTCCTGATGCGGAATAATACTTTTTCTGATGACAGCAGCTGTAAAAGGTCCCGGATCGACCGAAACAAACGGAATACCGGAGGCCAGAGCGGCATCAGCAATAAGATCCACATCTTCATTCGAAACGCAGTCAAAAATAATAATCTTTATGCCCTGCCGGCTGAACTTGAGAATGGATTTTTTGAGGTGCTCTTTACCCTGCTGAATATCTTCGAGATCGAGCTGCGCTGTTTTATTCTTCGTCTGTTTCCTGAACAGTTCCATGACATTCGATGTTCTGACGGGATTCTTCGGATCAAGAGCTGCACCCGTTTTATGCAGCGGTACAGTGTTTACGAGCAGATAACCGCCGCAGACAATTCTGCCTGAATCAGGAAAAGCGGGAACCACGAGTGCGGTATATCCGCCGTTCAGTGCGTCCAGCATTGCATCTGTTTCCGTACCGAGATTTCCCCGCAACGTACTATCAATACGTTTTCCAAATACCTTTGTTTCTTTGGTACGCAATGTCAGTACGGATAAATATACTGCTTCATACGCTACTTCAGAAGCAGCAGCGCGGCTGTCCGTCGGACAGATAATACAATCACACGCGTCCGCAGGTATCTGGTTCTCGAAATTTTCACTATCGAGAACCGTATACGACCTGTAGTTTATTTTCTGCAACAGAACTCCGGTTGCGTTTGCACCGGTCAAATCATCTGCAACGATTAAACACTGTGCCATCCGCACATCTCCTTCTTTTACTATTTTGCACTTATCATGGTGATTCCTTGTTTCTGTAAGTTTTTTCTCTGTTCATCTGTAATTGAAATATTACTTATAACACCGGTAAAGCTGGCCAGCGAATTGATTTTAATGAGTGCGCTCTTTCCGAATTTGCTATCGTCAGCAACAAGATACGCACGGCCGCTCTGTTCAAGTATTTTGCTTTTCAATTCAACTTTTTTTTCAGTAGGAGTCGATGTGTAAAAGTCGGAATCGACACAGGCAGTACCGATGAACGACGTATTAAAATTGAGACAGCTTATCATTTTGTCGGCAAAATAACCGAGCATACAGCCAGTCTGGTGCTGTACTTCACCGCCGCAGACAAGTAAAGAAACCTGAGAGTCTTTCAATAAATAGGCAATCTCCAGATCGACTGTCACGACAGTCAAATCGGACCTGTTTACTATTTTTTCGGCAATCCGGTAAGTAGTCGTCCCTGCATCAAGAAAGACGGTATCGTTTCGTTCTATCAAAGAAACAGCTTTCTGCGCAATTTTTTCTTTTATTTCCGCATTCAGAATTTTTTTCTTCCGATACGGAACCTCCCGTTTTAAGGAAGCTCCTCCGTGACAACGTTCCACCAGTCCGTTTTCCGAAAGCCATGACAAATCTCTGCGTATGGTCATCTGACTTACACCCTGTTCCTGTGCAAGTTCTTCAACAGACACAAAATCATTCTTGCGGATTTTTTCCAATATGTCTGATCGTCTTTTATGTTCAAACATGTTCGTTTATGTTCCTTTTATGTTTATTACATGGTAAATCTGTTTGTTTCAGTTGTCAAGCACTACTTTTTGTGAGGGATAACGGCATTTTTGAAGACAAATACCCGGCGCCGGGATATACTATCTGCATGCAGTATATTCTATCGATTCTACTTTTCGCCATTGCAGGCATTCTTATCATGTTTTCACTGTATGCACAAAAATGCCGGCCTGCCTCACAAATTTCACAGCCGTTCTCAGGTCTTATGACCGCGCTCGCCGTTTATGCTGCCGGTTACGCTGGAGAACTACTTTCATCGACGCTCCGTACTATGATTTTCTGGAATACCATTCAATACCTGGGGATTTCATTTATTCCCCTCCTATGGATTACCCTGACTGCACATTATGTAAATACACCGTTCATCCGGATAAAAGCAGTACGGATACTGCTTCCATGTCTTTCCGGAATTACGCTCTTCGGAGCGCTGACCGACCCTTGGCTGCATCTGAAATATGCAACCGTGTATATCAGTACGGAGCCGGGATTTCGTGTTCTTCAATTTACCCGGGGACCGGTGTATTACTTCCAGGGGGGCTATCAGTTGTTTTCATTCGCGACGGGAATTGTGTTGCTGGCATATTCCCTGCTGTCTACCGGCAGAACATTCCGTAAAACACTGTTGCTCATGATGGCAGGTTCAGGGCTGCCGTTTATCGTATATATATTGTATCTTATGAATATCAGAATCCCCGGGATAGATACGATTCCCTTCTGCATGTTCTTCTCGGTACTGTGCTTCGGATTTGCCGTTTTTTCGGAACAATTCCTCGATATTACGCCGGTCGCCCGGTCACTGGTATTCGAAAAATTATCCGATGCCGTCATCGTCGTCAATGAAAGAAACAGCATTGCCGATTATAACAAAGCGGCAGAAAAGCTCTTCCCCGGCATTACAACCGGTCTGAATCCCGTTCCGGGACTGCTGAAATCGACCGGTATCACAAAAACAGGAGAATTCCAGACCGATATCCCTTCAAATGAAGAAATTCATCGGTTCAGCTGCCGCATTACCCGCATACCCGCAGGATTGAATCAGCATGAATCAACAGGAAAAATACTTCTTTTTAAAGATATTACCGAAACGACCCGCCTGCTCAGAGAACTGGAAATACTGGCTACTATTGATCCGCTCACCGGACTGTTCAACCGCCGTCATTTTATGGATCAGGCTGCACAGATATTGACGCAACTTGAAAAAACAAACGGAACACTGTCATTCATTATTGCCGACCTTGATCTGTTTAAACAGATCAACGACACACGGGGACATCTGGCAGGCGATGCGGTAATACGGGCGACTGCCGGCGTGTTTGCAGAAATCATCAGGTTACCGAATATATCGGCGCGCTATGGCGGAGAAGAATTCATCTGCCTGCTTCCGGACACCAGTGTTGAAGATGCGTTCAATACAGCTGAACGGATTCGAAAAAAAATAGAACAGATTCCCTGTCCCGCTGATGATCAGAATCATGACCTCCCTGTCTCCGAATCACCGGGCAGCACCGGAAAAACTCCTTATATTACCGCCAGTTTCGGTGTTGCAACGGCAACAGCAGTTCCCGGTCTCCCGACAATCACGCTCCTTGCTTCCCGTGCAGACAAGGCACTCTACCAATCAAAAAATGCCGGACGAAATCGTACGACCAGAGACTTGTAGTAAAAAATATAGAAAAATCGGACGCCACAGACTTGTCTGCCGATGTAAAAACATCATACCCTATAAACCAACATTTTATCTTATCAATGAGATAGTACCTACCTGGTCGACAGCCTTAATTTCTTAACTATTGTTCAGAATAATTCCGGGGCTGCAGACTCACAACACGTCATGTTTCGGTCTGTGAGCTTATCGGAACTCTGCAATTCAGAGCACAGCAAAGGGCTTGCCGGGTTACAATTGCTATTCTTTTCGACAGAGCAAGCGCCCCTGTTTGCATAGCAGTAGATACAGTTATGCAGACAGGTATTGTAGGCCCCTATGTCGATGCTCGTACAACAGCCGCACTCTTTCCGCTGCGTTTTGTCCTTTTTAAAAAGGAACTGCCTGCCGGTCAAACGGTTAATAAGCCGGCCGTCTATACAGTGACCATGTTCAATTCCGAACCGATCAAGATCGATACTTTCGCAGCACGTCTCAAGTTTAAAATTATATTTTTCAGCCAGCACTGAAAAACTACGGCCGATTTCATTCATTTGGTCTGCCGACAATTCACGAATGTTTTCGGCAGCAAGCTGGTTCCCGATATGCCGGTACATATCGATAAAACTGATAATACAGGTATCAGTATATCCGGACAATTCCGACGCAAGATACTCAAAAGACCGGACATGCTGTGCAATCGTATACCGTTCACTTATAAATATGGGATCATACCGCCAGATAACCTTTTCTTTACCGATCTTTTCCGAAAGTTCACGAAAAGTCTGCAAAACAAGTTTTTTGTCAGGAACGGTCCGTTCTATCAGAGCGTCATACGCCGTAAGCGTAAATTGAAAATAATACAGATATCCGAGCGTATCAAGTAAACGAAGTTTTTCCATAAACCTTTGAGACGGATTTTTTGTCCAGAAAACGATGCATTCTACCACTTCGGGCGACAGTATAATGCGGGAAATCTGCCGCTGATTTACCGGATTCCTGACTTCGACAAATCCTTCCCGTATCCGTTGATAAAACCAGTCACCATAAAAAGCGGGAATATCTGTTCTGCGCGAAACGCTCAAAATCATATGAATGTCCTCTTAAAGCTGACGCCTGCAGCACGCAGAACCGAATCAGTCATATTCCAGTTTCAGGCCGACGCCGACCTCTTCTACCGGACACACGGTTGCCAGGCTCATCTTTGATTTCAGATCCGTACAATGGCAGGGATGCAGCCGCCGCAGCTGCTGTCCTTTCAGATAATCCAGCGTACCATTCATCTGCTTTACGTCCGGAGCAAGCAGATGGAATCCGCCTATAATATCAGCTATTCTGCGTTCGCCTGTGATTTCTTTCGCGTATTCCACAATATTACAGATTCCGGCATGAGAACATCCTGTTATAATCACCAGACCTTCTTTTGCCGTATAGACTACGGCCGTATCTTCCGGCACGCAGTCGGCCTCCCTTTTTCCGTCTTTTCTACCGAAAACCAGCTTTCCCTCAAAATCATTTTTTCCCGGTATTTCCCCCAGATACAGCAGCCGGTCAGTTATCTTCTGCGGCCGGCGGTCCAGCCGCAGATCAAAGAATTTTGCAAGTTTATCCGTTGAAATCAACGATCCCAGCTCAGAAAATCCTGCTGCCGAAATACTTTGAAAAGTTTCAGGATGTGCAAACAGTATCGGCCGCTTGTGTTGCATATTTTCAAACTCAAGACCGGCATAATACCGCATCAGCGGTTCCAGTCCCCCCGTATGGTCGCAGTGCCCGTGAGAAACGGCAATAAAATCAAGTTCTGAAAAATCTATTTTCATTTTCTGCGCATTTCGTAAAAATACATCCGAATAACCAAGATCAAACAGCAGGCTGCTATTCCCGTCTTCCACATACACAGAAAATCCGGGCTCACCGATAAAGTACCGGTCTATGATCGTAGCATTATCCGTCAGTATGGTGACTTTCATGTTTCCTCCATTCCGGCACATTAGTCATGCACGGTTCCTGTCGCACCACGTTCCCATTACCAGTTGTTTACCGCATGTTCGGCAAAGGAATATAACCTGTCGACGTATATGGTCTTTTCGGGAGAGAGAACAACGGTACCCGTAAAACAACCGTACACCTGATGCGTGCAGTTGTCTATCCACAAAAGTTTCGTCGCCGTCGTCCGGTCGAATGAAGGAGACAACGTGAGGTCTACCCGGCCCTCCCGGTCCCGTATATGCCACGGTTTCATATAGTCACCGGTATCCGCAGAAAAATCGGTTCTGCCGAGCTTATAGGACCGGCCGTCGTAGAAAACGATATTTTCGGTTGCTGTATCGTTGTTACCGAATCCGCTGCCGAAGTTAAATCCGAAGATCTTGCCGTCGATGTATCCGGCACCGTTCGACCAGTACCATTCGTTATGAAACGGCCAGACGCCGCGGCCCCAGTCCAGCAGACCGAACGAATTCTTCTCATCGAACGTCCATTCACGGTTCCCCTTACGGATAAAACCGCTGCCGGTCATACAGTTTATTTTTTCATTGTAATAAAAGTCGTACGGATTCTCGTCGAACGGAATACAAATCACAAGACTGTCGGGCTGCCGGTGTGTAAGGACGATATGGCTTTCGACGTCTCTCCATCTGCAGTCTATGGTCCTGACATTGCCGCTTGTCCGATACTCAAGCAGAATGCCGTTGCCGTCATATGCAAGCCTGCCGTCCTGTTCTGCATTCCGGGGCATATGCAGACGGTTGAACGGAAGTACAAGCAGTCTGCTTTCTTCGAATATTTTTTCTCCTGTTGAAAAATCAAAAAGCATAACATCGATTTGTCCTGCGTAGGATGCGTGTCCTATGGTGAATTGCAGACAAAGGTGATCGTTTTGAATCTGATACCAGTCCCATTCTTTTATCCTGAATGGAGACGCATGAATATGCTTCCGGTCATACTTCAGCAGCATTTTCCGCGACCAGCCGGGATTGGGCTTTCCGTTTTTCTGCAATACGAAACCGGGTTCTGTAATTTCTTTTTCCATCAGTACCTCTCCGGAATCCGCCTATCAGTTTTGAGACTTGTCCAGCGGAATTTTAAATCGTCATCTTTCAGTGTACCACTAAAAAGGACCTTTTTCACAGTACTGTCATAAGACTTTTCCAGTACTATGAAAATTATCCTGGTCTGCTTTAAAAATTATTCTGACATACTATCATAATAATTAATTAGTACTTATTTTGCTCCCCGGATAATTGTGAAGACGATCGCGCACAAGTTGTAAAGGAAACACGCGTAACTTGAAAACAAAGTACGCATCACTTGTGCGCATTTCTTTTTCAAGTTGCGCGCAAAACTCCCTGCACTTATGCGGGAATCATTTTACGGCAGTGCGCCAGCCTGAGTGCCGGAAATACCGGAGTACGGCCGGACCTGCGTTCCGGTGGCCTGATCCACTATGGCGGTAAACAGACAAGCAGATCAGGTCTCCTGAATTTTATACGGGAAGGATCTCTGCAGCTGTCTGTGTCTGCAGGAATTTCACAAACTCTGTCTCCGGAAGAGGCTTTGAAAACAGATATCCCTGGAAATAATCGCATCCCAGTTTTTTAAGACGGTCGGCTTGTTCCGGCGTCTCGATACCTTCCGCCAGAATAGTGGTGCCGAGTTCTTTGAATGCTGCAATTATATTTCTCAGTATTATTTCACCTTTTCTGTTTTTATCTGCAGCCCAGACGATACTCTTGTCAATCTTGATCACGTCGTAGGAACAATTATTAATTACTTTGGTAATATTGGAATATCCAGTTCCGAAATCATCAAGAGAAATGGAGAATCCGTTCTCCTTCAGCCGGACAAAATTTTCTTCGAATACACTGTTTGTCGTTACTGCTATCGATTCGGTAATTTCAAAATCAATCATATGATGAGGAATATGGTATGAGTCTATGATGCTCATAAGCGATTCCACAAGATTCTGCTGAAGACATTGCACAACAGACAAATTGACATTCAACACGGTAATTCCGCTGTCCTGCAGATTATTTTCGACCAGACAACGGCAGCATTTTTCAAGAACTATTTCTCCGATTTTTATAATCTGACCGGTTTTTTCAGCTTTGGGAATAAAATCATCGGGAGGTATAAGCCCCAGCTCAGGAGACGTCATTCTGACAAGAGCTTCGGCACAAGTAAATTTACCGGTTTTGACAGACTGTATCGGTTGAAAATATACCTGGAAGGAGCGGTTTTCTATTGAATTCTGAATCGCGAATTTGACGGCCATATCGTGTTGCTGCTGTTTTTCGATCTTCTGTTTCGTATATATGGTATCATCCGCTTTTAGTTTTCCGGCTGAGTCAAAAACGTACGAAATAATATCGAGCAGCTCCTTGGTATCGGAAAAATCCCGGGGAAAATCATACTGACAGATATAACCGTTGAGGGTAACCTGTATGCTTCCGCACAGAAACGGTTGCCGGAAACGCTGCTGTATGCGCTGTTCAGTCAGTTTTATGTCTCCGGAAGACGGGCGTGAAGATATAATCAGGGAAAATTCAACTCCCGACAAGTGAAAAGCTTCTATATTTTTTCGTGAAATCCGGAGAAGGTAATCCGCGAATTCACTTATAAGAAGATTCCCCTGTTCTATTCCCAGTCTTTCGTTGATAACAGCAAGTCCGCTCAGCTTTATGCTGAGTATACTGAAGATTTCCCGCCTGCCTATTTTCTCCCGTACTATTTTACTGAACGCCCTGCTGCTGTAAATGTTTGTGGCAGCATCCTTGAATTCCAGCGGATTCTGTAACGTCATGAAAATAAATATAAGACAAACCGAAATCGCAAAATTAACCAGCAGATATTCAGGAAAATAAAAAATATATAAGAAGACAAAAACAAGAACTACCGTACAAACGATAGGAACGCTCCGCTGCTTCATTGTCAACCTTGTACTGTATTTTATTGTAACAATAAGAGTAGAGAGTACATAATAAAACGCTGCAGCAAAAAGCGCAAATATAAAAATACGGTGTCTGCAGGGAGAAGCAGGTGAAAGGTAAAAATGAACTGCATCAAAAGCAGCAAACCACACGAGCACACTGGTAACGGCAAACGGAATCACCGCAGCAAGTTTTCTTCCGAGGCTTATATCTTTCCGGTCGGTAACCATTGCTATGACAAAAAAATAATACAGCACGGGGAGCGTGTTTGTCGTATACAGAGAAAGTATGGTGATAATAAAAACGGGTATCGTATAGTGGGGTGTCCAGAAAATCAGCGAAAAACAGAAAAGAATTTCAAAAAAGCAGCTGAAAAGAAAAGTAATGACCAGCAGTTGAAAAATATTATTTTGCCACGTACGGAGATTTCTATTCGCCTTGTATATAATCAGGATTGCAGTTCCGACGATAATTCCTGCAATGTCAAAATCTAAATTCCATACATTCATACGTAACACTATAACATAATTATGGGCCGTTTCACAGAAAAGCGTTTTATTTTGAAAGCGGAACATGAATCCGGCCGGCTATCAGGTAAACGTCTTGTTTCCTATCAGGAAGAGTCACACCGACTCTGCCGTCATAATCCGGTTTCGTCCGAGTCTCTTTGACCGGTAAAGTGCTGCGTCTGCACGGGCAAAGAGTTCATCAAACGTTTTGCAGATTTTTGTACTGCGGGTACTGGCAGTGCAGGCTGTTCCGGCACTAATTGAGACGGACAATGAAGCAGCAGCCAATTCTATCTGCTCCGATGAAACAGTCATTCTAATTCGCTCTGCAAGATTCAGCGCATCTTTATTGTCGATTCCCTTAAAAAACAGTGCAAACTCGTCTCCGCCGACCCGGCCAAAAATATCACCGGAACGGAGTACGTTCTGACAGCGTTCACAGATAAATTTGAGTACCGCATCGCCGGCAAGATGACCGTAGCTGTCGTTGATTGCTTTAAAGCGGTCTATATCGAAGACCATCAAACAGCCGCCCTCAGACGGCACCTGCTCCAGAAGCTTTCCGACAATTTCGGTAAAGGCCTGTTTATTATAAATGCCCGTAAATGGATCACGTTTTATTTTCGCACTCAGCAGACACATCCGGTTCGTCTCATCAGTCACATCATGGAGTACGCCCGTGTAACCGATAAGTGTTTTTTTGTTTCTGAGTTCATAGCTGCGGATTTCATAGTATATTATTTCACCGCTATCAGGTAGCGGAAGGCTGAAACATTTTTTTTTGATCGTACAAAGCGTAGAAATATTTTCACCAAGTGTTCTTTCAAGGCAGTGCCCGAATTCAGCCATAGAAGCTGTATCTGGAAGCGCATAGTGCCGGGCAAGCAGAACACGGGCAGCCGGATTCATATCAACAAGACTGCCATCTGCGGCGCTGACCAGAATCCCCTCATCAATCACATCAAACGCTCTGTCACGTGCTGCAGGAGTCAGCATCAGAAAACCGAAATTCCTGAAACTGATAAGAATGATAAAAGCAAGAAATGCAAAACTGGTTGAGACGGGAATACCGCCAAAAGCTCTGGAGCCGAAAGCATTATTGAGGCCAGAAACCAGACATGGCACTGCTATACCACCGGCAATAATGAGCAACGAACGACGACCGGCTGGTTTTCGGTACGCGGTGACCAGCAGAATACTGATTGCGGCTATCATAAGTACGTAATTAAAGGAGATACAAATCATGCCGAAAACAGTCTGCCTGACTAAAAGAAAAGGATAGCCGGAGATATCAGAACAGAGGGTAACTGATGCCCTCATATAATGCAACGCACTGTCGGAAAATATAAAAAACAGCGGTACTATCTGCCAGCAGCATAGAAAAACACCGGCCAGTCGCCGTATCCGCGACGATACACCACTATATGAAAGCACAAAAACAAGAGCTGCAACAGGGAGAAAAAAGGTACCCAGCTGCGTCAGGTTCCGCCAGAACAGTTTTGCTGCAAAAGACGACGCTATCTGTTCAGCAAACGAACCGAACGACCAGAGGAACGCGGTAAATACAAGCAGGCAGAAAGCTCCTGCACCAGGAAGCCGCCGCCGGTACAACGACAGAATAAACGTTACAGAGAGGAAAACGAGAGAAAAAACATTCAGAAAAACAAGACTGAAATTCATGCTATACCCCAATCAGGGAATGACGGTTACCACGGTTACCAATAGTAAAGACTATAACCCATTTCCCGGTTCTAATCAAAGATCAGCCCCATCCCTTCAATTACCCGTCATAAAGAGGATCCGGCATAGTCCATCGAGTACAAATACCGCGGCGAAAAACTGCAGGGAGGGCATCTGCATATCAGACTTGAAACTGATTTATCTGACCGCTGATCTGCTGTACGGCTTCCCGCATATGAAGCGATATTTCTTTTAAAACAGAACCGGTATCGCTGATTTTTCCGGCCCCGGTCGACATTTCAGAAATACTGTTTTTTATTGCGGCTGAAGACTGTTGCAGCTGTCCGGCAGCTGCAAGAATCGTTTTATTTTTTCCCGATATTTCGGTCGAGGCATCGCGGACGGAAACGGTCGTATCATTCATGGTACGAAGAGCTTCACCGATTTGTTTCGAACCTTCATGTTGTTCATCCATAGCACTTTTTATCTGCCGGACAATTTCATCTGTTCCTGCGATACGGGTGGAAACTGAGGCAAATACTTTATTTGATGCTTCGGAAGCCGTAACGACGCCTTCTATGGAATCTGCTATTTTTTTCAGCTGGTCGCCAATCTTTTTTGATTCTACCGACGATGTTTCTGACAATTTTCGTATTTCACCGGCTACAACGCTGAAACCTTTCCCTGCTTCACCGGCATGAGCCGCCTCTATAGCAGCATTCATTGCAAGCAGATTTGTCTGACTTGCAATATCAGAAATCGCTGTATTTGCATCCTGCAGCATGACAGACTGTTTTTTTATCTGTTCGACCCGTTCGTAAACATTCCGCTGCATGGAAGATCCGTTTGAAGCATCATTTTCCAGTTCGGAAAACGCTGCCGCCATTCTTTCAATCGACTTCTGGACAGAACCGACGTTGCCGATCATTTCTTCGACGGCAGCAGACGATTCGGTAACACTGGCTGACTGATTCTGTATCAGGTGCTCAAAAGAGGCAATATCCTGAGCAATATTGCCAACTGCGGTTACCGTCTGCTCTACATCTCCGGACTGGTGTACGGTCTGCTCATCGACATCCCTGATGCTGGATAGGATCTGAGTAATCGCTCCTGCAGAATCTTCTATTCCCCGCTGCAGGTTGCTGTCAATCGAAACCAGCGTACTTTCGGAATTTTTTATTTTCGAAACTATCACCTGCAGTTTTTTCATGAATCCGTTGAAGCTGCTGACTATAATTCCTATTTCATCGCTTCTTTTTACCGGAATCCGCTGTGTTAAATCCGCGGAGCCCGACGCGATCGAAGTAATTGCCGCTGTAACGTTTTTTAACGGTTTCAGGGTAAAAACAATAAGTATGACACTGACAAGCAGAAGTACTATTCCGTTCGCGAAACCTATGCGGAATTCCATTTTTTGTATAGATCCGGCTGTTCTGAAAATTTCCGAGTCAGGAACAGAGATACCGATTGACCATATCGTATCGGGAACAGGGGCATAGGATATAAAATTTCTGGTACGGTCGGAATTCGTCACAAAATCGGAGCCGGACTTCCGTCTGATCATATTCTGCGCAATAGTTTGCATTCCTTCCTTTCCGGACAAATCGTCATGAACTTTTATATACGAATCGGAAGTGGCCATAACAACGCCTTTTTCATCAACAAGAAAGGCGGTACCGCTGTCACTTTTTACAATATCATCAAGATGCGCAAAATTGACCAGGCCGGCAAAAAAGCCGATCCGTTCGTGGTTTCCATTGTATGCAGGTACGGCGACAGCATAAACCTGTTTATGCGTTTCATTGGAAACAACAATGGAACTGATAAAAGATTCCCGGTGGTCACGGATCATTGCCTGATAATAATCGCGGTTTGAAATATCAGACTGATGGCCCAGATCATTGTATCCGATACCGTCTCCGGAGCAGAACAGAATATCATTGAAATCCGTCGAACGTCGGCCTGCCATACCGCGAAGCCAGACAACTATTTCCTCTTCCGTTCCGTTTCGCACGATGTCAGCTTTCTGATACGTATACATATCGTGTATAAATTGATTATTCCATAAATTCAACTGTCGCGCACCTGCCTGTGCAAGCTGCAAAAAATTTTCCCGTGCAGTTGCGGAGGTTTTCTTCTTTACATCTGTAACAATGAGTACATTCTGAACGGTAAAAAGACAGGCAACTATAAATCCCATCAGTAAAACAAAGTGCAGTACGATAGAGTGTTTTTGTTCTCGTCTCGTTTTTTCGTTGTCAGTATCCATAAAGGGTTTCCTTTCGAACAATTCCGGCAGATCCGGTATACTATCAGCTCTCCGACAGAGAGCTGATAGTATACCGGATAACGAAACAGAATTCAAAGGGAAAAATACCGGGGAACGTTCTATTTTATTACAGCAGCCGCATGCAGCACGAGAAATACAGCGATAACCGCCGCGTCGGAAGCAAGCGGAAGAAGGCCGTCGACAAACGATGCCATGCCTTCAAGATGATAGTACTTCAGATAGCAGATAAACCCCGCAACAGTTCCCGCAGCGATGAGTGCCAGCAGAAGGATAACCGCGGAACGCCCGAACCGTCCGTCCTGATGCAGCACAAAAAGCACGCACAGTTCGCCGGCCGCCCATAAAATCATGATAAACAGCTCGGAAGTTACCGGACGGTGAAAAATCGACCGGCTGACGACCAGCAGTATACCATACAGAATCACTGCCCCCAGAAGGATTCCGCCGGTCGAAACCGCGGAACCTGTAGTCGACGGCGGTATCAGTATACCGCGGACAAGTTGAACAATCGCCGCAATACCGGCAGCAAGGGTGCAGACAAGAAAAACGGAAGAGATTCCAGCCGGACTGCGTGAACCGGGACGAAACGCACTCGTCCACCAGGCAATATACAACAGACAGGTCAGCAGCATCAGCGCATTTCCTGAAAACAGCAATCTTTCGCGTACCGTAAAATTATCGAAGAAATTCATACGACCTCCCTCATTCCCCATCTCCGACAGACAATCCCGTCAGGCCGGATAAAAAACAGGTTCATAGATTCTTATTGTAGTACACGGAAAGCACTGACGCAAGTAAAACAGCCCTTTTCTCAGACGTTCGGCAAGAGCAGGATCCGGAAGATATTTACGTTATCCGTACAGGAAGTCTCCTGATACGGAATCGGGCACTGTCCGTTTCGATTTTCTATACAAAACGGAAAAGAAGTCTTACACTTAGTAAGATGAGAATACAGTTTTATTGGAAGCAGCGGTCTGATCCGCAGGGCGTGTACAATGAAAAAGAATTCAGGAAGTCCGTTGCCGGTAGAAGTTGCGCTGGTACCGGCAGTAAAATCGTGCAGAGCCTGTCCCTGGTTCTGGCAGGATATTCCCCCGTACGGACCCTTCCCCGCTTTCGATTGGAAAGCGAGCTGCCCAGAAGCAGCACGCAGACATCTTCCGCAGACTCAGGATAAAAATCCTGTACAATGGATGGAAGCGGTTTCTGCCGGCGAAAAACCTGTCGAGCCTGCAGTACTGCGGGGCTGCAGGAAGGCACCGATCATGACGATCGGTATTAATCCGAATATGACAGCCTATTTTGCCGGAAACATCGCGGCCTGCTGGTGCTACCCGTCTTTTTCCGATACGGCAAATTACGCATATTATTATCGGCACGCAACGATTTTTCAGGAAAGTCTGCATCCCGATGTCGTAAAAAAGTATATTATACGCGGTACTGAACTGAAGGCGGAAGACGACGGATGGATTGTTGCCTGCGAACGGGGATCATCGCACCGATGGATTGATCTGACGGTGCGCTATAAAAACACAGAGCAGCCGGTACACTACGAGTTCACCTGGATGCCGGCAGAACGGACCGTCATTCTGGAACCTGTTTCAAAGGAAAAAGAATTTGATCCCGATAAACCGGCCTTCATAAAAGGAACGGTTCTTGCCGGGAAACTCAACCTGCCTCAGGGAATCCGCGTTAAACTCATGGAAAACGGAAGCGGTTACTACCAGCGGCTGCTGCCTGTTCTGAGGAATTTTGAAAAAGCGACCGGTATTGAAAACAACTCTGTTATGATGGGAGAAGATGTGGCAATGTATGATATGGTCGGTTGTGCATCTCCCGGATGGTCGAGCAAATATGACATTCCCTGCGACAGAATCAGCGATCAATGCGTGCACACGAAAAACTACGTACTCAGCCAGCTTCTGCAGAGTCGGCCTAAAATCATTATCATCGTCAGCACCAGTTCGCTTGCCATGTTCGGGCAAAGTTTCAAAGATAGCGGCGGATCACTCTCGTTTGCTACGGAAGGCAGGGATGTGTACGATCTTCTGAACGAGACGTGCCGCAGGCGTTGTTATTTTGAATATAAAAATGCCGGTACCGACTACCGAGCGAGAATTATCGTCACGCCGCATTTTTCCTATGCCGAAAATTTTGTTCCGCACGCACGTTTCTCATCCGACGCATGGAACGGTTTTCTGTCAGAATTTCCGCACGACGCAGCGGTACTTGAACAGGAAAACCGCATCGGGACGCCAACACGGAACAGCATGATCCCCGTCGGTATCACAGGGCCGTCGGATCCCATACAGGAACAGCTCGGATACAGTGCCTGGCAGCTTCTGCTCGCCCGATTCTATGATCCGAACGCGCTTATAACAAGCGCGCTGACTGAGGAATTCAAAAACGGAAACCTTTTTTTTGATATGAAAACCGGACATCTCGAACGGAGCAGCGGCAGATGTGCTTTTTGCGCAAACGATGCATGGCAGTTTCCGGAAGGATGCCCCTACGGGAAGTGCTGACTGCTGCCGTATGAATACCGGCAGAAATCGAACGGCACAGGCGGTTATGTTGTTTTGCAAATGCCCTGCCCACCGTAAAAAGCGCCGGAGAGCATGCTCTACACAAACACAAACTGTACCAGAAGCATATAAACGACGGTCCCCAGAAGAATACAGGCCAGTACGTTTTTCTTCCATAAATAAACCAGAACTATAAAACCGATCGACAGCAGTTCAGGAATGCCGTGTCGTCCTGAAAGAAGACTGACATCTTTTAAGCAGTATATAACCAGCAGCCCTATAACCGCCGCCGGAAGTACGGTTCCCAGATAGCGGATAAACTGCGGCGGTGTTTTGTGCTCCGGAAAAAGTATAAACGGCAGGAACCGTGTCAGGACGGTTCCCGCTATAACAACACCGATTGTTATAATCTGCTGTTCCGTTGTCATAAGGATTTCCCCTTCTGCTCAGTATGTTTTCTTACTGCCAGCAGACTTGCTGTAATAAGCAGCATCGCCGGAATCATGAAATTATCTGCCCCAAAAACAGCCAGACAAAGTATGGAAGCTGCAAGCCCGATACCAGTCGGCAGTCTGTTTTTTTTCTCGTTCCACTGATTCAACAGCATAACAACAAACAGCGCGGTCAGTACGAAGTCTATTCCCTCCGTATTAAAATGGAGATAAGAACCAAGTATTCCTCCGATCGTCGCTCCGGCGACCCAGTAGGCGTGATTCAGAATGGTTACAAAAAACATAAACCAGCCGCGGTCTACCTGCGGAGGCGGAGTTACCGAACAGTTGATACTGAACGATTCGTCGCACATGCCGAATATCAGATACCATTTCTTCTTTCCGACCTGTTTGTATTTTTCAAGCATGGAAATTCCGTAGAAAAGATGGCGTGCATTTATCATGAGCGTCAGAAAAAAGACATACAGCGGATTAAACGAAGAAAGAAGCAGTTCCACCGTTACCAGCTCCATTGATCCGGCGAAAATAAGCAGGCTCATCAGCAGCGGATAGACAAAAGAAAACCCTTTTGCACTCATATAAATTCCATAGGCAATTCCAAGTGCCAGAAATCCCGTGCAGATCGGGATTGTGTAGGGAAATGCAGCTTTAAAGGCCTCTTTTTTTGCCATATGGCGTACCTCGTTTACGTATTGATTCACCCGTGTTTTACCCTGCAGTGAGCAGGGTACTCTTCCAGCATCATTTGTAATATATAATTTACTATCGTTAAATATATTTGTCAATCGTAAAGGGCCGCTGAAACAGCTGACAGGAGGAATACTTGAAAAGGTTCTGCAGACAGGGAGGACCGAACATATCCCTGTCATGAAAAAACGCCCGGGTCTCACCTAAAATCTCTTGTCCAGCAGTTTTTTAATGTATACCGCCGTTTGAACTAAGCAGCGGGTGTCGCCGTCGGAAAGATCAATCCCCAGCGTTTCTTCAATCTTATGAATCCGGTAGACGACCGTGTTCCGGTGGGTTGCGTTTTCATCGGAAATCTTTTGAATGTTTCCCCCGTATTTTAAATAGAGTTCCAGCGTTTTCATATAGTCGGAACGTTTGTCTTCCGCAAATATCCGCAGTTTCCCGAGCGTGTCTTCATACATCTGTTCCAGAACTTTCCGGTTTTTAACTTCAACTAAAATCTTGAAAAGCCCCAGCGAGTCGTATTTGCTGACTGAATTGACCGAATCGGTCAGTTCCATTGCGTACAGCGCATGATTGTACATATCAGGCAGCTCGTTCTGATTTCTGCAGCTGTCCGAAAGCGAAACCTTTGTTCCGTAAAAATACTTGTCGTTTGCGGCGGTACGTGCCAGTTCCTTTGCTGATTTTTCAAAATTCCCTTTTAAAATATAAATCACTTTCCGGCTATGGACGAAACATGCATAGCTGTTTACCGGCAGATGCAGTTTCGGATTGAATGAAAAATTTACGTAGCGTTTTATCTGTTCAATGTCATTGTTGAAGCGTTCCATTTCAAGTTCCAGAAGCACCACTGCGAATTCCTTCGCATCATGGAACGGTGTGTTCAGAATCTGATTCTGATCCAGATTTTCCGGCGTAAATATTGCAGTGTAGAAGAAATTTTCAACTGAAAAAGCATTCTGACGGTCCGTCGCCAGCATGTTGCCGACTTCCTGCATGACATCGATCGTGTGGATTTCCCATGGCATGGTAAAAAGAGGAAAGGAAAGTTCATCACATAAATCAATAATCTTGTCAGGAACCGCATCTATATATTTTCCCGTGTTGATTATAAGCCCCGATGCGTTGTGTTCCTGAAAATTGTCTATGTAGGTTTTTAAAAACTGTGAGAGATTCTCCGATTCGCCGCCTCTGTTGTCCTGCTGACGTTCAAAATTGACACCGAGCGTAATGGCAAGTTCGCCGCCTCTGATATATTCTATCGTAGAAGGGTCTTCCGTGTAGTAAATCCAGCTTATTACCCTGTTCAGACCGTTCTTCCCGGCAAGAAGCGTGAGTTTGTATTTGTTTTTTATAATGGCATAAACGGATTCTACTGAAAGTGACATGTTATCTCCCTGTTTTATCCCCGCTGTCTGCGGCGGGAGAATCAATTAGTTATTTTATACAAGTAATTTTACAAAACTTTGGTTAAAATGACAATGCACATACTGTACTATTGTTGTAAACTTCTACAACACCTGTAAGGGCTCTCTGAAAACTGAAGTTTTTAGAGAATTTCATAAATAAAAGGAAACGGGAACGCGGAAAACGAACCCCGATCACCGATACGGAGGCAAAATATGACAGCAAAAGAAATCGCTGAAGTGCAGACATCAAACGTTCTGCTCGGATGGAGTAAACAGGGCGGACTTAATCCGACCGTTGTCGACCATGCAGAAGGAATTTACATTTACGATACGGAAGGCAAACGCTACGCGGATATGTCTTCCGAACAGGTAAACGTTAATGCGGGCTATGCAAATAAAGAAATGACGGAAGCGATAAAAGAACAGCTTGAAAAATTTGCATACGTTCAGGGGTCATGGGGCGTCGAAGCGCGGGCAAAGCTTGCAAAATCGATTATAGACCGTCTTCCTGACTGTTTCGGAAAAATTTTCTTCACAAACGGCGGTGCGGACGCAAATGAAAATGCTCTCAAAATAGCCAGAATGTATACCGGCCGCTTTAAAGTCATGAGCCAGTACCGGTCCTATCACGGATCAACATTCGGTGCCGGTAACCTGACCGGAGAACCGCGTCACTTTGCCCTTGAACCGTCAATTCCGGGATTTATCCATTTCCGCGGACCGTATTCGTATCAGGAGAAAATCAAGTTCCCTTCGGAAGATGAAGAATGCGAATACTACGTCGGGAAACTCCGCGAACAGGTGATCTTTGAAGGCGGCGACCGGATTGCCGCAATCATCCTTGAAACGGTCATCGGTTCAAACGGAATCATCATGTATCCCAAAAACTACCTCAAAGGCGTCCGCAAAATCTGCGACGAATTCGGCATCATGATGATCTGCGACGAAGTCATGGCCGGCTGGTACCGGACGGGAAAGATGTTCGCCTACATGAACTTCGACGTTACTCCGGACATTATTACCTTTGCAAAAGGCGTAAACTCAGGCTATATTCCGCTCGGCGGCTGTATCGTCAAAAACGAAATCGCCCGCTTCTTCGACGACAAATATTTAAGCTGCGGCTTAACCTATTCCGGCCATCCGCTTGCCTGTGCGGCAGGTTTTGCCTGTCAGGAATTCTATCTCAAAAACGACATCGAAGGTCACGTTCAGAAAGCCGGGAAACATCTTGGGAAACTGCTGGAAAACCTGAAAGCCAAGCATCCGTGTGTCGGCGACGTCCGCTACATCGGATTATTCAGCGGCGTTGAACTCGTAAAAGACCGTGCCACGCGCGAACCGCTCGTACCGTGGGGTCAGGATCCGAAAGGAATCATGAGTACAATCGTAAAAGAACTCAAGACCCGCGGATTCTTTACTTATTCACACGAAAATGTCATCATTGTCGCACCGCCGCTTATCATCACGGAAGCACAGCTGGACGAAGAACTTGCCGTACTCGATGAAGTTCTCTCCATTGTTGATAAGAAATATATTTAGGGCGTTTGAAGTTTTTAAAAGAGGTTTTTATGTTTAATTTTACGACTGCGCCGCGCACGATCGTGGGTGAAGGCGCTCTTGAACAGGCTGCTCCGTATCTTAAGGAATTCGGAAAAAAAGCGCTGATTGTAACGGGAAAAATAATCACAAAAACGGGACGTGCAGGACAGGTTCAGAAGGTGCTTGCCGGTCTCGGAATAGATTCCGTCATTTACAATGACCTGCCGGGTGAACCGGACGACCTGATGATTTATGCCGGCGTCAAAGTCTTCAAGGACGAAAAATGCGACTTTATCATCGGGCTGGGCGGCGGAACTCCGCTTGATACGGCAAAAGCCGTCGCTGCGATGGCCGTTCTTCCCGGCAAGTTAATAGATTACTTCGGAAAGGAAATGAAAGGTGATTTTGCGCCGCTTGTCCTCATCCCGACGACAGCGGGAACCGGTTCTGAAGTTACGAAATATATCGTTTATACGGATACGCCGACAGACTCGAAGCTTCTGCTGAAAGGAGATGCTCTTTTACCGAAAATTGCAGTAATCGACTACACCTACACAGTCAGCGCACCTGCTTCAATCACGATAAATACGGGAATGGATGCGCTGACCCACGCCGTTGAAAGCTATACGTGCCGCAAAGCAAATCCCGTTACGGATATGTTCTGTCTTGATGCCGTTAAAAGAATTTTCAAATACCTTCCGGTTGCAGCAAAAGACGGAACAGACAAAGAAGCGCGTGAAAATATGTCTCTGGCAGCATATGAAGCGGGAGTTGCGATCAATACATCCCCGACGACGATCGTACACGGAATGAGTCGTCCGATCGGTGCTCTGTTCCACGTTCCACACGGAATTTCAAATGCAATGCTCATCGTCGAATGTCTGCGCGCAGTCCTCGAAGGCTGCTACGGACGCTTTGCACGCCTCGGCATCGAAATCGGTGCGGCAGATGCAAAAGACACCCCGAAAGTCGCAGCGGAAAAATTTCTCGGTGCCCTTGAATCTTTTACCAGGGGGTTGAACGTTCCGACGCTGCGCGAATACGGTATTAATCTTGAAAAATTTGCTGCTATGGAAGATAAAATGGCAACTGATTCTCTTGCGTCGGGTAGTCCTGCAAACTGCTATAAGGTTCTGACAAAAGAAGAAGAAATCAAGGTTTATGACGTTTTGAGAAACAAGTAAGTTTTCTTCACAAGAACATAGGTAGAAAAACAGGACGCTGTTTCAGAAATATATGAGGAAGATTTCCGATAGCGTCAGATAAAGAGGGGGTGTACCATACGACATACCTCTTTTACGTATTGATTCTCCCGTATTTTGCCTCTACAATGCGATGAGCTTTTTTTTAGAATCGTTTATACTATATAATTCGTTATCGTCAACTATATTTGCCGATCGTAAAGGATAACGCGTATGGAACTGAATGATATAATTGCCGCAAACCTGAACAGGCTCAGAACCGGACGGCATCTGAGTCTCGGGCAGCTGGCGGAATTATCCGGCATAAGCAAAGTTATGCTTTCTCAGATTGAAAAGGGAGATGCGAATCCTTCAATCAACACAATCTGGAAAATTGCAAGAGGACTCAAAGTTCCCTATACAAAGCTGCTGGACGAGCCGGCAAGGAACGCGGTGCTCGTAAAAAAAACAGACGGCAGGGAACAGGAAAATGAAGAAAATACCTGCCGCATCTTCTGCTATTTTACCAGCACGCCGACCCGGAATTTTGAACTGTTCCGTATGGAACTGGATCCACATTCATCGAACGACTCAGTCGGGCATTCGGAAAAATCGGAGGAATATGTGTATGTCACAGACGGCGAACTGGTACTGCAGACAGACGGAACTTCTTATACCCTGCAGGAAGGAGATGCGATAAGTTTTGATTCGTCAAAACCGCATACCTACAGCAACCTTCAGGACCGTCCGCTTACTTGTATCGTTATAAATTATTATCCGTAGTGTATCAGTCCGGTTGGTACGCGATGGAAAAATCATAGCAAGATTATTTACCGCTTGCAGGACATGACGTACGCCCGTATAAGACAGTCAAATCGAAGATAGCACCAGCCAGTGTTTTCGTGAACACTTCGTCTTTTACCCGCCACTGCCAGTTTTTCCCTATCGTTCCAGGAGTATTGATGCGGGCTTCGCGTCCGTAAGACAGATAATCCTGAAAAGGTATGACGGCTGTATCGGCAACGCTGGCAAGCGCGGCGCGAACAAACGAACGAGCAAAATCTGCTTCAGAGGCTGTGTTCAGATACTTCTTTGCAAGTTCGACATCGCAGGCAGGGGCACTGAACTGCCAGTCATATGTCGTAGTATTATCATGGGTCCCTGTATACACGACACAATTTCTGCCATAATTATGCGGCAGATAATCGCTCTGTTCCCGGGAATCGAAAGCGAACTGTAATACCTTCATACCGGGAAACCCGCTTTTCTGAACAAGTTCCCTTACATCATCAGTCAAATATCCTAAATCTTCCGCAATGACTGCTGCACCGGGAAGTTCTTTCTTTATTGCAGCAATAAGCTCTTCGCCGGGGGCTTTTATCCACGTACCACCCCGGGCAGTTTTATTTTCGGCAGGTATGGAATAATAACCGGCAAAACCGCGGAAATGATCGATGCGGACAACATCGTATACTTCTTCTGCATAACTCATCCTCCTGAGCCACCATTCGAATCCTGTCCGCCGGTGATACTCCCAGTCGTAGAGAGGATTCCCCCACAACTGTCCGTCTGAAGTAAATGCATCAGGCGGGCACCCGGCGACTGCTGCCGGTTCAAGATTCCCATCCACCTGAAAGAGTTCCCGATGTCCCCATAAATCGGATGAATCACGGGCAACGTAAATCGGAATATCTCCGATAACTTTTATCCCGTTTTTGTGAGCATATGATTTCAATCTTTTCCATTGAGTAAAAAAAATATACTGAATAATTTTTCTAAACTTTATACGGTCCGACAAACGAGCCGCGGCTTTCTGCATTGCTGCCTGTTCACGTGTTCTGACTGCCGTTTCCCAGGTAGAAAACGCTCTCATACCGTTTTCTTCTTTTAGTGCCATAAAAAGCGCATAGTCGTCGAGCCAGTCTGCATTTTTCTCCTGAAAATAACGAAAATCTGTAGTATCAGAATCAAATCTGGCCGCAGCACATTCGAGCAGCCTCAATCGTGTTTTATAGAGCATCCCGTAATCGACTGTAGTTGCATCACCGGTAAAAGTGTATTCCCGCAGTTCGGTCGCTGTCAGCAGTTTTTCTTCAACAAGCATATCCAAATCAATAAAATAAGGATTCGCGGCAAAAGCAGAAAAACTCTGATACGGACTGTCACCGTAACCGGTCGGTCCGACAGGAAGAATCTGCCAGTATGTCTGACCGGCAGATTTCAAGAAATCTATAAAGCGGTATGCATCGCTGCCGATGGAGCCAATCCCGTATCGGGACGGAAGACTAAAAATCGGCAGCAGAATACCGGCTGTACGGGTAGAATTATTTTTTGTGTTCAGTTTTCCGAAATCCATCTGGATCAGCCTTTTACAGCACCGGAAACGATGCCGTGAATGATATATTTCTGACACGTCAGGTAAAACACAATGACCGGAACGATTGTCATAACAAGAACCGCCATCATCGCCCCCATATCTCTGGAGCCGTATCCTCCCTGCAGATACTGTACGGCAATGGAAAGCGTTCTATATCTGTTTCCGATTATAAGGAACGGCAGAAGATAGTCGTTCCATATCCACATAGTATTTAAAATCGCAACCGTTACGGATATAGGTTTAAGTATCGGAAATACAACATGGCTGAATACCTGCAGCGGCGAGCAGCCGTCTATCAGCGCAGATTCTTCTATTTCCAGCGGAACAGATTTTACGAAACCACTGTACATAAAGACTGACAGTCCCGAACCGAACCCAAGATAGATAAACGGGATACCGATAAGATTATCGATATGCAGAAAATTAGCCGTTTTTGCCATTGTAAACATAACCATTTGAAACGGCACGACCATTGAAAAAACAAGTAATGCAAGCAGCATTTTCGTATACAGTGTTTTTATTCGTGTCATACTCCATGCTGCGAGAGAATCAAAAATGATAATAAGAAACACAGAAGATACAGTAATAAAGAAGGTATACCAGAATGCATGAAAAAATTTTGTCTTTTGTACACCTGAAATATAGTTGTCAAAACCGACAAAGGTATCGGCAGACGGCAGTTTAAAAGGCATATCTGAAATAAAAAAACGGCCTTTGAAAGAATTCATCAGGACGATAAAAACGGGAAACAGAAAAATGACTGCAAGGATTATAAGTATGACAAATCCAATGGAATCATTGACACTTCTTCGCTCTGTCATGCGGTGACCTCCTTTCTGCTGGTAAGTTTAAGTTGTATGAGGACGATTCCGGATACGAGTAATGAGAAAACGACTGCTTTAGCCTGTCCGATTCCTTCCGAATGTACGGAACCGAAGAAGGTATTGTAAATATTAAGAGCCAGCATTTCCGACTGGCGGGACGGAGCACCGGCAGTCAGAGAAAGGTTCTGATCAAAAAGTTTAAAGGAATTAGTAAGTGTCAGAAAAAGACATATTGTAATTGCAGGCATGACCATCGGAATTATAACATTACGTAATACTTGTAGAGGTGAAGCGCCATCTACTCTGGCAGCGTCCAGCAGATCTTCGGAAACATTTTGTATACTTGCGATATAGATGATCATCATATATCCGACCATCTGCCAGTTCATAAGTATGACCAGTCCCCAGAATCCGTATTTAGGATCGGTTGTCAGCGTTGCATTGGGATAGAGAATACCATTCAGAATCAGCTGCCAGATATAGCCGAGAACGATACCACCGATAAGGTTCGGCATGAAAAAAATCGTACGAAAAAGATTTGTACCTCTGATTTTCCTTGTTAAAAGGAGAGCAAGACAGAATGCAACGAGATTGACACTAATAACCGAGACGACTGCAAATTTTACCGTAAACCACAGCGAATTAAGAAACGTTTTGTCATCTGCAAAAGCTTTTATATAATTGCTGAGTCCCGTCCATCTTGAGTCCGTTACAGTCGTAAACTGTGTAAATGAGAGATATATTCCAAGGAAAAAAGGAATCAGAAATGCTACGGCAAAGGCAACAAAAACCGGTAAAGTAAAAAGAAAGACGTATTTTTTTAAATCTTTCTGCATAAATTCTCCTTAAAAAAACAGTGAGGAGGGCTGCTACCACCTGCCTCACTGTTTTGCGCTGTCCGTCTGTCTAACGGAATGAAATTTTATTGTGACAGTTTTGCTTTTTCAGTTTTCCAGTCATCAACAACAATATTTTTTACGTCGTTCCAGGATTTCTGGCCCTGTGCATATTCAAGCAGAGCACCGCCGACCGCATCTTTATAATCCTGCGACGGGAAAGCAGCAAACGACCACGCTACCGAGGTAACGCCCTTCTTACCCATCCAGCGGGTAATCTCTTTGGCCAGCGGATCTGCAGGACGTTCGCTGTCCGAGAAAGAATCGAACGGAGCGATGAAACCGAGTTTATTTGTAACAAAATCTTTTCCTTTCTGACTTGTATACAGCCAGTTCAGGAAATCAGCAGAGGCCTTCTGTTTTGCTTCGGAAGCCTTGCTGTTAATACAGAAATAGTTTTCCGTTCCGATACAGAGGCCTTCTTTTTCTTCTCCCTGAGCACCGATATAAATCGGCATGAATTTAATATCATCTGCGTTTACGACATTACCTTTAACACCGCTTATCTGAGACCATGCCCAGTTTCCGTTCTGGACCATTGCAACTTTTCCCATTGCGAATTCAGCCATGGAATCATCGACAGATTTACTACCAAGCAGTGCCTTGGGTGTAATAGAATTATTGATATACAAATCAAAAATATTCTTATAATTATCACCGTATTTGAAAGTAACCTCTTTCGCTGCAAGACCGGTAAGGATCGTACTCGTATCGGGAGCCGCATCTTTCCATTCGTAATACATCGGCATATTCAACAGATGTGTCTGCCATCGCCAGTCTTCACCTTTCAAAAGCGACGTAGAGGCAAATACTCCTGAAATTCCGAGTACAGCCTTGTTTTTTGTCATGTCTTCGACGACAGCTTTTAATGTTTTAAAGTCTCTGATTTCGTCAGCTGAAGATATGGAAACGGCTTTATTTGGAAGTGCAAAGTATTTTTTCATGATTGCATTGTTATAAATGATTCCGTATCCCTCTACGACATACGGTACACCGTATACACCGTCGCCGCTTGTAACAGCAAGGCTCTTGTCCATCAGATGGCTGTAGAATTCCGTACCTTTAAGATCAGCACAGTAGTCTTTCCAATTCTGATATCCGACCGGTCCGTTAATCTGGAAAATAGTCGGCGGATTTGATTTTGCAATTTCAGATTTTAGTGTCTGCTCATACGTTCCGCTTGCAGCTGTCATAACGTTGACCTTTACACCAGTCTCCGCCTGATATTCTTTCGCAATCGCATCGTATACGTCTGCTATTTCCGGTTTAAAATTGAGAAAATAAATTTCACCGGCACCTTCTCCTTTTTTCGCAGCAGTACCTGAAGAATCCTTGTTTCCCCCGGCAAAAATCATGGCCGGAACCAAAGCAGCCGCCAGCAGAGCTGCCATACATTTTGTTTTTTTCATAAAACCTCCTGACACTATCAGCCCGTTACGGATTAAGACAACAGATTTCTTTTTTTCCGATAACGCGTAGTATTTTTTCGAAAACTTTCGAATATTACTTTACGATATCATTGGTTCTGCAAATTGTCAAGAAAATACAGTCCTTTTCCCATTATGGAAACAACAGAAAAAAAGTTTAAGGGAATCCGGTAAAACACCGAACTGAATAAATGAAACATCGAAGTCAGGACAGCACGATTAAATTTTATTACGTGAAAAAAAATTTGAAACTATGCAGTAAATTACTTATTCTGAGGAACCGGTCCGGTAGATTCACGCACGATTAACTCGGGCATCAGCAGCAGACGATTTATTGTATTTCCTTTCATAATCTGGTCCAGCATCAGGCAAACATTTTTCCCGATGGCTAGCCTGTCCTGCCGTATAGTCGTAAGCGTCGGTGTCATATAAGAAGAAAGAGGAAGATCGTCAAAACCTATCACACTCATGTCATCAGGGACGCGTATCCCGCGGCGGTACAGTTCTTTTATGACACCATGTGCCAGCAGATCACTTGCACAAACGACAGCGGTGACCCCCTGTTCAATAAACTGATTGACAAATTTTCCGGCACAATCAGCCATATAATCACCGTAGACAATAAGATTTTCCTGTATCTGAAGCCCACAGGCCTCCATCCCCAGGCGAAAACCATTTAATCGTTCCTGTGAAACCCTGCTTATTTTTTCACCGTTGAGCATCGCTATTTTTTTATGTCCAAGCTTTGCAAGATATCTGACTGAATAAAAAATCCCCTGTATATTATCGATTCCGACACAGCAAACGTTTTTATTATAGACCACATTATCAAGCAGAACCGTCGGAATAGAAGTCTTTTCAAGCTGACTGATAAAATCGTTATGAAGCGTAAACCCTAAAAGAAAGCCTGCCGCATAGTTATTCTGCAGCATATATTCGTCATATTCATACCCGGCTTCCTGATTCATAGCCAGAGGAATTATCGATATATCCCAGTTCTGGGCAGCAGCTTCAAGTTTGAAACCGACAATAATATCGTATCCGAACTGTTCAACAACCTCATACCCCATATTTTCTATAAAAACACATATTTTTTTTGAGGAACCGGCAGCCCGTTTCTGGCGCGTTTGATATCCCATTTTTAATGCAGTATCAAGAATAAGCTGTCTTGTTTCCATACTTACATCACTTGCACCGCTCAATCCCTTTGATACAGTACTGACTGAAATATTGAGACGCTTTGCAATGTCTTTAATTGTTGTCATATAGCTTGGATATCCTGTTCCAGACTTTTCGAAAATTTTCGTTATCGATCTTAACATGTATATAAGCAGCTGTCAACGTACAATCAAGTTATAGCTTCCGCTTCATCAAAGCGTTATCGGGCTCGAATCGAAAACTGCGCTTGAAAAATATGGCGTAAAACCCGACATCATCATCAGTTGTGCGGGCGGTCGGCTCAAATCTCGGCGGCCTTATCCCGCCGTTTATGGGCGAAAAGCTGCGCAGTGAACAGGATTGATTAAAAAATAAAAAACCGGCCGTAAATGTCAGGCATGTTCTGAACTGCGACCCTTTTTCGCTATTTCCCAGTAGTCTTTACACTGCCGTACCTACTGTTAGGCAAGGTGCAGATAGTCCCGCAGCAGAATCATAAATACGCTGGCAGCCCACGTAAATCCGCTGTCCCGCAGACCGTGACCGTCGAGTGCGCTGTAATTTTCAAAGAAACCGTACTGAGTACACATATCGCAGTACTGCCGCGCATTCTTTTCCGCTTCGGCCTTTCTATCGTTCACCGAAAGAAGTTCGGTTGTAATAAGCGCCATCGGAGGCCAGATGGCACCGCGCCAGTAGCCATCCTCGACAAAAAATTCGCTGTCAGTCGATTCCGAACTGATACCGTATTCACAACAGAACTTATCTTTCTGCAGCAGCCTGTTCAGCAGCGTACTGCGGATATTTTCAGGCAACCGATCGCCGAGCAGCAGCGGAACGTACAGCAACAGACTCTGCTCCTGTATCTTTTTGCGGTCCCGCACACGTATCGCGCACAATTCATCACCAACGGTAAAAACGGAAAGCATTGTTTTAAAAAGCCGATCGCTTCTGCTTTTCCATTCCGCCGCTTCCGCGTTTTTCCCGAGACTTTCCGCAGTTTCGGATAGAAAATCCATCTGGAGAATAAGCCACGTACATAAATCGGGAGACTGTACCGGAACGCCGAATCTGAATATCGTACTGTTGTCCCAGCCGGAATCGTTCCCGTGATTATAGACCGGCGTTTCGCTTCCCTGCATCCGCGCATCAAACCACCAGCGGGTAAAACGATCGACCGATGTATACAACTGCAGTACGGTAGCTGTATCGGGTCGGGCAATTTTAAACATTTTTCGTAGCATAAACCCCTGAACCGGCGGTTTTACGAAATTCCATACGCAGGAGGAACTGTTGAACGCATCGGGGTACGAACCGTATTCGTTCTGCATCGCAGCCATAGCGCGATACTGGTCGTATGCAAGTTCCGGCCATTTGTCGGCCAGCGCCAGCGCATTGAACGTATAATCCCAGCTCCAGATCCGGTTCATCTTGTTTTTTGTCATCAGCATAACGGGATATTTTATGTATCCTTCAGGATTTACCACTGAATGCCAGCTGATATATGCTGCCAGTTCCGTCGCGGCGGCATATTTTTTCTCTTTCGTAGAAAATCTGGCTGCAAACGTCCGATATTCGTCTGCCATCGTTATCAGATTCTGCTGATAACTCCGCAGCTGCGGTTTTACGTATGTCGGAAATAAGGTCAGCTGCAGTTTCAATTCCAGGCATTTTCCGTCATCGGGCAGAAGAAAGAGATTCGTTGCCGTACAGGTGTCGTGCTGCCCGTTCCATACCGACTCGTCCCGCACGCTCCCGTTCAGGATCGTTACAAACAGAGATCCGTCTTCTCCGGCAAGTTCGATAACATCGTTGGCATAAAACAAAACTCTGTCCCAGGAAGAAACCGGCAGTTTTGTCATAAAAACAGCCGCGTTACTCCGTACATGGGCGGTTTCTGCGTCCTGAAAACAGACTGCCACTTCCTTACCATTTTTACCGAACGTAAGTTCTTCGGGGGTCGCGATAACCTCCGGAACAAGCTGCTTTCCCGCATCATCCAGCAGAATAAGTGTATAAGATTCCTGATGATTATAGCTGCCGCGAAGATTCCGCAGAACGATCTGATCGTTATACGCATCGGTTCCGAGCGGTTTTGAAAACGCCATGTATGATCCGTAACAGGAAAACGGTACGGTTTTAATATCGATAGTCATAATTGAACACTCCTCTTTTATTTGAAATTACGATTTTTATATTTGGGGGCTGATAGAACGGCATGCAAATCCGACCGTCCGGCTCAGCCTTTTATTCCGGTAGCAGCAAGACTTTCCTGAACCTGTTCCTGAGTAAATGCATACAGAATAATTCCCGGCAGCACAACAATCGTGAGCGCCGCGAACAGTTTGGTATAGTCGTAAGAAAAGGATTCGTTAAAAAACTGCAGCGCAACAGGCAGCGTCCGATTCTTGTCCGATGTCGTGAGCAGTGCGGCAAAAAAATATTCATTCCAGTTATTAAGAAACATCAGAATTCCGGCAGTCGACAGACCGTTCTTGGCAAGCGGAATATTGATCGTAAGAAATACAGACAAAAAACTGCCCCCTTCAAGTTCGGCAGCCTCGTCGAACGATTTCGGAATTGAGGCGAAAGTCGTACGCAGGATGAACATCGACATCGCAAGTCCGCATGACAGGTAGACAAGTGCGACGCCCCAAATACTGTCATACAAATGTAGCTTCATAACCAGTGAAAAAAACGGTTGAGCCTTCGACTGTCCCGGAACCAGCAGTGTAATCACAAAGAGCGTATACAGCAGCGTTTTACCCGGGAATCTGTATTTTGCAAATACGTAGGCACCCATCGCAAAAATCAGCAGTGAAACCAGCGTGGAACTTACACTAATCAACAGCGAATTAATCATATAGGTTGGAAAGCGATAGTGTGTAAACAGATATTTAAATACGCTGAAATCAAGTCCGGTCGGCAGTGAAAACGGGCTGCTCAAGATTTGTGCATTGGTTTTAAAAGCAGAAACTATAACCCAGATAATCGGAAAAATTGAAATCAGTACAGTAAACAGTAAAACAGCGTACACAAATACAGTTGTCAGGATTTTTCGTATTCTCATTACATTCTCCGTTTAATAGACACTTTCGTTCATTCTGAACAGTTTATTTACCAGAGCCAGAACGAGCAGGCCCAGAATTACCATGACAACGCTGACGGCATTTGCATAACCGTATTTCATGTTATTGATCGCCTGAACCAGAATCAGCGGGAGATTCATTGTATCGTCGCCCGGTCCGCCAGCCGTCGTAAACACAATCTGTTCATACATCGCAACGCGGGAAGTAATCGCGCAAATGACACCCGTACCGATGGAATACCGGCAGAGCGGAAGCTGAATCTTCGTGACTATCTGCCAGCCGCTTGCACCGTCAAGGCCGGCCGCTTCGAACAGTTCGGCGGGAATCGCCAGCAGATCATTCATCACAAGGAGCGTTACAATAACTGCGTAAAAAAGCCACGTCAGCGTAATTGCCCAAAAAGCATACGGAGACTGATAATACCACTGAACCTGAAAACCCGGATTAAATATTCTGATAAGATGATTCAGAATCCCCATATCGTTATTGAATATGAACTTATAAATGAGCGCCCACGCAGCTGCCGAAATGACGTTCGGCACCATAAAAACAGCCCTCGTAAACTTCCAGCCGTGCGGCTGCCGATACAAAACAAACGCAACGAGCACACCGAATCCGACATGAATAGTCCCTGCGATGGCGGACCAGAACAGAAGATTGCGCAGAGAAATCAGAAAGGTACTGTTCAAAAAAAGTTTGAGATAATTCTGTATAAAAATAAAATGAGGGGCATTGAATCCGTCCCACTTGGTAAAGGAAGTAACCACTACATTCGCGATTGCATACAGATAGAAAACAGCAAAGATACTAAATGACGGCAAAAGAAAAAGATAAATCCATTTGAATTTTTTCTTTTCCAGACTGGTATATTTTTCTAACATTTTTTCCTCCGCGTGTATGTACAGATCATTCAGCCCTGCGACAGCCGCTGCATCACCGGCGGTCGCAGGGTCCGTCGTTATTTCGTTTCTTCCGCTTTCTTTGTAAGTTCGCTGCAGAACTCCTCCGGCGACAAAGAACGGTCTATCAACTTCGGAAGCATTTTTCCGAATTCCGTATCTGCGATTGTAGACGGCATGACATCATACAACGAAACCGCAAATACCGTGTCCTTGTTTACACTCTGTGCAAGCTGGGCAAGAACCGGAGTTTCCTGCTGCTTCCTCGTAAATTCGTCCGAATATTTTGAAATACCGGGGGCTGTTCCTCCTTCGGTCAGAATCAGCTGTTCGATTTCCGGCTGGGAATCTCTGAAGGCCAGATAGGCACAGGCAAGCTCTTTTTCCTTTTCCGTAGCGGAAGCCGGAACCCAGAATTCGCCATAAACACGGGGATTTACCAGAGCTATGTTTCCGGGATAGATTGCGGCACGGACGTCCGATCCGTTAAATCCGTTGCTCCACTTGTCGGATGAACTGCTGTCAAATTCGGATGCCATCCACGATCCGTTACAGATTACCGCAGCTTTATCGCTCATAAACGCATTTGCAGCATCGGCATAGGCTGCGCCGATAGAATTCGATGCGGCATTTGTCTGCATTATTTTCTGCAGCTGAGTCACCGCATCTACAATCGGTTTACCGGTATAATCGTACAATTTTGTATCTACGGCATCTTTTACCAGTTCCAGACCACCGGGCTGACCGGCTACCAGCGCAGAAAGGAACAGTCCCGTCGTCCATCCGTTGTCGACCGTCTGGAATGCAAATCTATTTTTTCCAAGCGAAGTAATGAATTCCTGCATGGACATGGCGCCGATTGCTTTCTCCGGTGCGTACAGTGCCGTGTTATAGTAGAGACCGACCGGCTTTAAAACAGCGATCGGCATACAGACTATTTTTCCATCCACGGTACAATAATCGAGCGATTCCGGTACCAGATTCGCCTTTACCGCAGGATCAGAATTGATAAAGTCCGACAGATCGTATTCCATATTGTTTCGTACAATCACATTTTTGAACCACTGCACGTCGATTCCGCCGGATCCTGCGGAATGGACGAGAACGGGAAGTTTATTCTGCTGGGCAAGCTGTTTTATCTGTTCCGCATAGGAAGCCTGCGGAACCGCTTCTATATTGATTTTGTATTTTCCTGCATATTTCTGATTGAACCGCTCGATGTGCGGCAGGAAAAATACAGCCCCAACGTTTTCTCCTGCCAGATACGTCGGGACAGTTACTTCCGTAATACCACCGGAATCTTTTCCATCCGCGATGTTACCGCTTTTTTTTGAATTGCATGCCGTTATACAGCACCCGACGGCAAGTATTCCCACTACCCCGAAAATAATCTTACTTATTTTCATTTTAAACCTCCTGAAATTTTTGTTTACAAAAACGTTTTTGTAAACGAGTATAAATTTTACTCACAGTCATATTGCCAGATATCTTACGCTTTCTCCCTTTCTGAACGTATAATCGACCGTCCTGATCCGCTGCGGTACGGTCTCCTTTTCAAGAATCGTACACAGAAGTTGTGCCGCAACAAAACCTTTCTTGACAAAATTCTGATCGATCGTTGTAAGTTGTGGTGAAATAAATCTGGAAAACTCAGTTCCGTCGAATCCTGTAACGGAAAAATCTTCCGGAACAGAAAAACCGCAGTCATGAATCGCCCGCAGAACGCCAAACGCACAGTAATCACTCATGCAGACAAATACAGTTCCTGCATCTCTGCCCTTTTCCCGCAGCAGTGAACAGGTTTCATCATAGGCTACCTGTTCCTGAAAATCGGTATAAATTACAGGAACCGTAGCGGGGTCAAGATTATTTTTTTTCAAAGCTGCACAGAAGCCCGTATACCGGCGATGAGTTACTTCAGAGGCATCGCGTCCGTAGACAAGAATCAGTCTGCGGTGATTCTGATTAATCACATACTCCGTTATATCGGCAAATGCCTGTTCATCATTGGTAATAACACTCCCCTGCCGAGCTCCCTGAATTTCAAAATCGACGACGACACATGGAATCTGGGATGACTGAATATTTTTGTAGTATAAATCAGTATTTTTTAACCCGAAAATAATGACACCGGACAGACTGTATTCGGCACAGAGCTGTTCGATCGTTTTTCTCTGCTGCAGACGCGAATTGATCGGATACGTAGCTATAAGCCGGTCACTGTCATTCATAAATTTGTAGGCACCAACCAGAAGACTGAGCACATTGCTGTCTCTGTTTTTTTCTTCGGCAATCCCTGAAAGCAGCAGTGCAATGTTTGTCTGCCGTTTGGAAGAAAGCGTTCTGGCACTTACATTCGGAGTGTAGCCTGTTTCCGCAACAATCTTCAGAATTGCTTTCTTTGTCTTTTCACTTATATCGCTGTAATCATTTAATGCCCGTGAAACCGTTCCTACAGTAACGCCCGCGAGTCTCGCTATATCTTTTATGGAGATCGACATAATTTCCTTTTACAAAAACGTTTTTGTTGTTAACAGAATTATACCGCTGGAATTTACCGCTGTCAATAAAAAAACAGAAAATCATGCCTGTACGGTTGATTCCCGCGGATGACCACGGTATGCTGTAAAAAAGAGGTAATCATGAAAGTACTTATGATTAACGGAAGTCCGCACACTTCCGGTTGTACGGGAACCGCGCTCGCCGTTGCCGCCGATGTATTAAAAAAAGAAGAGATAGATACAGAAACTATCAATCTCGGCGGAAAACCGATACGGGACTGCATCGGCTGTAATAAATGTAAAAAACTCGAAAATCGCTGCACCTTCGACGACGACTGTATAAACAGTATTTTGCAGAAAGCGGAGACCGCAGACGGGTTTATATTCGGAACACCGGTCTATTATGCACACCCGAGCGGAAGAATTCTTTCCGCACTTGACCGGCTGTTTTACGCGGGAAGCAGACTTTTTGAACACAAACCGGGATTTGCGCTGGCCTCGGCACGCAGGGCGGGAACCACGGCATCGTTCGACGTTCTGAATAAATACTTTACCATTGCACAGATGCCGGTCGCATCAGCTTCGTACTGGACCGCGGTTCACGGCAATACGGCAGCAGAAGTACAGCAGGACCAGGAAGGTCTCCTGACCGTCCGCCACGCGGCAACGAATCTTGCGTGGCTGATAAAATGTATCGATGCCGGAAAAAAGGCGGGAATTCCTGTTCCCGTCAATACCAAAACAGTCTGGACTAATTTTATCCGATAATCTCACGAGGTACAGATGTTCCATATAGGATGTCATCTTTCAGCAGCAAAAGGGTATGCTGCGATGGGAACAACGGCATTACGCATCGGTGCAGATACGTTTCAGTTCTTTACACGGAATCCGCGCGGCGGTAAAGCGAAGTACATAAATCCGGCAGATGTAGCTGAACTGCTCGCGCTGATGAAGGAGTACCATTTCCCCTGTATTCTGGCGCATGTACCATATACAATGAATTTATGTTCTGCAGATGAAAAAACGCGCGCATTCTCAATTCAGCTGTTTAAAGACGATCTGAACCGTATGGAATATACGCCGCACCAGTTGTATAATTTTCATCCCGGCAGCCATAAGGACCGTCACGAATGTATCGGCAAAGGTTACCTCGGTCTCGACGCACTTGCTGCCGTCGTGATGCACCCCGCACTGGCGCAGCTGCCGTTCTATCTTGAAACGCCGAACGATCCGGAAGGACACAGCGAAGAAATCAGGCTGCTGAAAAAATACTGCAATCAGCAGGGTTGATTCATACCAATTAACCTAATTATAACGGTATTCTTACACGTTTCGCATATATCCCGCGTAAATTACCTATAGCATCCGGTAACGGAACAATAGCCCCTGCCCTTCGGGGCAGGTTTACAGCAGGAGGAACAGCCCCTTGAAGGTTCTCAAATCACTGATAACAGCGCTACTTATTTCCGTTTCTGCAGTAGTACTGGCGGCTGCGGCCGGTTCCAGAGACAAAAAAAACAGTAACGATAAAATTACCGTCATCGTCCGTGAATCCGGATCGGGGACACGCAGCGCTTTTACGGAATTGTTCGCCGTGTCTGACGAAACTGTACCGAATTCCGCAAAAACGGAAACCGATACAGGAAAAGTTCTTGCTGCAGTCGCCGCAGACGAATCGGCTGTCGGCTATATTTCACTCGGTTCTCTGGACAAATCGGTACGGGCGGTTACCATAGACGGGGCCCCATCATCCGCAGCCACCGTAAAGAACGGTACCTACCGTATCTCCCGGCCGTTTTCTCTCATCGTCAAAACTACTGCCGAAAACAGTCTGACCGCAGACTTTATCAGATTCGTATTATCAGAAACGGGCCAGACGCTCATCGCTCAAAACGGATACATCGCTGCAGTAAAAAATCCTGCGTACATCGCCACAGCCAAAAGCGGAAAGATTACGATAGACGGCTCTACTTCCGTTTTTCCGATCATGGAAAAACTTGCCGGTGCTTACCGGGAACTCAATTCTGATACGGACGTCAAAGTACTGCAAAGCGATTCATCACTCGGTATTCAGCGCGCAGTACAGGGAACGGTCGATATAGGAACAGCAAGCAGAACCATAACAGACACAGAAAAAAGCACCGGTATTGAATGTACCGTATTCGCGCTCGACGGCATTGCCGTTATCGTCAATAAAAAGAATCCGGTACGGAATCTTTCATCCGAACAGGTACGAGCAATTTACACCGGCCGCATCACCGCCTGGAGTGAACTGATCGATAACTGAAATGCCCCAAATGAAATGACCCGTCCGGTACATCTAAAACGGTACCGTTTTCAGAATAGAATCTTCGGGTAGAAATTTTTAGACCAACAGCAGGATGATGGTAACCATACTCGTATTCCTATTCTGAATTGTCAGCGTTTCTGCCGTATCCCGCCACAGGAAATCACCGGCAGCAAGCGTTGTATCCTTTTCCTGTTCATGAACAACACTACTCGCCCCGCAGGAAACAATGCATACTGCTTTTCCTGCAGCCTGTACAGACACCGTCTGGTCGGCAGAAAGCACAATATGCCTCAGGACATTCTGATGAATACTAAAAACATTTGCAGCGCGCGTCCGTCTTCCGTTCCGCTGATGCCCGGCATCGCGGTCACCGTATAATTCGATTCCGATCAGATCCATCGGGCCGGTGTTCGTCTTATCCGATACAGCCGCGTGGATCACCGGATACGTCTGGCTCGGCATATAAAACAGAAATCCGGCCGGAAGTTTCAACGCACCGGTTTTCAGTTTACCGGCAATCAGCCGGACCTTTTCAAAAATCGTAATCCATGCAGGCAGGACGGTCGGACAGCGCCGGCTTCCGGGGAACAGTGTTGTCCTGATTTTACCGCCTGAACAGACAATATATACAGTGTCCTGATCATGCCGGTGAACGGCAGTCCGAACTCCCGGCAGCAGTACGGCGCGGTATAAACGTATTTTGCTGTTCCGGAAGAGTTCCTTATGAAGCGGTTCCTGTTCTACCGGAACAAAAGCGGATGTTTCTTTCATAGTGCAGCTTCCGGTACAAGTCGCTCCTGCCGCAGCCATTCGTATGAATCGCGGATCATTTTTTCAACGGAAGCAGTCGAAAATCCCAGTTCACGGCGTGCTTTCGAATCATCACAGCGCAGATTTCCGGTAAGCCGCCGGTAACGCGGATAGGTAACCAGCGGTTCTTTTCCGTCAAAAAACGATTTTATTTTCAGAACCTGAACAGCAAGGAATAATACCCATGACGGTATAATCCGTAACCGGATCGTACTTCCCGTTATACGCTTTATCTGCAAAAACATATCTTTAAAAGAGATTTCTTCACCGCCGATAAGATAATTCTCACCGCGTCTGCCGACTTCTGCTGCACTGATGTGTGCACGTGCCACATCTTTCACATGTGCGAACGTTCCGACACCGCTCGTAATTCCCATCGATTTTTTTTCGAATGCACTTTTAATAAGCGTCGACCAGCCTTTCGCATCATAAGGTCCCATCATGTTGCAGGGATTCACCATAACCGCATCGAGCCCCTGTACGAGCGCTTTCCGGACTTCCTGTTCCGCAAGATATTTTGTCAGATTATAATTCATTCCGCAGGTCTTTGCGTTTGAAACCGTATTTTCCCGCAGTCGCTCCCTGTGTGATCCATAAGCGGAACTGGACGACGTATACACAAGCCGTCCGACATTCTTTTCCAGAGCTGCCCTGCATACGTTTTCCGTTCCGGCGACGTTTATCCTATACTGTCGTTTTGCATTCCGCGACCACATCGTCGTATCACCGGCAGTATGAAAAACGACGGTATCGCTACCTGCAGGCATTGCATCAAGCAACGACTGATAATCCAGAATATTGCCCGCAACCGGCGTTATACCCGGGCTCTGCAGCAGGGATATGTCTTCCTCCGGCAGATGGAAGGCAGTAACCTGCCAGTTGTCCTTTAAAAGTTCCCTGATCAAATTCGTTCCCAAAAATCCGCATGACCCTGTTACAAATGCTTGTTTCATGTTCCGTACCTCTGGCTGTAAGATAGTACGGAATAAAATAAAAGTAATTAACCTATGTTAATTTCAAAAAAATATACTGTCCAATGCAGTGTACACTATCGGGAAAAGCTACATTACTTCTGGCGGGATCGGATTCTGCTGAGTGATACGGGAGAAATGCCGAGATATGATGCAATGTAGTATTGCGGAATCAGCTGCTCAATATCGGGATGTTTTTCGATGAACTGCCGGTATCGTTCCGCAGCATCGTCAAGCAGAAAGGAACGCTCACGATCCTCTTTTTCAATATATAACTGAATCATATAATTTTTGATGAGCAGATCCCAGCAGAGGTGTTGTGTTATCAGTTTTTCATAATCTGATGAAGGAATGAACAGAAGACTGCTGTCGGTCAATGCCTGAATGGAATACCAGACTTCTTTCTTTTCTATCGAGCACGAATAGGTGAACAGAAACTGACCGGCGGTTCTGAATGCCATTGTTTTTTCGTTACCTGATAAATCAAGGCAGAAGACGCGGAACATTCCTTTTTCAATGAATGCGACATCACTTTGCGGTTCCCCCTGGCGAACAAAAAAGGAATTTTTAGTAAGGTTCCGGACCTGTATCATTTTTTCCAGTTTCATTTTTTCCGAAGCCGGGATAGTCGTATACTTTTCAAGCGTGTTAAAAAGAAAAGTCGTGTGACCGGTATCCATACGTTCTCACTTCCTCGATGGTAAACCGCTGTTTTAAAAAATTTGTGATTGCTTATCACCATATAGTACTATAAAAGATTCGAAAAACGTTGTATAGATGGCAGGCACATACCCGCACTGGCATCAACAGCCGGGTACAGACCATCTTGAAAAACATACCCGACTGGTATACAATTTAACAAAATCATTACGGAGGTACATCATGAAAAAACCGCTTATCGGTGTCTTCATCGGAAGTCTGCGGAAAGACTCTTACTGCAAAAAAATAGCGCGGGAACTAGAAAAACTTGCCGTTGACAAATTCGAATTTACTGAAATTTCAATGGAAAAACTGGATATATATAATCAGGATTTTGACGATGAAAATCACGTTCCCGATGCCTGGACTCAATTCAGGAGTCAGGTAAAAAAACTCGACGGACTGTTATTCATCACTCCCGAATATAATCGTTCTATTCCGGCGCTCCTCAAAAATGCACTGGATGTCGGTTCCCGTCCGTACGGTCAAAGTGTATGGGACGGTAAACCGGGAGCCGTTGTCAGCGTATCGCCGGGAGCACTCGGAGGATTCGGTGCAAACCAGCACCTGCGGCAGACCTTGGTCGTTCTGAACGTGCCGACGATGCAGCAGCCGGAAATTTATATCGGTAATGTGGCCGGACTGCTGAATGAAAAAGGAATTATCACAAACGAAAAAACGAAGGAATTCCTGACCTCGTTTACCGATGCCTTTTATAAATGGGTTTCTTTGTTTACCGGAGAAAAAAAGGTATAGCGGAATGCTGAAAACTTCCACGACAGCAGGACTTACCGGTACGGTTCTTATAGAGAATTCCTCAGGTAGCGCCCGGCTGACCGCTCAGCACGGTTTTTCCTGTTATATTGAAACCGCCGGCAGAAAAATACTGCTTGACGCAGGACAGGATGATGCCTTTTCACGGAATGCCGCCGTGCTGGGCAAAAAATTGGACGCCGTTGATTTTGCCGTTGTTTCACATCCCCACTATGATCATGCGGGCGGAATACAGGCATTCTGCGCATTGAATAAAACGGCTCCCGTGTATACCTTCTGGAACAAAAAAGACGAATATTTCAGTACAACGCATTCTGCTCCCGGGCAGACGGCCAGACCGATAGGATTCCCGTTAAAAGAAAAAGAAAGGGACCGTATTGTATCACTCGGTAAACACGAAATCACGGAACTGGCAGCTAACGTATGGTTTTTACCGGCAACTGTTCATTCGCATCACACACCGTTTAAAGACAAAACGCTTTTTATCAAACGGGACGGACAACCGGGAATAAGCAGTGATACGTTCGACGACGAAGGCATTCTCGTTATTGAAATTGAACGGAACGGTGCACCTGAACTGATCCTTTTCAATTCCTGTTCTCACAATGGTGTCGTCAATTCCATAGAAAGCGTCAAAAAAGCACTGCCGGAAAAAAATATTACAGCATATATTGGAGGATTCCATTTTCCCTGGGCTGACGGAGAACAGATCGCGGCAGAAGATATTGAAGCAATGAATGAACTTGCGGCGTATGCTGTACAGGAAAAAATTATACTCTATTCAGGGCATTGTACCGGTCCGGCCGCACAGGAATATCTTGCGGGCAAACTCGGCGGACAGTTCCACCGCCTGACAACCGGCAGCAGTTTTCAGTTTCCGGCTGCAGCCCGGCCGTAGAATCAGAAGTAGTCGGAAAAATACGGCTTATCAACCGGAATAATCCGTTCCAAAATAGGGACCTGCCAGTATTCTACAGCAAGCCGGTTGTTCTCGTAGAGATATGAAGGGCGTTTATATCCCATAAACATTGCCATAAGTGTCTGAATATTCATCGTGAGCGGTGAAACGGCAGCTTTTTTCGGAACCTTTTTGAAAACCGTTTTCTTCTGTTTCCATGAAAGTAAAAAGGTACCCGTATTCCATTCTGCAAGCGGATCGGTAACACAGAAATACAGTTCCATACCATCCGGTACATTCCGGAACGGATATTGAATCATGAACGGCTTTAAATCGACGATCCGTCCCATAAAATACGGACGGATCGTCTCTGTGATTCTGCTGTCGGTTAAAAGAAATGAAAGCGGTTCGCCGGTATAGTTGGCACCCTTCACTTCTTCGACCATGGATTTATGTGCGCTGATATAGTTCCACAAACCGTCACGTGCCTCGCTGTTGAGATATATCATTTCCTTTATATAAAAAACTTTATTTTCTATATTATAAACGATTGAACCGGTCGGCTGATGTTCCCCCGTATAGTAGACAGCAACTGTCACATCATCGTTGTCCCACCGCCAGTATTCGCTCCAGGCAAGTTCGTCGCGGATCAGTGCACCGTGATTCTGTGAAGCAAAATATTTGTAGATCTTTTTAAAATCATCACAGTCCCGATCCATCCGTTCAATCATTCCAGAAACCGGCTCATGTTTCGGAAGCTGTCCGCTTTCAATAGTAAAGGTCATCTTGTCTGAAATTATTTCCCAACCCATTTTGCGGTAAAAAGGAATCGAGTACGGATAAAGAAAAGAAACTATCTGCCTCTCGTGTTTCATATATTTGAGGCATTCCTTCATCAATGAATGTATAAGTCCCCGGCCGGTATATTCCGGATATGTTGCCACACCGGTTATACCACCCATTGCGATCGTAGTTCCGAAAAAATTTATTTTCATCGGATAAACACAGATCTGTGAAGCTAATTTTCCCTGGTAAAACCATCCGATCGTATGAGTTTTCTGCAAAATAGGAATCTTTTCAAGTTTAACTTCATCTTCGGAAGTCCAGCCGCTTTCCTTAATTTCTGCTGAAGTAACCTGAAACGCATACCGCAACAACGCGTTAAATTCTTCAAGATCGTTGTCGTCGAGCTGTCTCATCAAAAAATTATCGTTTTTTTCCGTCATTTCAGCAGTTCCTTTCTATATAATTCCAGCAGTTTTTCAAACGGCCAGCGTCCCTGATTTGCAGGGCTGGTCGATGGTAAATACGCAGCAGATCTGTCAGTCGCCGGCTGAACCAGTTTTTTATACAATTCCGCCGCTTTCTTTCCGGTCGTATAAATCCGGCGTATACCGGGAGCCTTTCGTAAGATTAGTCCGATATCGTTCGGTTCCGCATCCCGTATGGAAGCATCAGAAGCCCCGTCTATACTGCAGACGGACAGTACATCCCATAATGCAATACCATGCACATGGCACACTTTCTTTTTATCCTCAACGGATACAGGGTACGGTTCATCGAATACGGCTGAAAGAATCCTCCAGAAACGATTCTGCGGATGACCATAGTAAAATCCGTATGCCCGGGAAGCCGGCGACGGCATTGTTCCGAGAATAAGAATACGTGAGCCAGCGTCGTAAACGGGCGGAAGCGTATGTCGTATGAGTTTCTGCATGAATACAGTATAGCATTTTTTATCGGGAAAATACTAACAAAAAAACCATTACCGTGTACAGCTATACAGAGGTTGACTATAAAAAACATTTTTAGTATAGTGATTATATCGACAGTGAAGTAGCTGCAGCAAAGTAGGCTTTTTACAAGCAGAGAAAAGGATAGTGTTTCGAATTATGTATGGTATACTTTCTTTGTAAGTTCTAAGTACAACCGAAATCGGCAGTGAAAAACAAAATCCCATAACTATAGAACTGGGGCTTGCTACTGGTCCGCATCCGCGGGACAGGCCTGATTACTGCTGTTAGTGGTCAGAAGTCAACTTCCAAAGGAATTAAGCTTAGGCACTCTAACTCTATTGTCCGCAAAACGACAAAAGAGTTAGAGTGTTTTTTTTTAGGAGATAAAGATATATGACACAAATCGAAGTCAAAAATCTGTACAAGGTATTCGGTATCAATGCACGGAATACCATACCGCTTATGAAAAAGGGTCTTTCAAAACAGGAAATCAAAAAAAAGACCGGCTGCACGGCAGCACTGAATAATGTAACGTTTTCCATAAACAAAGGAGAAACATTCGTCATCATGGGGTTGTCCGGCAGTGGAAAATCAACAATGATCAGATGTTTTAATCGGTTGATAAAACCAACGCACGGAGAAATTCTGGTGGACGGACAGAATGTTGTAACAATGGACAAAGAACAGCTGAGGGAACTCCGGAGAAATAAAATGTCCATGGTATTTCAGCAATTCGGGTTACTGCCGCACCGGACCGTTCTGCAGAATGTGGAATTCGGACTTGAGATTGGCGGACTCGAAAAAACGGAACGTGAAGTGAAAGCCCGTAAAGCTATAGAAAGCGTCGGTCTTCACGGGTTTGAACAGAACAAACCTTCAGAACTTTCCGGTGGAATGCAGCAGCGGGTCGGTCTGGCTCGTGCACTCGCAAATGATCCGGAAATACTGCTTATGGATGAAGCCTTCAGTGCACTCGATCCGCTTATCCGCGTACAAATGCAGGATGAATTGCTGGATTTGAATGCCCGGATGCACAAAACAATCGTATTTATCACACATGATCTCGATGAAGCACTCAAACTCGGCGATCGCATTGCAATACTCGGTGACGGAGGTATCATTCATCAAATAGGTACCCCCGAAAAAATCCTCTGCGATCCTGCTGACGATTATGTGAAAAGATTCGTCCAGAGTGTCGACCGTAAAGAAATTATTACCGTATCGTCAATTATGCGAAAGCATCCGTTCATAACAATTCCCGTTGAAGGTCCCGAAACGGCGCTCCGTCGAATGGAAAAACAGAATCTTGACTATATATTCATTACCGGAAAAAATCGTGAACTCATCGGTGTCGTTACCGTTGAAGATGCTTCAATGCTTGCGCGCCGACACAAAGAGGAATTCAGTGAGGACGTCATAAAAGACAACTTCTATACCACGACACCCGATACAGCAATAAGTAATTTGTTAGGAACCGTTATGACAACAAAATATCCGATAGCCGTCATCGATGAAAATAAAACATTTAAAGGAGTCGTTGACCGTGCTGCTGTCATCGCAGAGGTTCAGGAAGGAATAAACGACGAAGATTCTCCAACACGGTTACGCGAAATTTAATAAGGGGGCTATTTTATGGAATATATACGATCAATCATAAATATAGGTAGATGGTTTGAAATAATCATTAACTGGATGACGGATCACTGGAAGAACTTCTTTGATGGGATATCTTTTATTGTCAATGGCGTTGTAAATGGATTTACTTCGTTCTTTCTTTTTCCACATCCGCTTATCGTAATAGGGATATTTACCATTCTTGCATGGTGGCTCGCAAAAAAGGGCGTCGGTTTATTCACGCTTACAGGATTTCTGCTTATTTATTATATGGGACTCTGGACGGAAACAATGGAGACTCTGGCGCTTGTACTTGCAGCGGTTATTCTTGCCATAATTATTGGAGTTCCGGTCGGTATCTGGTGCAGTAAAAATAAAACGGCAGAACACATCATCAGGCCGATCCTCGATTTCATGCAGACACTGCCAGCCTTTGTTTATCTTATTCCGGCTGTCTTGTTTTTCAGGCTTGGTCCTGTTCCCGGTGTCATTGCAACATTGGTTTTTTCTATTCCTCCTGCCGTCAGATTCACTAATCTCGGCATACGACAGGTACCGGTTTCCATTAAAGAGGCATGCAGGGCTTTCGGCGCTACTACCTGGCAGACACTCATCAAGGCCGAGCTGCCGATCGCACTACCAACCATCATGGCGGGTATTAATCAGACCATTATGCTGTCTCTGTCGATGGTTGTTATATCGGGAATGATTGGTGCCGGCGGATTGGGTAACGAAGTACTGAAAGGCATTACGCAGCTAAAAATAGACACCGGTTTCGAAGGTGGAATAGCGATAGTCATTCTCGCAATTTTCCTTGATAGAGTAACACAGGCACTCGGCCGGCGCACATCGAACATAACAGAAAAAAAGCAAAAATAAAGGAGAACTAAAGATGGGCTGTTAGTCAAATCTTTGTTGAATGCGCTGTTCATAAGCGCACACTCCTCGAGATCTTTCACAGGAGGTTCTTTTTATGAAGAACAAAATTTTTATTACAGCAACAGTCGGGCTCTGTATCATTATGATTTCCGGCTGCTCAAAAAAAACAACAGCTGGTAAATCAGCAAAAAAAACGGCCGATCTTGTCTATGTTAACTGGGAAGAAGGGGTTGATTATACACATCTCGCAGCAGCAGTTCTTGAAGAAAAGCTCGGATATACCGTAAATCTGACGGCAGCTGACGTTGCGCCGGCTTACGTTTCTATTGCACAGGGTGATAAAGATGCATTTATGGAAGCATGGCTTCCAACAACGCACAAATCATACCTTGAAAAATACGGTGACAGAATTACGGAACTGGGAACACTTTATACGGACACAGCGCTGGGACTTGTCGTGCCAAGTTATATGTATAATGCCGGGGTTCAGAGTATTTCGGATCTGCTGAAACCGGATGTACAAAAAAAACTTAATTCAAAAATAACAGGAATCGATGCAGGAGCCGGAGTTATGCTGACGACCGAAAACGATGCTATGCCGGCATACGGGCTGGATAAAGCGGGATACAAATTGGTTGCTTCTTCAGGTCCTGCCATGATGGCGTCGCTCAAACAGGCTATTGCAAACAAAGAATACATCGTTGTAACCGGATGGCAACCGCACTCGATGTTCGGGTATTTTGACCTGAAATTTCTCAAACAGGACAAACAGAAAATTTGGGACAGTGAAAATATCTATATCTATGGACGTAAAAATATTAGAAACGATAAACCGGAACTGGCTCAATTTCTAAGTACCATGAAATTGACGAACGATGAGCTGAGTTCTCTTATGGTAGCACTAAAAGAATCAGATAAGGACACATTGGCAGCAGCCTATGACTGGATGCATGACCATGAAGAAGTTGTTTCAGCCTGGCTTCCAAAACAATAAATACAAATTACATAATTCGTAATATCTCAAGTACTGCACAAATTTTATCTGCAATACAGACGAAAACTGCTTCCGCTGATTTTGGCGGCGTCGGGGTAAGGGGAAACATATGATGACGGATAATATCCGTTTCCGTCGGTGTCAGGATAAAATCCCGTTTTGCGTTTGCATAGGCAACGGCGGGGTGTCGCAGTCCGTGCCATCGGTGAGCAGGATCTTTGTCATGCCAATCGTATAAAAAATAGTCGTGAAGCAGAGCACCCTTTAAAAGGGACGGTCTGTCTACTTTCCATCTGAAAATGGATGCCAGACGACTGCTCAGCAACGCGACATTACAGCTGTGCCGGAATACGCTTGTATGGCCGTGCTGTTTGAATTTCTTCGATTCTGTGAATCTGGACGCGTTTTCTACTTCCTGAAGTATTTTCAGGAAGACTCCGTCATAACGCATCCGTGAAATACCTGTTGTATCTGTCATAGTGTACCGAACTATATCCCTTCCGAAATGAAAAAACAAGTTTTCAAAACTAGTATTCCGTTAGATTCCGGTAAGAATCCTAATAGAAGAGAACAGTCATGGTGAAGTATCGTTTTTGTGTAACGAACAAATTTTCAAAGTGATAGACTTTTTAAACTCGTCGGGTATATAATAAGAAGATACTTACTGTCGGTAAAAAAAGAGGTAGTGTAATGAAAATAGAACAGGCTGAAAAATTACTTGCAGAATATGTTTCCGGAGAAACGCTTGTCCGTCATTGTCATACTGTTGCAACTGTTATGCGCCGGTATGCAGAAATTCTCGGTGAAACAGACCCTGAATTCTGGGAATGTGTCGGGTTGCTGCACGATCTTGATTTCGAGAACTATCCGGCCGAACACTGCGTCAAAGTCAAAGAAATCCTTGAATCCGAAAAGCCGAATTATCCCGACGGTAACGGCGGATCTCTCATTACCGACCGAATGATCCATGCAATCCAGAGCCACGGGTGGAAAATCTGCTGCGACGTAAAACCAGAACTCATGATGGAAAAAGTTTTGTATACGATTGATGAATTGACCGGACTTATCTATGCCTGCGCAATGGCCCGTCCTTCAAAAAGTGTTATGGATATGGAAGTAAAATCCGTCGTTAAAAAATTCAAATCTAAATCATTCGCAGCCGGCTGTAATCGTGATGTTATCGCAGAGGGTGTTCAAATGATGGAAAGCAATTTGCAGGAAGTCATCCAGAACTGTATTACGGCAATGCGGACTCGCCATGAAGAACTCGGTGTCTGAGTATGCAGCGATTGTTTGCGGATGTACGGCCTCTCGATAAAAAAGCTGTCGACGATTATGACCTTACGGAAGACCTCCTCATGGAAAATGCGGCGACGGCACTGGAACGGGAAGTTTCACATATAAAAGGTACAGCGCATGCAGCCTGTCTTATAGTTACCGGCAGCGGAAATAACGGCGGCGACGGAATAGCGCTTGCACGCAAAATTGCAGGCACGATGCCGGTTACGCTGTTCCTGGCAAAGAATCCGGTACCACCGGCAGCATGCCGGCAGTTAGAACGGGTTCAGAGGCTTCGTACAACTCAGGATTTCATTATCACAAATGATTTCGGAGAAGCCAGAAAGCTTGCATCGGCATTGTGTCTGTTTGAAAAAGTCATCATCGTCGAATGTCTTTTCGGCAGCGGTTTTCACGGGACTCTTTGCGGAACGGATGAGCACATACTCGACTGGCTCAACAGTATGTCGTATGCAGTAAAAATAGCATGTGATATTCCCGGAGGCCTCGACAGACATGGAATTCCAGCCCGTACGAAAACAGGTGAAGAGCATAAAGCGTTTCATGCAGACATGACTGTTACAATGGGAGCACTGAAAACAGCGCTTTTCAGTTCGGAAGCAAAGGATTATACAGGAAACATCATCTGCGCAGAACTTGGAATTGCCCGTAATCTGTATGAAACGGCAGGAAATTCTGCGTGCCAGCCCGAAGCACTGCTGCTTGAAAACAGCGACCGTATTGTACCGAGGCGTGAAAAACAGATGGTTCACAAAGGGACTTTCGGGCATACCGCTATCATAACCGGTCAAAAATCCGGAGCGTCGGTCATTGCGGGGAGCGCCGCGTTCGCATACGGAACAGGGCTCGTAACGCTCGTCCACGGAACAGGCAACAAGGATATTTCCGGATGTCCGTTTGAACTGATGCAGTCTGATTGTATTCCTGAAAACGTGAGTGCTGTCGCAGTCGGGATGGGACTCGGCAGAAGCCGCGGAAAATTCATAACAGCAGTCTGCCATGAAATAAAAACCCGTACGGCAATACCGTTCGTACTTGATGCCGATATATTTTTCTCTCCTGAATTACCGGATCTGCTTTCGGAACGAAGCCGGCTGAAAGCACCAACAGTTCTGACGCCTCATCCGAAAGAATTTCTACATATTCTCGCCTTATGCAATATAAAAAACGAAAACGGAACAGCGTATTGCCTGCAAACTGTTCTGGAAGACAAACTCACTCCGGTCCGCTCGTTTTGTCACAAGTATCCGGGTATTGTCCTTGTTTTGAAAGATGCAACGACACTTATAGCCTGTCAGGTGCCGGAAGAGGAACAGCACTGCGAAACCGGTCTGCAGCTGTTCGTCAGTCCGCTCGGGAAGAACTGTCTTGCAAAAGGCGGAAGCGGAGATGTTCTGGCAGGAGTCACCGCAGCTCTGTTAAGCCAGCCCTGCTTTCTGGCACGGTCCGGTACGCTGTATCCGCCGCTGTTCGCTGCCGTACAGGCAGTACTAGCTCATGCTGCTGCATCACAACACATAACGAGTTCCTGGGGCATGACACCGTTCATGCTCATCGAAAAACTGAGGGAAGATAAAGGAATATGAAACAGCTGCAGTACCTTTCAAACCTGAACATATTCGGAATACTCTCGATACTTATCGCGCTGTTTTTTCTTGTCTTCGGAACAGCACTATTCGTCAGAAATTCAGAACGAAGCCTGAAATGGGCCATTCTGTATCTTTTCGCAAGTTTCTGCATCTGGTGTTTTTCGCATGGTTGCCTGTTGCTTTCTCCATCGCCGGAATATGCCTATGCGTTCAATGCCGTCGGCTGTTTTGGGTTCGATACTATTTTTTCCGCAATCATAACATTCTTCATCTGTTTAAAACATGAACATCTCTCAACTCAGCACAAGCTGGCCATCGGTCTTAACAATGCAGTTTCCATCTATCTTATCATCTCAACGCTTTTTTTCGGAAACCGCCCGGTCGCCTATATCATGACCGCCAGCGGATGGCGTGACTGCCCGCCGATCGACAATATCCATTATAAAATCTATACGCTGGCAGAAATAGTGTGGATTTTCGAAATGCTGTATCTTGTAATAGATTATCGGATCTACACGAAGAAAAAAGGCTTCGCCATTCTGATTAAGCAGGCAAATATAATCATGTGGACAGGAATAACAAGTCTGGTCGTCGGCGTTCTGTCAAACAATATTCTGCCGCTGCTTAATGTGCAGCTTCCGGCGTTCGGGACCATCGTTGTTTCCATCTGGCTGGCAGGACTTGGTATTGCTATAACAAGATACCGATTCCTTATGCCGACTCTTGCTTATGCAACTGCCGACATTTTTAAACTCGGCGGAGAGATAATGATTGTTACGGACACAAATTTCAATATTATTGAAGCAAATGATTTTTGTCTTAAAACACTGGGATATACGAAAGACGAAATCAGACAGGAAAATCTGAGTTCCCTGCTTATGAAGCGGACCATGACGCTGCCGTCGTCGATTGACGGAAGTGGAAACATGTTTGAAAGCAAGCTGTACACAAAAGACAATAAAATGCTGTATGTTAACGTGAAGGCTTCTCCGATTTATAATCAGCAGATTATCATAGGGGTACTTTACATTCTTTCCGACGTAACGCTGTTCAAAAACCAGAATGAAATGCTGGAAAAACGTATCATTGAAAGAACCGGACAGATAACAAAGCATCTTACCATTATGCAGTATTACACCCGTCCCTCACTTATAAAAGCTATACAGGAAGGCAAAGATCCGACGAAGTTTAAACCGAAAACGGAAAACAAAGCGGTACTTTTTACCGATCTGCGTAATTTTACCACGATTTCAGAGCGGTTGACCTCAGAAGAAACGGTTAATTTTCTAAATGCCTACTTTAATGAAATGAGTGTTTCCATAACAAATTGTAATGGTGAAATAGACAAACTCATCGGAGACTGCATCATGGCGCTTTTTAATACATCCGACGACGCAGTCGCATCTGCAATAGATCTGCGGAAACGCCTCAAAAATTTCAACGACCTGCTCAAACTGAAAGGACGGCGTCCGGTAGATATCGGAACGGGAATAAATTTCGGACTGGTAAATGTCGGAAATCTCGGTTCACATACGAAACTTGACTATACGGTCATCGGTGATATTGTAAATGTCGCAAACAGAATGGAATCATTGACGAAATACTACAAGACGCCTATTCTGATTTCAGAACAGGTAAAAAAAGAACTGCACGGCATTCATTCAGTCCGCTTTATAGACGAAATCGTAATAAAAGGTGGTGACAGCAGCACCCGGATATACGAAATTTATGATTACCTTGATGAAAACAGCAAGGTCTCAAGACCGCTTTATCAAAAAACATTGGACGAAGCCTTCGGAGAATACCGGAACGGCAATTTTCTGCGCGCAGCAGCATTGTATCATGCGCTTGCCCGAAAAATAGAACAAAAGGGAATGCCGAAGGATCCGCTTATAGCAATCTACCAGAAACGTTGTATGGATCTTTTTAAGGAAAATCAGGCCGGACTGCTGAAAAAATGGAACGGTATCTACCGTTTCGAAACAAAATAATTCCGGCCCGTTTATATCAGCGGTCTTCTCTGAAGTACGGTTCACCGAGGCTTTCAGGCGGTTGAATTTCTCTGTTGCTGTGCATGCTTGTCGCAACGAGGACAACAATAGTAACGACATACTGCAGCATTTTAAACAATTCCTGTGTTCCGCGAGTAAGTCCGGGAATATACAGATACAGAATGTACAGAGCACCAAAAAGAAAAGCACCCATCACCGCTTTCCGGGAATCCCATAACGCGAAAATAACCATTGCAATGGCAAGCCATCCACGGTCTCCGAAACCATTATTCGTCCATGTTCCCCCAAGGTATTCCATAACAAAATACAGTCCGCCGAGACCTGCTATTGCGCCGCCGATAACAGTAGCAAAATATTTGTAGCGGACAACGTTAATCCCCGCAGCATCTGCCGTTGCCGGATTTTCACCCACGGAACGAAGATTCAGCCCGACTCTTGTTCTGGTTATGACAAAGGCAGTAAGAAACGCAAGAATGATCGAAAGATAGGTCAGAAATCCGTATGAAAAAAGTAATTTTCCCGCAACCGGGATATTCTTCAGTACGGGAATTTGTTTCTGAAACGCACCTGCAGTCGCCGCAACGGAAACCTGTCCGACTCCTCCGGCCAATTTTGAAATGGAACCGCCGAAGAAATTTCCGAATCCTATACCAAAAGTCGTCAGTGCAAGCCCTACGACATTTTGATTCGCACGGAGTGAAATAGTCAGAAAACTGTAAATCAGAGCTCCGAATCCCGCACAGACAAGAGAAGTTCCAAACGAAATAAGCATTCCGATAAACGGAACCGGAACTGAAACCGTATTTTCATAGAAGAAAGCGCCGACTAATCCTGCGATGCCTCCCATATACATAAGTCCGGGAATACCAAGATTAAGATTTCCTGACTTTTCAGTGACTATTTCACCGGTCGCTCCGAACAGAATGCTTATTCCCTGGGAAATAGCTTTCTGTATAAAGGTAATTACGATACTCATGCTGTTTCCTCCGTGTCATCACCGACCGCCGCTATCTCATAGTTTATAAAGAATTCGCATCCTATCAAAAAGAACAGAATAATGCCCGTTATGATGTCCGATACGTTTTCGTTCAGTCCGAATTGCGAGGCGATCTGTATAGCACCCTTTTCCATAAAAACCAGCAGTGCAGAAACAGCCGCCATTGCAATCGAATTAAAATGTGCCGTCCATGCAACAATAATCGCGGTAAATCCGCGGCCGCCTGCCAGACTGGTCGAAATTGTGTGGCTTGCCCCGGACACAATCAGACTGCCTGCAAATCCGCAGATGGCACCGGACAGCGCCATCGTTCGTAAAATAACTTTTTTTACGCTGATTCCAGCATACCGGGCTGTGTCGCGGCTTTCTCCGACGACTGCAAGTTCATATCCGCTTTTGGTGTATCTGAGATACAACGCAACCACCACGGTTATCAAAAGAGCGAGCAGAACATTCAAACCGTATTTTTCTCCGAACATCCGCGGGAACCACCCGGCCCCGGTCGTTGCATTGATTATCCCGACGGTATTCGAACCTTTCGGTTTTTCCCAGAACACGATACAGAACGTTACAAGCTGCATCGCCACGTAATTCATCATCAGAGTAAAAAGCGTTTCGTTCGTGTTGTATCTGGCTTTAAAAACAGCCGGTATCAGGCTCCAGATCATTCCGGCCGTACAGCTTGCTGCAAAAATCAAAACCAGCAGCAGTCCGTTCGGTACCGCATTTCCGACATATATCATAAGTGCCGCAGCAGCAAGTCCGCCCATAAGGATCTGACCTTCTCCACCGATATTCCAGAATTTCATCTTAAAGGCAGGTACCAGCCCGACGGATACGACCAGCAGAACCATCGTGTCTCTGATAGTAACCCAAAGCCGTCTGTTGTTGCCGACAGCCCCGTCAATAATACCAGCATATACCTGCAGAGGATTTAAATGCGTTACGGCAACTATTACAAAGGAACAGGTTACAAGACCTGCAAGTATGCCGAGAAGACGGATCCCCAATGCTCTGCCGTACGATATACCGGATCTTTTACGTATATGAAATTTATTCTGCTTCATTTTCCGTCTCCCGCTGTCATTAACATTCCGATCTCATCTTTCTCTGCAGTTCGCGCATCTCTGATACCGGTTACCCTGCCATTATTCAATACCAGGATTCTATCACAAAGCTCAAGCATAACGTCGAGGTCTTCTATTACACTTATCACGGCGACGCCTTTCTTCTTCTGTTCGTTGAGCAGATTGTAAATCGTATATGAAGAATTTATGTCCAGACCCCTGACCGGATATGCAACCATAAGAACCGTAGGTTTTGACGAAATTTCGCGCCCGACGAGCACTTTCTGCACATTACCACCCGAAAGATGCCGTACCGGCGTCTCGGTCCCGGGAGTAGAAATCTGAAGCATATCTATAATTTTCGCTGCTTTTGTACGGGGTGATTTTTTATCAAGAAAAGGAGTTTTACCCGATTCATAACTTCTGAGCATAACGTTATCAGTCATTCCCATTGAACCGACAAGTCCCATACCAAGCCGGTCTTCAGGAACAAAAGACAATGCCACGCCGAGTTTCCGTATCTGAAAAGGATTTAATCCGGTAAGAACAATTCCGCTGGTGTTCTTTCTATAATAGAGCACTCTGCCGGAAGCGGTTCTCTGTATACCGGCAATGGCCTCAAGCAGTTCTTTCATTCCACCGCCGGAAATTCCTGCTATTCCAAGGATTTCGCCGCTTCGTGCTTCAAACGAAACGGAATCAAGTGTTTTTATACCGTCGCGATTCACACAGGTAAGGTTTTCAACTTTTAATCTGAGCTCGGGGGTCACCGGCTCCGAACGGTTTATATCAAGGCTTATTCGTTCACCGACCATTCTTTCGGCAAGTAACGGAATATCACATTCAGCGGTCAGAAGTGTTCCGGCATCTTTTCCACGACGCAATACTGTAACCCTGTCTGAAATATCAAGAACTTCCTGCAGTTTATGCGTTATTATTATGATGGATTTTCCGTCCGCTTTCATATTGCGAAGCACAACAAAAAGTTTTTCAGATTCCTGCGGTGTAAGAACGGCCGTTGGTTCATCCAGAATCAGAACATCTGCACCGCGGTAAAGTGCTTTGACGATTTCTACGGTCTGTTTCTGCGATACCGACATTTCATAAATCTTCTGTTTCGGATCAAGCTCAAAACCATACGCTTTCGTTATGGCTGAAATTTTCGATTCAACACTGTTCATATCAAGGACAGCAGAACCGGCAAGTCCAAGTATAATGTTTTCCGCGGCGGTAAATACATTTACCAGCCGGTAATGCTGATGAATCATGCCGATTTTAAGATCAAGCGCATCTTTCGGAGAACATATCTGTACTTCCCTACCGTTTACAAAAATTTCTCCGGCGTCAGGACGATAGATACCCGACAGAATATTCATTAAAGTTGTTTTCCCGCTGCCGTTTTCACCAAGAATAGAAAGGATTTCATGTTTCCGCACGGAAAGGTTTACCCTGTCGTTTGCAACAACAGAACCGAATTTCTTGGTTATGGAGCGCAGTTCAATTACCGATTGCTCTTCCACTACTACTTCCCAAATAAATAAAGACACCTGTAAAAGTCTTTTCCGATTTTACAAGTGTCTTCTGATTCTAGTTTATAGAACGAGGCTGTGACACCCGTTATATGCTCTACTCAGCGGTAAGCTCTTTGATTCCGTCAATACGAAGATCAAATGCAGGTGCAGAGGCGACTTCCGACTCATGGAAATAACCGTCTTTAACATATGCTGCATATTTCGCAAAATCACCACCGGCTGCAATGAGACTTTCAACTTTTTGACCATTTACGGTAAAAGTATTTGTATCAAATACGTGTATTTTCCCGGCCTTTAAGGCTGCTTCAGCTTCATCGACCTTTGCCTGAGTTCCGGGAGCTGCTATTTTCGTATTGACCGGAGTAATGTATACACCGTTATCAGCATAACCTGCCGCATAATCGACCGGAATCGGCTTCCCTTCTTTTGCAAGCGTAGCGATCATAGTATACGGGATACCCCAGTTATTTGCTGCCGACGTAAGCGCAGCATCCGGAGCGACGGTCGTCATATCGACATTGTAACCGACAAGCGGAACGTCATGTGACTCACAGGCTGTCGCTGCACCGGTCGTATCTGCATGCTGGCTGATAAGAACACATCCGTCTGCAATAAGTGCCTCAGCAGTTTCCTTTTCAAGAGTCATGTCAGCCCAGCTGTTAGTATACCGGACCACCATGGTAGCGGTCGGGCAGACACTCCGGACACCGAGGAAAAATGAAGTATAGCCGCTGACAACTTCCGCATACGGATATGCTCCGACATAACCGATTTTGCATTTGTCGGCGGTAATTTTTCCGTCGGCAATCATCTGATTCAATTTAAGCCCGGCAACAATACCACCGACATAGCGTGCCTGGAAAATTTTGGTAAAGTAATTATGCATATTCGGCAGACCGCTCGAAGCTGCCTGATATCCGGTTGCGTGGCAGAACTGAATATTCGGATACTCTTTCGCTGCCTGAATCATATAATCTTCATGCCCAAAGCTGTTTGCGAAAATCAGCGTACACCCCTGGGATGCAAGATCGACCGCAGCATCATAACAGGTCTCATCTTCCGGAATATTTGTTTTTTCGATGACCTGGTCATCGGAAAGTCCAAGAGCCTTTTTCATTTCAGCAATGCCGACCATATGCGCTTCGGTGTAACCTTCGTTTTCATCTCCGACATAGATAACGCCGACTTTGAATTCCGCGGACTTCGCGGAATCCGTTGATTTTGCGGAAGCTGCATCTTTAGATCCTCCGGCAAAAACCATTCCCGCTGCAAACAGCACAGCGGCCATACCAGAAATAAGTTTTTTCATTCCTATGCTCCTTGTAATGGCAAAATGCTGTTTAAAAAACAAAGGAGTTACAGATAACATACCTCTTACTGCGCTGTTATCTGCAACTCCTTTGTTGCATACTATGCCTTACGTAAAAATTTTATAACATTATACGATGATAATGTCAATAAAGATTTCTGCGGAGAACGTTTTTTCGACGGAGTTCACGTACTATTTTGCCGCTAACGGTTCTGAGTTTTTCCGATACTATCTTGACTTACTTATTTCTCGTGATATAATAGTTAAACAGTTGTTTAAGTGTTGCTATCTTCCGCAACGGATAAAAACAACAGCAAATGTTTTACAAAAAGAGGTTCTTATGTTTATTCCAAACAATCTCAAGAAATTAGGTATTGAATCTGTTGTAGGCTATATCAGCAAGGATCCTGAAAACAATCTTCCCAAACTGATGAAATGGATCGATAAAGTCACCAAACCAGGAGAATTCGTTCCGCAGCGTAAATATTTTCATAAGGCGATCGATGAAAAAGACAATAACTGGCATCACCTTCTCATGAATACGCTGAATACGGTGGAACCAGACATCCTGAAAAAACTCATGGTCAATTTCTTCCTTAATGCAAGCATTATCGGTGAAGCAAAGAAAAAAGAATACCGTGAAAAATACCAGTGCAATATTCCGTGGGCAGTCGTCATCGATATTACGTCTGCCTGTAATCTTAAATGCACCGGTTGCTGGGCGGCGGAATACGGCAATAAGCTGAATCTTTCTTTCGAAACACTGTGCAACATTGTTGAACAGGGACGAAAACTCGGTATGTATATGTATATATTTACCGGCGGAGAACCGCTCGTACGAAAAGCGGATGTAATCCGGCTCTGTGAAAAATACACCGACTGTGAATTTCTGGCGTTCACAAACGGCACGCTGATAGATGAAAAATTTGCAGACGATATGTGCCGTGTAAAGAACTTTATACCGGCTATCAGTATAGAAGGGAATGAAGAATCCACCGATATGCGGCGGGGAAAAGGAACCTATCAGCGGGTTATGACGGCGATGAAAATACTGAGCGAACACAAACTCCCGTTCGGTATTTCATGCTGCTATACGAGCCAGAATTTCAATCAGATCTGCAGCAAACAGTTCTTCTCGGATATGGTCGATATGGGAGCAAAATTTGCATGGTTCTTTACCTATATGCCGATCGGACGTGCGGCAGTTCCGGAGCTTATGTGTAACGCTGCACAGCGCAAAGCTATGTACGAAATGGTCCGGGCGAGGCGGGTCGATACGCCGCTTTTTACAATGGATTTCTGGAACGACGGCGCAGCTATCAACGGCTGCATAGCAGGCGGGCGCTACTATTTCCATATCAATGCAAACGGCGACATAGAACCATGCGTATTTGCTCACTATGCAAACTGCAATATTTATAAGGATTCCCTGCTCGACGCCTTCCACAGCCCCATCTTTATGGAATACAAAAAAAGACAGCCGTTCAGCGACAACATGCTCCGTCCGTGTCCGGTTCTTGATAATCCCGGAGTTCTTGCAGAAATAGTCAAGGTTTCGGGGGCACATTCAACGGATGTAGCGGATCCCGAACCGGCAGAAGAATACTGCGGAAAGTGTACGGATAAGGCACTGGCGTGGAAGCCCGTTGCAGATGAACTCTGGAAGGAATGTGAAGCAGAACGTACTCAAAAGAAAGCAGAAAATAAAAAAATAGCCGAAGCAGAAATCGAATCGGCAAAAAGAAGTAAAAAAGTTCCCGTCGGGCAAAAAGTCTGAGATTTCGTATAATGTCCAGGAAGCAGACCGTCCATACTACTCGGGCGATCTGCACTTCTTCCGGATAATTTTGCAGACTATACTGAAACGCTCAATTCCCTGCCATTTTATTCCGATACTTAAAAGGTAAACCGGAAATTGAACAGCAGGAGCTGCAAATATATGAAACTACAAACGATTTCGTTCAGAAGGAACATAGTACTGCCTGTCGCCGTACTGCTTGCACTGCAAAGTTGTACGACAACAAAAAAAACAGTCAAAACCGTATCGGAACCATCCGTACAGCAACTTATTGAAGCGGGAAAAACCGACGAAGTCAGGAATCTTTTCAAAACCAAGTACGACATCAATGCCGCCGATGAAAACGGAGATACGGCACTTCATGTGGCAGCACGAAAAAATGATGCCGATCTTATAACGTATCTTATTACAAAAGGCGCAGGAACAGAGCTTAAAAATTACAACGGTGATACACCGCTGCATGTCGCTATAAAAAACGACTGCTTTGAAGCTGCCCGTGTGCTTGCCGCGATAGGAAGCGATATATTCGCACGTGACGGCAACGGCAAAACAGCGCTGGAAACAGGTTTGTCCCGCAATGAAATGTATTATGATATTCTCATAACCACCAACAGCGGAGAACTCAGGGATTCAAACGGAGAAACGATCGTACACTATTTCGTAAGAACAAAAAACGCAGAGGCAGTCGCGTACTGTATAAAGAAAAAGCTGCCGCTGGCAGTTAAAAATGATGCAGAAAAGACACCGCTTGATCTTGCATTGGAAAATAACACGGATTATACCTGTATAAAAATAGCAGCAGATCTCATTCTCGCCGGTGTCGATCTGCCGGAAGGCGATTACAGCTATTTTGAAAATGCAGTTGCCTCGCGGAATCTTTCCGAACGGCTTGAAGACGGTCAGACCCCGCTCCATATTGCCGCTATTATGGGTCATACGGGGATTGCACAGTATCTTACAGAAAACGGCGCAGCGCTTACCGCTCAGGATATTTCAGGGGCAACTCCGCTGCATGAAGCAGTCCGCTACGGCAGATCCGCCATAGCTGGTCTGCTGCTCGATCACGGAGCAGATCCCAACGCGCTGGACAGTCTGGGAAACAGTCCGCTGCTGCTGATAATTCCGAAAGAAAATTGTGCGGAAATCTACGATCAGCTTCTGTCACACGGAGCAGATCCGAATATAAAGGATATGTACGGCGACACACCGCTTCATATTGCAACCATGACAGCGCTTCCGGTCGACATCCTGAAAAAACTTACTGCAGCCGGGGCAGATGTAAATTCACGCAATAAGCAGGGAGTTACACCGCTTGCCGTCGCCGTAGAGCATAATTTATTCGATCAAGTCTCTTTTTATACAGCTGCAGGAGCTGATATTCATGCGGATGATACAAAAGGAAACACACCGCTTAAACGTGGTCTCGACGACAGCATGAAAATGCTCCAGACGCTTGTTACGACAAAAAATGTAAACACGCTTGATTCGAAAGGCAACTCACCGCTGCTGATTGCCATACAGCATCGCGCTCCGATAGAAAAAATAAAATACATTCTTTCACTCGATCCGAACGTAAATATCAGGAACAGTGATGGTAATTCTGCATTAAATCTTGTTGTCCAGAATCACCGGCAGGATATCGGAGAATTGCTGCTCGCTCACAATGCCGACATATTCTCGGCAAATAAAGATAATACGTCTCCGCTCAGAATTGCACTGGAAGACGATTCCGGCGCGGAAGACTGGCTGTTGACATCCGGTACCATATCAGCTGCTGATGGCAGCGGTAATACGGCGCTTCACTATGCGGCGGACTGGGGATTAAAAAACGCGGTCAGGAAACTGCTTGAAAAGGGATGTAACCCGAATGCCCGCAATGCAAACGGTGAAACGGCACTTTTCAATGCGGTGAAAAACGATGCAACCGATATTCTTTCTCTGCTGGCCGACGGCGGGGCAGACATAAAAGTCCGCGATCATCTGGGAAGTACTCCGCTCCACATAGCTGTCAGATGGAACGCACAACGATGTGCAAAAGAACTCATCAGTAAGGGGCTTGCTGTAAATGCACAGAATATGACCGGTAAAACACCTTTGGCGGAAGCTGCCATTACCGGCAATACGACGATGGTCAGCCTGCTCCTTGAAAACGGTGCAAATCCGAATGCCGGCGATTCATACGGGCGTACCATACTCGACGATGCTATTCGTGCAAAAAATACGGCAGTTATCAAATTGCTGCTCGCGGAAGGAGCAAATCCGAAGATCCAGGACATGAACGGACGGAATGCGTATCATGAAGCAGCGGCTACGGGGGTAATCGAAATAATTACGATGATCAGAAAAACAGGTGCAAACCCGCTTACCCGGGATAAATCAGGGGTAACACCGTTCTCTATTTCTCTCTCACAGAATTCAGCAGTTATGGACGCAGTCCTGGGTGACAGCAGGACCGTGACAGACTCTGATGGTAATACGCCGGTTCACACGGCTGTTGAAAATAATGCAGCGCCTGCGGTTCTTTCGTTTCTTCTGGAAAAAGGCTATCCGTCAGATACAAGAAATGCAAAAGGATATACACCGCTTGCACTTGCTGTTGAAAAATCAAGAGACAGCCTGTGTATTCTGCTGCTTCAGAACGGAGCAGATCCGTTTGCTGCTATTGACCGTAAAGGTTCCTGTGCGCTGACACTTGCACTCGACGGAGGCAAAAATACAATTCTGGGATACATAGTTCAATATGCGGGAACTAAAACAGACATGAAGGGTAATACCATCCTGCACTATGCAGCAAAGACAGCCTCAAAATCTGTCATCGAACGACTTCTTTCTCTCGGACTTGACCCGCACATAAAGAATCTTTCCGGGGAAACTTCGTACGACACCGCCATCAGCTGGGGCAGAAAAGATATTGCGGATTTACTGCAGTAGGCATTATCCAGGAAGCCGGTCGAGCGCCTTCCTGAAGGCACTGTCGGGTTTATGTAGTTCTTTTGATCCCCTGGTGATTTTGCAGAGCGACATTCCGAATTTATGCGCAATATCACGTTGCGTAGTACCACGATCTATCTCTTTCACCAGGAGCCAGCGGTTTGCGAAATCTCTGCGCTCTGCCGGAGTGAAAAGACAATCAAAAAAATCATGGATAAAATTCTTATCGTTCGACTCTGCGATCAAAGAACAGATTTCTTCAAAACTTTCGTCCAGTAATGTTTCCGGGTTTTCAGACTCATTTCCGAACTTTTTTGACTCATTGTAATTATCCATAGTAACAATATAACATACCTGGTTGCAAAAGTCCAATCATCTGTATATTATACCCCTATGATTGACGCTGTTTCTGCATTAGAAAGAAAATATACCGAAACTTTTGACGAAGAGATGCGCATGCTGGAACGCAGGCGTGCGCATGATACAAATCTTACCATAGATGAACTGGAAAACACTCTGAGATCCCTCTATATAGTAGAGGGAAACGATATTGAAGGCAGAGGGGCTATACAGGACCAGGTAATAGCAGCGGAAATAGCTGCCTATGAAGCTTTTATCACCACATGGAAAAAGGAACTCGAGACAGGCGCTGAATCCTGAACGGGCTGCCGTTACATCTTATCAAGATAGGGAACGAGCACCAGTTCCATAGCATTCTTCAAGACTGTCAGGGTACATTCTGCAAGATACAACCGTGCGGCTTTCAGCTGCTCATGTTCTGCAGCGAGAATGGGGCACTGCTGATAAAACCGGCTGAACAGTTTTGCCGTATCGTACAGATAGCCGGTCATGAGACTCGGATCAAGATTTTCAGCAGATTTTGCCGTCAGTGCGGGGAATTCTCCCAGTTTTTTTATAAGGTCCCATTCTGCCTGTGTGGCAAGCAGCTCCACAGAAGCTTCGCTGCCGTCAGGTTGTATATCGGATTCCCGTGCCTTACGCAATATCGAAGAAATACGTGCACCCATATATTGAAGATATGGCCCGGTATTACCGTTAAACGAAAGTGATTCTTCCGGATTGAACAGCATATCCTTGTTTGGTGTAATTTCCAGCAGATAATAGTGAAGCGCGGCAAGAGCAACTTTTTCTCCGACTTCGGAAGGATTTCCGACCTCGGTATCACGGCCTTTCTCTTTTATTTCTCTGACAGCGTCATCGCGCAGCTGGTCTATCAGATCGTCAGCATCTACAACCGTTCCTTCGCGGCTTTTCATCCGCCCGGAAGGAAGATTTACCAATCCGTAACTCAAGTGATAGAGTTTATCAGCCCATTCGAAACCGAGTTTTTTCAGTACATAAAACAGAACCTTAAAATGATGAATCTGTTCACTGGCGACAACATACACAAGCTGATTAAACGGCCAGTCGGTATGGCGATAAATCGCAGTTCCTATATCCTGCGTCATATATAAGGCGGTACCGTCTTTTCGGAGCAGAACCTTGTTTTTATCCATACCGAGCGGTTTAAGATCCACCCATACGGAACCGTCTGCTTCACGATAAAATACACCGTCCGCAAGGCCCTTCAGAATTTCTTCTTTACCCTTAAGATAGGTTTCGCTCTCATAATAAAGTTTATCAAAAGAAACGCCGGTCCGACGGTATGTTTCTTCAATACCGCCGATTGCCCAGTCGTTCATCTGTTTCCAGAGTCTTCGGACCTCAGGGTCACCCTGTTCCCACTTAACGAGCATGTCTTCAGCCTGTTGTGTCGCTTCCGGATGTTCTTTACTGTAGCGGTCAAATTCAACATAGCACTGCCCGACAAAATGATCACCTTTCATCCCGAGAGATTCCGGCGTTTCTTTTTTCTGCTCGTGGAAAAGTTTATAGGCGATCATTGATTTACAGATATGGACGCCCCGATTATTGATAATGTTTACTTTGAAAACTTCTGCGCCTGCTTTTTTCAGAATACGGCTGACGCTTTCTCCCAGCGCATCGTTTCTCATATGCCCAAGATGGAGCGGTTTATTTGTATTCGGACTTGAATATTCAACCATAACCCGTCGTCCGGCAAGAGGTTTCGAACCGTTCTCATCAAAAGATCCGTAACCGGCACCCTGTTCTTTTATGCGGGACAGAATCTTGAATGCTGCAGATCTCTGGTTCATTTTCAGATTAACATACGGTCCGACCGATACGAATTCACCGAGTGATTCTGCATTGATCCCTTTAAATTCTTTCTGTTCCCGTATGATTTTTACGACAGCAGCGGCTATCGCAGGAGGAGCCATACGCAGTATTTTTGCAAAAGCAAACAAAGGAATTCCGACATCACCCATTTCCGGGCTCGGCGGAGTTTCTATTTGAAGTGAATCAGCTTTGAGTTCCTCAGCATCCGGCTGTCTGCTTTTCAGAAATCCATTGAGTGCGGCACATACGACGGTTCTGCAGTCGTTTTTTATATCTGACATAACAAATCCTTTCTAAAAATAAAATAGCGGTGCCGGACGGCGTTTGTCCCGCCGGTATTGCAGAACCTATAGTATCAGAAAGAGGAAAAATTTTCCAGTAATGCATCGCTGACTGCTGTTCCGGAAGGACGAAAACAAAAAGCAGCCTGCACGGTAAAAGCTTTCCACCGCTGCTCCATCGGAAAATCAGCAGGCAGCTGAGCCGTTTCCCGTCTGAATGATCCGAAAACTGAATTACAACAGGTGCAATCGTCCGCACAGGCAATATTTTCAGAACGGACACCGGCCCGTTCAAGCAGCACAAGGTTCGCTTTCGCAAGCGAAAGGTGATACAATTTTATATAGTTTTTATTCCACGAATTCCCCGACTGCAGTTTTTCCAGTTCAGACTCCGCTACCGGACTGACACACTCCGCACCGAAATTAGTTTTGAAATACGCTGCCCGTTCTTCATCGACGATATAACAGCAGCTGTGGATATGAGGTCCCATAACAGCACAAAAATCATGCGGATCGGAACCGAAAACCGCTGCCGCCTTTTTGAGAGCTTCGACAACAATACCGGTACCCTTCCAGCCGGAATGGAGAATGCCGGATACGTTTGTTTCCGGATCGTACAGAAAGATCGGCATACAGTCTGCCACCGTTATCACCGGCAGCAAATTCTCTGTGGCCGTTATCATACCGTCCCCGGTTTTAGAAAACGTATCTGCCGGTGACGATACTTCATACACTGTTTTCGAATGAACGAGCTCCAACTGAACCGGTACTGTTCCTTTGACAGAAAGACCGGTAAGTTCCCGTAGAAACGATTTACGGACATTATTTTCTTCCGACCAGCGGAACCGCATACTCCCGGCCTTTTTCAGACTCATACCGCAGACAGGAACTCCTTTGCCGTTTACCGGTTTTCCGTTTCTATAAAACGGGAACACAACCCAGCGTCCCGACGCCAGTTTCCGTTGTTTTTCAGCAGCCTGTGCTGCACTAAAATGTAATTCAGACATCTTTACCTGCGAAATCAAAAAGAATTTTCAAGCGGTTCAAGATCATTCAAAAAAGCGGCTGCACTATGCAGAGAATGCTGCAAAGCCGCAATTGCCGCAATAAACTTTTTATTTTCGGATCCCTGTATCGTCGAAATATTCTGCAGCGTATCGTATCGCGTATCTTTTTTCAACGAAAGAATTCCATTGAGAATGAGTTCTATCTTGCGGCAGACTGCACAGAAATCAAGCTCCAGCGAACTTATTTCCGATTCCATTCCGAGCATAACAGAATCTACCTTATTTTGCCCCTGAATTGTCTGCATTTTTCTGGAAGCCAGTTTTTCAAAAACAATACCGGCAGATCCCCGTGGAGAAAGTCTTTCAATAAAAGATTCAAATTCAAGACTCATTTTACTGTATTCATCAAGTCCGTTTGAAAACTCCTGCCGGTTGTCCTTGTTCAGAAAAACTCCTTCGACCAGCAGCGTCCGCAATAATCTGAACGATTCGGGAAATTTTGCATTAAAAAACCAGTATAAAAATCCGGCCGTAAGCTCATGGTTAAATTTCATTCCGCCCCACAGCGCACTCCACGGCCGATAGGGAAGTTCCGGAAACGACTCCAGTTTAAAATCCAGTTTCAGCTGATCAAGCATTCTCTGCTTTTTACAATCGGTAAGCCAGGATTTCCATCGCTGATCAAAAATTTTCTTCCATTGAGCCTTATATTTAACGAACCAGTCTTCATGACCGCCGAACGGCAGAGGCTGCCAGCGTATATTCTGATAGAGAACACAGGAAATATCTTTCATGGGAACGGTATTAGAAAACATATGAATCATGGAAATCTGGGCCGAAGCCTTCTGCAGGAATTCTTCGTCTTCAACAGCCTCGGGTATATCGTTAAAATCATCCGGTATTTTTCCGCTGCCGGAATAGATATACAAAGTTTTCAGCAGAATTTCCGGTATCGTCTGAACGTTACAGATACAATTCGCAAAATCAGCAAACATATTGTCGGCATCTGAAAAAGTACAGCTGTACGAATCTGCAACTATATTAGTAAAAAGTGCAAGAAAATGTTTGAACGGAAGGTTCACGAAATGCCGGAGCCATTCGACGGCACGTACGGCAGGATACATTACCGCCCGGTCATTTGACGGAAGATCCTTCATAAGCTGGTCCATGTGACGAAGCATCGAAAGACGGGCTTCAGAAGTCGCTTCTTTTGTGAGCGGCAGAGAATAAGGATTCGCCGCTTCGTCAATAGCCTTGTGACTTTCAGACATGCCGACAGATCCCAGATAGACATAAAAAGCACCGGGATCCTGTTCCACTTTATCAATATAGGGCCTGAAGAAACCGGCGACGTTCCTGAGCTCTTCAAATTTATGATAAAATATCGTCAAAAGATATCCGTGTTTTCGATCTATAAGTCCGGGAAAGTTATGATCGATATGCCGTCCGACAGCATTGATAAGATCTTCACTATAAAGGACTTCAACAGAAGCATTGGTAAACAGCGCCTTCAGCCACAGATATATCCGATAGAAAATCGATTCCGAACGGAGCCGGACAATAAGATCTGTCGTATCGTCAATATCGTTTACCGACACACGATCTTCCGCCCTTCCGGATTCTGTTCCATCTGATTTTACTCTGTCGAGAAGCTGCTTACGCTCATCATCCGATATACCGAGAACAAGACGATCGAACGTATCTGTAGTATCCTCATAACTCATAAATTCATATTAGAGCATAACCAAGGTTTTTGCAATCTGTAAAAATCATGGTCAGCAGCATGGCTGTTCCTTTTTATTCCGTAAAATGGTACTGACACGTAAACCATTTCGGTATATAATGCTGATTACAAATTTACTTAATATTTTTATTTACACTAAAGAGGTCGCTATGAGAATTCTTGAAAAAATCTCAGATTTCGTCGGTAAGTATATGGCCTGGTTTGTAATAGCCATAGCAGCACTCACCCTTTTCATTCCAGGTACCGGTACCTGGATAAAAACAAGCTGGATTGCTCCCCTCCTCGGAATTGTCATGTTCGGTATGGGACTTACTTTAAAATTTGACGACTTCAAAATAGTCTTCAGCCGCCCGATAGATGTTCTTATCGGATGTCTCGCACAGTTTACCGTCATGCCGCTGCTGGCCGTTGCACTGACTAAAATATTCAGATTACCGCCGGAACTGGCTGTCGGAGTTATACTGGTAGGGACCTGCCCCGGAGGAACGTCGTCAAATGTTATGACTTATCTGTCCAGAGGCGATGTTGCACTTTCAGTCGGTATGACTGCCGTTTCAACAATTCTTGCACCAATTCTGACACCGCTTCTGACCTATGTATTTGCAGGACAGACAGTAGACGTCAATCTGCTGGCAATGTTCGTTTCTATTATAAAGATAGTCATAGTCCCGATCATTCTCGGTCTTATTGCAAACCGGTTCCTGAGCGCTATAACGGAGAAAATAGTCCGTGTTCTGCCGCTTATCTCTACGATTGCCATAATTGCCATCATCGCATCCGTCGTCTCGGCAAATTCTCATAAAATTCTTACGACAAGCATGATAATCATTCTTGTCGTTATGCTGCACAATGTTCTCGGTTATCTTGTCGGGTACGGGATCGGTTCTGCCCTCAGACTCGAAACGCCCAAAAAACGTGCAATAGCAATTGAGGTCGGCATGCAGAATTCCGGACTCGCTACGTCGCTTGCTGCAACCCGTTTTGCCCAGTACCCGATGGCAACCATACCCGGAGCCATCTTCAGCGTCTGGCATAATATTTCGGGAGCAGTACTTGCCAATATTTTCAACCGTATGGGGACTGAAGATAAAGATACAAAAAATCACGTCCGTGAAAACAGCTGAACGCCCGTAATCCCCGGATACCGCCAGTAACAGATGACTGTACCGGGAAAAAAAATATGGAACAGGATTACAGCGGACAAGAAATTAATATGAAAAAACCTGATTACGTACTATAAAGTAATCAGGTTTTTAGTCCCTAGGGGAATCGAACCCCTCTTTAAAGAATGAGAATCTTTTGTCCTGAACCGATAGACGAAGGGACCGTCCGGCAAAAAAAAGCTGCCCTTTTTGAGCAGCTGTATTCCCCAAGGAGGATTCGAACCCCCACAATCAGTACCAGAAACTGAGGTGCTACCATTACACAATCGGGGAATGTAATGTTCACATACTATACTTAAACAGACATTCTTTGTCAATAGATACAGTATCAGATTTTATGCACACGGAGGACATACTTGACAACGCGTGTTTTTCTGGTACGATAGTATACTATGCAAGGAATAGTTCTCGGAGGCACCAATAATTTTTTTGCGGTGGAATGTGACGACGGAAAGGAGCGGATCTGTTCAATAAAAGGAAAAAAACTGAAATCCGATAAGGAATACTACAATCCGCTTGCACCCGGGGATTACGTGCTGCTTGATCACGATGAACTGGATGACGAAAAAGGACAGATTACCGGTATACTTCCGCGGAAAAACAAATTCGTACGCTGGAATGTAAAAGGAAGATGTCCGCAGCTGCTGGCTGCAAATCTTGACAATCTCATACTGGTTACGACACCGGACGCACCACCGTTCAGACCGAGGTTTATAGACAGAATTCTGGCACAGGCGGAATATGAAAAACTTACTACTACCATAGTATGTAATAAATACGATCTGATGGAAGCAGCCGACATCGATTTCCAGAACAGACTTTCAATCTGGGAAAAACTCGGTTACCGGGTACTCCGGATATCCGCCAAAACAGGCGACGGACTTCCGAATCTGGCAAAACTGCTCGAAAATAAACGAAGTGCGTTCGTAGGGCAGTCAGGTGTCGGAAAATCAAGTTTGCTGAACGTACTGGACAACACCTGTGTTTTAAAAACCGGCAGTCTGTCAAAAAAATATGGGAAAGGATCTCATACGACAACAAAAGGTATGCTGATGCATCTCCACCTGAATGAAGCTCTCATGGGTGGTCTGCACGGCTGCAGGGCAGATGTTATCGATACACCGGGAATACGAAGATTTGTGTTGCATGATATTCCGGAAGAAGATCTTCAGCTTTATTTCAGGGAATTCAGTCCGCTCGTCGGACAGTGCAGCTTCGGAATGTCGTGCCGACATCATACCGAACCCGGCTGTAAAATCCTTGAAGCAGTCTATTCCGGCGTTATAAGCGAGGAACGTTACGAAAGCTGGCAGCGAATTTGTAACGAAATAAAAACAGACAGCTGGCAGGATTAATTTTACCGGTCTTGGAAAACCGATTTTATTCTGCCAATGGTTAGTACTATGAATAAAAAAACTCTTACAGAATTAGATTTTTTCCGTATCCGCGATACGATCGCAGGATATTGTGTCAGTGACGAAGGAACGGCATCATTAAAAGAAAAAGAACCGGGTTCCAACCGCACTGCAATAGCGCAACTGAAACTACTTGGAACAGAATGGATGACATATCTGCAGTCGTCACGTGCCCCTGCACTATCGCACTGGGCAGAAATAGCACCGCTTTTCCCGGTTATGAAGACGGAAGGCGCAACGCTGTCCCGTCAGCAGCTGTTTGACCTCGGTTCTTTCTGTACTACGGTAAAAAACACCGTCAACGCACTGAAAACTTCCGCGCAGGAACTTGAAACTGCTCATCTTAGCGCACTTGCGCAGACAATAGAGCAACTTGATGCTCCTGAACGGGAAATATTCCGTATCCTCGATAAAGACGGACAGCTGAAAGATCTTCCGGAGCTCAGGGCAATCCGGCGGAAAATAAGCGCGCTGCGTAATGAAATAACGTCTCTTATACATAAGTATACCAGCGATCAGTCGCTCTCGACTGTTCTCGAATCGAATGTTCCCGCATTCCGTGCAGACCGCCAGGTACTGGCCGTTCATGCAGGAATGAAAAACCGGATTCCCGGAATAATTCACGAAGTTTCACAAACGGGGCAGACGGTCTATATCGAACCTGAAGACGTTGTAAGAAAAAACAATGATCTGGTTCAGGAGGAATTCAGCCTGCAGCAGGAAATCAGGAAAATTTTCAGGGAACTTACCGCACGGCTGCGTCCGTTTACCGGTTTATTTGAAAGAGCACTTCCGGTTATGCTGCAGCTCGATACGACCTGCGCAGCTGCAAAATGGGGAATGGAAAATAATGGTGTCTACGCGCTGTCCTGTGATGAAAAACAGGAAAGTTCCGAAGAAACAGCGGTCAGTGAGCCTCCTCTTATTCTGCAGGGACGGCATCCGCTGCTCGGCAGCAGAGCAGTCCCCGTCGATGTCCGGTTCAGAGCAGGGAAACGCGTACTTATTATTACGGGACCGAATACCGGCGGAAAAACGGTCACCCTCAAAATGATTGCGCTCTTTGCACTGATGAACCAGTCTGGATTTCCCGTTCCCGCAGCGGAAGGAACCAGACTGCCGGTATTCTCCAATGTTTTTGCAGATATCGGAGACGAACAGTCGCTCGATCAGTCGCTTTCCACGTTCAGCGGGCATATGAAAAATATAGCTGAAGCGCTTTCACAAGCCGATGAAAAAAGTCTCGTGCTGCTTGATGAACTGGGAAGTGGAACCGATCCGCAGGAAGGCGGTGCTATTGCAATGGCTGCACTGGATACGCTGCTTGAGAAAAAAGCCTTCGTACTGGTTACGACACATCACGGAATCCTGAAAAACTACGGCTACACCCATCCGGCATGCATAAATGCATCTGTTGAATTCAATACGGATACCCTCTCCCCTACCTATCACCTTTTGATGGGAGTACCGGGAGAAAGTCATGCACTGGAAATTGCCGAACGGAGCGGACTCCCGCCGGATGTGACAAAGAAAGCGCGTTCGTATCTGACCAATGAGCAGGCAGACGTTTCAACACTTATCAAAGGGCTTACGGCAAAACACGCGGAACTCAACGCGCTTGAGCAGGAATTCCGCAGCAAAGAGCACCAGATAAATGAACGTCGCCGTCGC
>JALCCK010000005.1 GCA_022640795.1 Treponema sp.
CGCTTTTTGACCTTTTATTCTCTTTTTTCGTGTACATCTTTAGTGGAATTTTATACCCTTTTATTTGTTTTGTATAGATTTATCTCTTATTCAGCAGACTCTATATATCCGTCCGGGAACAGTACATGCGTTGATGGGTGAGAATGGGGCCGGAAAATCTACATTAATGAAATGTCTTTTTGGAATTTTTCATCCTGATGCAGGCAAGGTTTTTTTTAAAGGAAAAGAGGTCCGGTTCCGCGGAACGAAAGATGCGCTTGAAACAGGAATTTCTATGATAAATCAGGAATTACTGAATGTACCGGAAAGAACGGTTGCTCAAAATGTCTGGTTAGGAAGAGAACCGTTCAGGGGTGCAGGGAATCATTTTATTAATCATAAGAAAATGATTTCTGATACAGCTGCATTATTTAAGGAGCTTGATTGGGACATTTCTCCGGTAAAGAAGATAAAGGATTTATCTATTTCCGAACAGCAGGGATGCGAAATAGCGAAAGCGACTTCGTACGGAGCTTCTGTAGTCGTTATGGACGAGCCGACGTCTTCGCTTTCCGAACGTGAAGTTGATCATTTATTCAGAATAATAAGAGATCTTCGTACCAAGGGGGTCAGCATTATATATATCACGCATAGAATGAATGAAGTTTTCCAGATTGCGGACGAGGTCACCGTTATGCGGGACGGAATGAATGTCGGTACGTATAAGGCTTCAGATCTCAATGAAGATAAACTTATCAGTTTAATGATCGGACGAGTTTCTACACAACGATTTCCCGAGATTACAACGGAACCGGGAGAAATCAGGCTTACGGTTGAGCATTTAACATCATCTAATCCGGGATCTTTTAAAGATGTTTCATTTGATTTACGAAAATCTGAAATACTAGGTATAGGTGGTTTAGTTGGGGCTCAACGCTCTGAGCTGGTTGAATCTGTATTCGGTTTACGGAAAACGACAGATGGAGGAAAAATAGTAATAAATGGTGAAGAGGTAAAAATTAGAAAACCAAAGGATGCTATAAATAACGGAATTGGACTGATTACGGAAGACAGGCGTGGTACCGGTTTATTTCCCCTTATGTCAGTTGCAAAAAATACTTCGATAGCGTCTCTGCAAAGATATTTGAATAAATTCCACTTGATAAGACACACTGAAATAAACAGCGAGGTAGTGAAACTGAATAAGTTGCTGAATACGAAAACACCTGGAATGAAAACTGTTATTCAATGTTTATCGGGAGGAAATCAGCAAAAAGTAATTTTCTGCCGCTGGCTTATGACTGAACCGGATATTTTGATTATGGATGAACCAACTCGCGGCATTGATGTCGGAGCTAAATATGAGATTTACAACATCATGAAAGATCTCGTTGCTCAAGGTAAATCGATCATTATGGTTTCATCCGAAATGCCGGAACTGATTGCCATGTCACATAGAGTTGCAGTTTTATGTAACGGCCGGTTGACCGGTATCCTGAGTAAAAAAGATGCAACACAGGCTGCCGTGATGCGGCTGGCAACCCGATTCACAAAAGATTAAGGGGGAAATATATGTCCGAAGCGATAGCTTTAAAAAAGAACCGTAAGTTTGTGGGTATAAGAGAATTTGCCAACAATTATACAAACTATTTGACATTTGTTGTTTTATTTGTTGTACTTGGTATTCTTACCAAAGGTGGCTCAATACAGGGAAGCTCTCTACAGAATCTGGTTATAGCAGAAACCGTCCGGGGATTTGCGTCTTTAGGTGTCGGTATGATTATTATAACCTGGGGAATCGATTTATCGATCGGGTATGTTGTCTGTCTTACAGCAAGTATCGCTGCTTCTTTTGCTCAGAACCCGGCGTATAGCGCTGCTATGTATCCGGGAATTGCATTTCCTTTAATCATTCCGATTCTTGCAGCAGTTGGAGCAGGCCTTTTATTCGGAATTTTCAATGGTGTCCTTGTGGCTTACGGAAATCTTCCCGCTTTTATTGCTACGCTTGGTACCATGTCGATCGCCCGCGGACTGCAACTTATCTATACACACGCAAAAGTTGTCGGTTCCGTTCGCGATGAGTTTAAACATATTTCCCAGGGATTCATAGGTCCGATCCCGAATTTGCTGATATATCTTGTCATTGCTGCCGTGATAGTCGGTATCATTCTTAATCATACCCGATTTGGAATGAATCTTTACGCAATCGGCGGAAATAAAGAAGCTGCCCGTGTTGCCGGAATCAATGTCGGCGTAACGCTGGTCGCCGTGTATGCTTTCGCCGGCGCGTTATACGGTATTGCCGGTGCACTGCAGGCATCGCGGCTGGGACTTGCCAATTCGCTGACTGCAAACGGAATGGAACTTGATGCTATCGCGGCGGTAACGGTTGGCGGTGTATCCCAGACAGGCGGTGTGGGCACAATGGGTGGTATGATTGTCGGTGTTTTTATCATGGGAATTATCAATTATGGTATGACGTATTTAGGAATCAATTCGTATTATCAGCTTTTGGTAAAAGGTTTTATCATCATCGGCGCGGTTTATCTCGATATGAGAAAACATTCCCGCGAGAGCTGATTCGTGCGGAGGGTTTCATACCCCGGCCCTTGTGCCGGGGCATGGTGATCCCTGTTCTGCTAGTGTTCTGGAATCCAGACCTTCATCTTACCGACACCCCGGTTTGACCAGGCATAGTACGGAACGGCCGTGACCCCTTCTCCCGAAAGCAAGGTCACGCCGCCCAGAAAATCTTTCCGGAACGAAGCGGCGGCTGCTGTAAAACGGCCGGCGGTAATCTGCTCCAGCGGAACGGCACAATCCTGTTCTTCAATGCAGTAGACGACTGGTCCCCGCTGTAGTGCCAGCTGTCCGCGATTTTCAACGACCTGATCGTCACAACGTACGAACTGAACCGGCAGCGGAAGGTACAGCTGTATTGTATCTCCGTCAGTCCAGGTCCTGTCCATTTTCAGATACCCGTTTTTCCGGTCGGCGGAAAATGGTTCCCCATTAACCGTCAGGGAATACGGCGCTTCCGTTGTTCCGGAAAGCGGCGTTGACCGGTATAATTTTCCTCCCATGACTGCACCTTCAGTCCAGCCGGGGAGCCGCAGATTCACCGTGCCTGATTGCGTTTTTTTCGGAATTGAAACGGTAAGCCGTATATGACCGTCCCACGGATACTTTGTATCCGTGGTCAGTTTAAAGATTCCGTCGGACGTCGTGATTTCGGTTGTTCCTGAAACATACAGATTGACGTAGACCGTCGTTCCTTTTACGGCATAGATATATTTTCCCAGCGATGGAAGGAATCTGCTCAGATTGGTCGGACAGCAGGATACGTCGAACCACTCTTTTCGTGTTGCACTGCCGTAGTTAAACTGCGTCGTTCCGTCCGATTCAAGCGGATTTGTATAAAAGAAGCGGTCTCCGGAAAGCGAAATCCCCGACAGGAGCCCGTTGTACAGCGTCTGTTCGATAATATCGTAATAGCTGCCGTTCCCGTACATGAGGAACATCCGGTAGTTCCACAGGACGGACCCTATTGCAGCGCAGGTTTCATTGTAGGCTGTTGCATTCGGCAGTTCATAATTTGCTCCGAACGATTCACCCTGCCGCCGGGAACCGATTCCGCCGGTGAGATATGTTTTTTTGCTGACACAGTTATTCCATAGTGCGTTGAGCGCGGCTCCGTAGCGGGCATCACCGGTTATAGCCGCAATATCGGTCATACCGCAGTACAGATACATGGCCCGGACTGCATGACCGACCGCTTCCGTCTGCTGCAGAACAGGTATATGGTCCTGACTGTATTCCGGAATATTGTCAAAGTCATACCGGGCACGGTTCTGGTGGCAGCCACGCTGTTCAAGAAAAAATTGAGCCGTTTCAAGAAAAGTACGGTCTCCTGTTACCCTGTACAGCCTGACCAGCCCCATTTCTATTATTTCGTGTCCCGGAACATCGTGCCGTCCGTCTGGTCCGAACGTACTGCAGACGAGCCGGGCATTTTTTAGTGCAACATCCAGCAGTGTCCGTTTGCCCGTGGCCTGATAATGGGCTGCTGCGGCTTCGTACAGATGCCCGCAGTCATATAGCTCATGGCTTTGAACCAGCGATGACCATCGTTGTTTTCCGGCAAACGGATGCACGTGCCCGGGGTCTATTGTCCGGTTCGTGTAGAGATACCCGTCGGATTCCTGTGCCGCGGCAATATAGCCGATAACCGTATCCAGATATGCATCCAGTTTCCGGTCATCATACAGTGCGAGCGAATACGACGCTCCTTCGACTGCTTTATACACATCGGTATCGTCAAACGGCATTTTGCCGACAAACGGGCCGGGAAGCTGCTTTGCCGCCCGCCGGAAATTATCTATTCTACCCTCGTTTTCACATTTCCGGAAAACGGATGGAATCGTTATCGTTCTGACTGTTTCAAGTTTTTTCTGCCAGAAATCATCTTGTATGTTAACCGCCGTAAACGGTACGGCCTGTATCGGATAATCGTTCATGTACTACCTCCATAGATAGGTCGGATTTTTTGTGATAGTCGTTTTTCCTGAAAATACGGTGACTCCGACTTCCTGAGGCGCAGTATTTTTCTTAATCTGAATCATTTGCAAAACTTGTCTGACTTTACCAGTGGTTCAATCTTTCATTCCTGATGTCTTTATACCGGCAACGATGTATTTTTGTCCGATAAGATACAAAAGAATCGGCGGCAGAATCATAAGCGTCGACATGGCCATTGTGATATTCCACTGCGTTACAAAAGATCCAGCCATTTTGAAGGTCGTCAGTGCGCCGACGGTCAGCGGTTTCCACATTTCGGAATTGATGTAAATCAGCGGCTGGAACAATTCATTCCACCAGAATACCGATGAAAGAATACCAATCGTGATAAAGGTCGATTTTGAAAGCGGAACGAATATTTTTGCATAAATCTGGAATCTGTTACAGCCGTCGATAAGTGCAGCTTCATCCATGCTTTTGGGAATACTTTTAAAGAATTGCCGGAATAAAAAGACGTTGTACGGATAGGCAAAAAAAGCGGGAACGATCATCGGCAGCGGCGTATCAAGCCAGCGGAATCGCGAGAACAGCAGATACTGCTGGATGATGGTTGTTGTTGCCGGAACCATCATGGTTGCAAGAATCAGTGCAAATACGACTTTTTCTCCGTGAAAATGCATCCGGGCAAGCGGATATGCGACGAGCGAACTCGACAACAGTGTGCCTGCTGTATTACCGGCAATAAGAATCAGCGTATTCCGCAGGTACAGCCAGATTGCCGGTTTTGAGAGAACCTGCCAGTAATTGGAAAATTTGGGATGCCTGACAAAAAGCCGGGGAGGATAGGCGTTTATTTCGACTAACGATTTAAATGAGCTGGAAATAATCCACATAATCGGAAAAAACATGATGAGTGCGACGAGAATCAGCACCAGATACAAAAATACGGACGATACCTGATTTTTTGCAGAACGGTTATGTTTCATAGTAAACCCACTTTTTTGAAAGAGTGAACTGCAGCAGTGCAAGGACCGCGGCAATCAGGAACAGTACTACCGACAGTGCGGAGGCGTATCCCATTCGATAATTACCGAACGCATTGTTGTAGATTGACAGACTGAGCACATTCGTCGCATCGTTCGGTCCGCCGTTGGTAAGCGGAAACAGCAGTGAAAATGAATTGTTTAAAGAACCTATGCAGGCCGTTACCATATTGAAAAGCAGAATAGGAGATATCGACGGAAGTGTTATGTGTGAAAATTTTTGAAAAAAGCCAGCTCCGTCGATATCCGCCGCCTCATACAGTTCTTTTGGAACATCAGCCAGCCCTGCTTTAAAGATAAGCATCATCTGCCCGGTCGCATACGTATAAATAGTTACGAAGATAACCGACGGCAGAACCCACTGCAGGTCGAACAGCCAGTTCGGCTGCGATTTTACGCCCAGAATTGCCAGCAGATAGTTCAGAATACCGGTATGCTGGTTAAAAATAATCTGAAAAGCGAACGCCAGTGATACCGTCGGAATGACAGCCGGTATAAAATAGAAAAACTGAAAAATTCCATTCAGCTTTTTTTTCATATTCAGCAGCATTGCCGTAAAAAGTGCCCATACAACGGTAACGATAACGCTGAAAACTGTATACAGCAGCGTTACTTTCAGTGAATTAAAAAATCCAGATCCGGTATTCAGTAATGCGATATAGTTTTTAAATCCTATTATTTTCGGTGTCTGTATGAGATTCCAGTCGGTAAGACTGATGCCGAAACAGGCAAGAATCGGCAGTCCTGAAAACAAAACGAATCCGATCACCCACGGCAAAAGAAACAGCCACGCGGTGAGCGTGTCACGAAAATCCCGCCGGGGTCTTGTTTGTAAAGTATGCATCTGTTATTCCTTATTTTCATAGTACGAGCGGAAAAAACGGTGAACGTCTGATGCTGTCCGCTATCCGCTCACTTTTATACTACTGATGGATCGTGTCGATCGCGTTCTGAGATTCTTTTAGTGCTTCGTCCACGGAAATCTGCCCAAGTACTGCTGCCTGGAATCTTCTGACCAGCTCATCAGTTAATCCTGCCGGTGCAACGACATAGCCGAATTCTCCGAATTGTGCCGTTTTGTCAAACGCATCCCAGTTCGCCGGCCCTTTTTCTCCCTGTACCTTATAGGCTCCTTTTTCAGCAAACGGAACAATAGCTGACGGATTATTGTATGCACCCGAAATCATCTGCTGACCTTTTTCACTCATACAGAATTCGATGAAACGCCAGGCAGCTTCCTTGTATTTTGTATCCTGCGAAATGGTGAAGAACCCGGTATGCAATCCTGAATAGTGACGTTTGTCCATCGGCAGCGGTGCAATATCCCAGTTAAAATCCTGTATCTGCCGGTATGCCGAACACATCCAGCTGCCTGCCCGGGTCATCGCCGCTCTGCCTGCAATAAAGAGATCAGATCCTGACGAACTTACAGATGGTTCGGGTTCGACTTTGTATTTGTTCACCAGATCGTACTGGAACTGAAGAGCCCTTCGCGCTCCGTCACCTATTTTGATCGTTCCGTCGGTATCTATAACCGGATCGCCGGCCGCACCAATCAGCGCATACCAAATTCCTTTAAAGGTAATATCATCGCATCCCCACTGTACTGTCCGGCCGTTTTTCGTAATTGTGAGCTTTTGCGCGGCGTTCTGAAAATCTTCCCAAGTCCAGTCATTCGTTGGATAGGAAACGTGTGCTGCGTCAAACATATCTTTATTATAGTAGAGAATTTCACTTGCATAGCACCAGGGCAGGCCGTACGTTTTACCACCGCTGATAAGCTGAATCTTTTTTACAGCGGGAATCAAATCCTTTTGATTGAATGCTGTTGTATTTTTCATATAATCATCGAGCGGAAGCAGTTTTTTGCCTTTTGCAAAAAGCGGAAGATCGCATTCCCATACCAGCATAACGTCCGGGGCGGTGTGAGTCGCTACCATTGTATTCAGTTTCTGGGAATAATTATCGGAAGGAATATTAACCACTTCGACACTGATGTCCGGATTTTCCTTCATAAATTCCGCGATAAAATTATTGTTTTCAGGAACTGCGTCCCACATTGAAAATTTGATATGTGTTGTTGCCGTTGTTGCTGCAGTATCTTTATTGCCTCCTGCAAAACCCGTTGCAAGCGGAAGGCACAGTACAAAAAATGCCAAAACATTTCGTAGTTTTTCTTTCATTTCATATCTCCATAGAAAGTCGGGCGGAGCCTGCCCGCCATGGATGGCGGGAATCGTAGTTACGAAAGCGACGCTTGAACAACTACGATTGGTAAAAATACACGGATGTATTTTTACCATAGTTCCTTGTTGGCATTTCCTCGTTGATCTGATATACTTTTTAGAGTTTTATTCGGAATGTCCGTGCGGAACCGGTAGAACCTGGCCGTTTTCCGATTCCTGCATGTTCATTCCCTTTTTTTTCCATTCATTTCTTCACCTCCCTGCATGATTTTCGTATAATCAGATCAATAGGAAATTCTGTTATTATTGCCGGAATATCGGATTCTTCCAGCCGGTCAAGCAGCCGTTTCGCTGCGGTGTGTGCCATCTGGTGTGAGTAAATTTTCATCGTTGTGAGCGGCGGTGTCGACAGTTCTGCTGTTTCGGAATCATCAAAGCCGATAATGCTGATGTCGTCCGGGACGCGGAGTTTCATTTCGAATGCCGCCGACAGTGCGCCGAACGCAAGCAGATCGTTCGCACAGACGACCGCTGTCGGACGGTTGTTTTTTTCAAGCAGTTCTTTCATGCCTGTATACCCGGATTCTGCCGTCCAGCCGGTATTTCCTCCAGCAAGTTCTTCGGGAACAGAACCGGTCAGCTGTTCCATCGCCGTTTTCCATCCTTCATACCGCAATTGCGCGGTATGAAGATGCAGTGGTCCGTTTACTATACCGATTCTGGTGTGACCAAGTGAAACCAGATAGTTGACCGCTTTTCTGATGCCAAGCCTCACATCAAACGTTACCGTGTCGAATCCCGCTGCCGAAACCGTTGGGGCAAGAAGAACGGTCGGACGTCCGGACTGTCTGATTCTGTCTAAGAATTCAGTGTTGACAGCCTCTTCTATAATCAGTCCGTCGACTTTTGCAAGAAAGCTGTTAAAACGTGGCAGTTCGTCAGGATTAAAGTCATCAATATAGGTAAAAAGGACATGTCTGCCGGTTTGCGCAGCTATTTCCTCAATACCGGAAAAGACATCGAAATAGAACGCTTCCTGAAGCAGCGGTTTTTGAACGGATTTTTCTTTACAGATGACGTATCCGATAGTTCCGTTCATTGTTTCAGAACCTGTTTTCCCATGCTTTTTTTCAACGGTTGTTTGTTTGACGAATGTTCCCTTTCCCGTTTTGCGGGTAAACAGTCCTTTCCCCGTCAGATGCAGAATGGCATTTCTGATGGTTATTCTGCTGACCCCAAGTTCGACGGACAGATCCCGTTCAGACTGTATTTTATCACCCGATTTCCACTGTCCGGATGTAATCTTATGCAGTAAATACGCTTCTACTTGTGCCTGTCTTGATATTTTATCGTTCACGTGGTTCTCCGAAATGGTTATATAATGGTTATAACCTATATGCATTATTATAGGTTAAGTTAGCGATATCTGTCAAATTTAAAATGATAATATTGTAATGGATATAACCATTTAAGCTGTCATCGTTATCTGCCGGATTATTGTGATTTTCCATTCCGGAACTGTTATTGAACTGCCACGGTAAATCTGTTATTCTGTGATAATGCAAAACAGTACTAAAATCGAATTTTCTTTGGCGCAAAAAGAACATTCTGACGACATATTTAAATTGTTTTGTGACGCGATAAAAAATCTCGATGCCAACAATATTTCCCAGTGGGATGAAATCTATCCCGACCGGATAACGATCGATGACGATATGGAAAAACGGCAGATGTACTGCGGTATGATCGATGGCAGAATTGCTGCTGTCTATGTTTTAAATCAGGAATGTGACCGTCAGTATGAGAACGGTTCATGGATGAATACTGATGCTCCGTACATGGTCATTCATCGCCTCTGTGTAGATCCTTTTTTTCAGCATCAGGGAGTAGGGACTGCCGTTATGAAACATATTGAGTCAGTTGTGCGTTCAAACCATATACATTCGATTCGTCTCGACGCTTTTACTGAAAATCCGTTTTCCTGCCGGATGTATGAAAAACTCGGGTATAGAAAGACTGGTTTTGCGCACTGGCGTAAAGGTCAGTTTTTTCTGATGGAAAAAATTATAGACTGAGCAGCAGTATATTCAGGAGTACGATGTGTTTGTCTTTACAATATTTCTAAGTCATATGCCGGTTCACCGGTGAGAAAGCGGTAGATAATCTGTCTTTGACGGTCAGAAACGGTGAGGAAAAGACAACGACGATAAAAATGCTCACCGGATTTATTCCTGCTGATCCTCATCCGGAAACGGCCGGAATTGTTATTGACGGAAATAATATAGAAGAAAAACCATTGGAATCAAAACGTCGGTTTTCTTTTGTTCCTGATACGCCGGAACTTTTTTCCCGGCTGAAAGCCGCTGAGTATCTGAATTTTATAGCGGATGTTGAAGCCTGGCTGCCGTTCTGTCAGCTGCCGCGGTCGATAAGAACCGGCGTAAGTACCAGCGGAGCCGTCTGTTCCGGAGTTGATCCCGCTATGAGTGCTGCTATATGCGCTGCTGCTTTTTTTCCGATGATGTACGGATTTTGTGATATGGTTGAAAGTCCCCATCCTTCTGTGTCGCGTGTTCCGTCGTAGCCGATCACCGGCAGCTCTGAACCGGCGTCGCGAACCGCCTTTAGAACACCGATTGCAATTTCATCACTGAAACAGAATACTCCGTCTGCAGTACGATCGCTGAGTATTTTTTTTCCTGTTTTATATCCGGCATTTTCGTCCAGCGCTGCTGCATAGGTACCGCCGTCGGTGTGCAGAGCTGTTTTCAACCCGTCACGGAATCCGGTATATCGTAACGTATCCAGCTGATTACTTTTTTTGCTGTGTACATAGCAGGGGGCTTGTGATCCGTTACGCAGCAGATATTCGGCCGCTAATTTTCCGCCGTAGTAATTATCATTTGTGATGCTGTATGTATGAGGCAGCGAGCTGTCGATGAGTATAAACGGGATGTTGCGGGATCTCATCGCCGCAGTATCTTTTCTGTTTGGTCTCATTGTAAAAAATATCAGGCCCGATAAATTCAGTTCCATAATCTGTGAAAAGAATGTCCCGGCGTTTTCCGAATACTCAAGAATCAGCAGACGGATATGATGCTTTTTGAGTGCTGCGTGAATGGACTCGAATACTTCATAAAAAAAACGAATTCGAAAATTACGAACGATGAGACCAACATATCTGGCTGATATTGTTTTCCGGGCAAGATGTGCCGCCGGGGCGTTCGGTTTATAATTATGTGCTTTAATAACTGCTTGTATTTTTGCCTTTGTAACATCAGAAATGTTCGGACTGTTGTTCAGTGCACGGGATACGGTTCCGATGCCGACATGCGCTTCTTTTGCTATTTCTTTGATGGTGATATGGGATTCATCCATAAAAATATGATACGTCATATTCTCTCCGCACGTCAACGAAAACTGATTTATCTTGACAATTTACGGAAGGCTGATAAAATTAATACTGGAAACGTTTCCATGAATTACGTATAATTTATGGAAAAGGAGGAACAGCTGATTATGAAAATTGTACTTATCGGTGCCGGCAGTGCACAATTCGGACGAGTATCGCTTGGAGATATTTTTCAGAGTAAAATTCTTGAGGGAAGTGAAATCGTACTTGTCGATATCAATGCTCCGGCGCTTGAGGAAGTCCGGAAACTTGCCGAAAGTTTTCTTGCCAGAACGCACCGGCCGTTTACGGTTACGGCAACGACTGACCGCAGAACGGCTCTTCGTAACGCCGATGCGGTAGTTATATCGATTGAAGTGGGGAAACGGTTTCCGCTCTGGGACCTTGACTGGTCGTTGCCGCAGCAATATGGCATAAAACAGGTGTACGGCGAGAACGGCGGTGCGGGTGGTACTTTTCACGCACTCCGTATAACACCGGTTATTGTTGAAATCTGTGATGACGTAGCAGAGTTGTGTCCGGAGGCACTTGTCATCAATTATTCCAATCCGATGACAGCTGTAACGACAACGGTTCTCAGAAAATATCCTGATATGAAATTTATTGGTTTGTGCCACGAGATTGCGTCGCTGAAGCGATATCTTCCTGAAATACTTAGTACGCCATTTGAAAATCTTTCGCTCCGGGCTGCCGGGCTGAATCATTTCAGCGTTTTGCTGGAAGCTGCTTATAAAGATTCTCATAAAGATGCCTATCCTGACATTCTTGCAAAGGCCCCTGCATTTTTTGAAAAGGAACCTGGGTTTTCCGACCTGCTTGCGTATGCCCGTAAGAACGGTAAGGTATTTCAAACGGAAGGGAGCAGCAGAAGAGCAGTACTGGAAGGGCAACGGAGTGCCAAATCGTGGGCTGACCGTCGACTTTTCAAAGTATTTTTAGACCAGTATCATCTGCTTCCGATTACAACCGACAGCCATTTGGGCGAATATGTCCAGTGGGCATGGAATGTCGCTGATCTGAAAGGCATTAAGGATTTCTATACATTCTACCAGTTGTCGCTTGCACCGGAAAAAAAGGAAATCGATTCAGTCGTTCATGAACGGCTGGTCTATATCCTCGAAGGATTTGCACAGAACAGCGGCTATGAGGAACCCGCCGTGAATATTCTCAACCGTGGTCTTATTCCTGATCTGCCTTCATGGATTGCCGTTGAAATTCCTGCAAGAATCGGTAGAAACGGTGCACATGGTATTGCATTCCCTGACTACCCGAAAGGTTTCGGTGCGCTGCTGCGGAATTATTGCGGCGCCTATGATCTTATTGCAGAGGCAGTTCTCAAGAGACGAAAGGATTTCGTTATCCAGTCTCTGCTCGCCAATCCGGTAATAGACGTCTGTAAAGATATTCCCGAACTGGTCGACATGATGATAGACCGTCAGCGGCCGTGGCTCGACTATCTGAAATAATAGCTGCCTTATTTCAGCAGCTTCACACCTGCTGCCGGTTTCGGTATAATTAAAGCGTTATGCTGAATAAATATCTGTGGATTTTTTTTATATCAATGGTGCCGCTCATCGAACTGCGCGGTGCCATTCCTGTTTCACAAGGTTTTAACCTGCCGCTGCCGCAGTCTTACATTATTTGTATTATTGGCAATATGATACCGGTACCGTTTATCTATTTGTTCGCCCGAAAATTTCTTGAATGGGGATCAGAGAAAAAAATAATCGGCAGAATTTGTACATTTTTTCTGATAAAAGGCAAAAAAGGCGGTAAAAAACTGGAAATAAAGGCAGGTAAGGGACTTTTCGTTGCACTTATGCTGTTTGTCGGAATTCCGCTGCCCGGTACCGGTGCCTGGACCGGTACGCTTGCAGCCAGCCTGCTGGATATGAATTTCAAAGAAACCGTTACCGCTGTTATGCTGGGCGTTATTATGGCAGGAATTATCATGTCGCTTGCCAGTGCCGGAGTTTTCGGAGCCGCAAATATTATCAACGGCTGACGCGGAAGAGTCCGGCCGGCTTTTGAAAAAAGCACGTAATGGACTGTTTCTTTTTTTCTGTTCCGGCAGTATATTAAAGAGAGAAAGACTGCATTCTTTTAGCTACGGCCGGTACAAAGTCTTGTCTGTGCTGTCAATGACGGATAAACTTTGTCTGACTGTCTCTATCTGACAGGAGATGATTTATGAACAAACAACAGTTAGCCATCATGCATAGCGGAAAGGGGTTTATCGCTGCGCTTGATCAGAGCGGCGGAAGTACGCCAAAAGCACTTGCTGCATACGGTGTACGGCCTGAGGACTATTCATCAGAAGAACAGATGTTCGATCTGGTTCACCAGATGCGTACGCGTATTATCAAAAACCCGGCATTTACCAGTGATCATATTCTTGGTGCCATTTTATTTGAGCGCACAATGGAAAGTAAAATAGACGGAAAATATACTGCTGATTTTTTATGGGAAAACAAAGGTATCGTTCCGTTTTTGAAAATTGACAAGGGCCTTGCTGCTGAACAAAACGGCGTACAGCTGATGAAACCGATGCCCGCACTCGACAGTCTGTTGAAACAGGCGGTAGCACGCAATATCTTCGGAACGAAAATGCGTTCCGTTATTAAAGAAGCAAACGAAAAAGGTATCAGGGATGTTATCGACCAGCAGTTCGAGTACGCTGTAAGAATTGCCTCGTACGGACTGGTACCTATCATTGAACCGGAAGTCGATATCCACTGCCCGGAAAAAGCTGCCGCAGAAAAATATATGCTTTCGGAAATCGTTTCACATATGAAAAAAATTGATAGTGCCGTTCGGGTGATATTTAAAGTTACGATTCCTGATGAACCGGATTTTTATGCACTGCTTATGAACGATCCGCGTGTCGTACGTGTAGTAGCTTTGTCCGGTGGTTATCCGAGAGATACGGCGGATGAAAAATTGTCGGGGAATCATGGACTTATTGCAAGTTTTTCCAGGGCTTTATCGGAGGGACTTTCCGTCAACCAGTCAGAAACTGAGTTTACGACAGTGTTGCGTAAATCCATAGAAGCTATTTACGCGGCTTCAGTGACATAGCTCTTTTATGATACGAAAACGCAAAAGAACCGGCAAATTCTGCCGGTTTTTTTATTTTATTGATTCCTGTATTTTTATGTGTTACATTTAAATTACAAATATTTCCATTCTGTCTATTTTAGGTATATCTCAAACGGACAGTTTGATGCCGGAGGTCGGTATATGTTTAGAAAGAAGAGTTCAGTTGAAACAACAAGTGCCGTAAGTCGCAGGAAAAAGAGCCTGGTCGTTGATTTTTCAGTAAAACTTGGTTTTTTTATCGTTGTCATATTTGTCGCTTTGAGTGTTCTTTCAGTACGGAGTGTTTCGAACGGAACCAAAAAAAACTATACCGATACCGTCGAAGGCCTCATTCCTGTCTTTGCTGATTCTGTGACCCAGTGGACGCAGCGCTTCATTTATGAACTTGATATTTATGCGAAATCGGATATAGTCCGTACCGGCAATGATGCGGAAATCGTCGAATGGCTTCAGCGTATGGCTGACCGTCGTTCCGATGAATTCAGTACTGTTACGTTCATAGATCTTTCCGGGCAGGGGGTAAATGATTTTGGTCAGAATTTTGATCTTTCCGATCGAGATTATGTCAAGGCGGTACTGGATGGCGGGCACGATAAATATATCAGTAATCCGATTACGTCGCGTTTTGACAGTTCTCTTGTTTTTCAGGTTTGCGTTGCCGCGTATAATGCACAGCGGCAGAAAATAGGACTTTTCGCTGCAAGTGTATCTCTGGATAGCTTACAGAAAAAAGTCGAGCAGATAAAGGTCGGAGAGAAAGGATATCTCGCAGTTGTAGACGGAAACGGAGTTTCCATAGTAGACCCCGACGAAAATCTTCATATGCAGAATCTTGCCCAGAACGCCGACAAAAGTCTTTCTGAACTTGCCGGCCGGCTGATTAATAGAGAAACCGGTACGGGAACGGTTACGACGGACCGGTACGGAAAATGTTCCGTAAGTTTTACGCCTGTCCCCGAGACTCCATGGTCAGCGATTATTGTTATACCTGAATCGCAGGTAAACGAAACGGCAGTAAGTCTCGGCAGATCAATCGCGATCGAATGCCTGGCATTTGCGGTTCTCCTTATTCTTATAAACGGGCTGATGATTCTTGCGTCGATACGACCTCTGAAAACAGTCGACACCGCAGTCAATACTATTGCCTCGGGCAATGCTGATCTGACGCAGCGTATTCAGCAAACGATTAATAACGAGATCGGTTCCGTGGTAGCCGGTTTTAACAATTTTATTGCGAAGCTGCAGAGTATTATTGCTGATGTAAAGGCGTCAAAGGATGAACTTTCAAAAGCCGGAACGGGTCTGCAGGACAGCATGAAGGATAATGAAGCTGCCGTTTCACAAATAATAACAAGTATCGACAGCGTCAACAATGAAATAACGAATCAGTCCGCAAGCGTAGAGGAAACAGCAGGAGCCGTAACCCAGATTTCGCAGAACATCGTTTCGCTTGACAAGATGATAGAAACGCAGGCAAGCGGTATAACTGAAGCTTCGGCTGCTGTCGAAGAGATGATTGGAAATATCGGCGGCGTAAATCAGTCGGTCGAAAAAATGGCTTCCTCGTTCAACGAACTTGAAGAACGTGCACAGAACGGATCGGAAAAACAGGAGCGGGTTCGTGAACAAATTGAAAAGATATCAGGGCAGTCGGAGATGCTTGAGGATGCAAACGCCGCGATTGCGAGTATTGCAAGCCAGACTAATTTGCTTGCCATGAATGCCGCGATTGAGGCTGCCCATGCGGGAGAAGCGGGAAAGGGATTCAGCGTTGTAGCCGACGAAATACGGAAACTGTCAGAAACTTCGACGGTACAGTCAAAAACAATTGGTGAACAACTGAAGAAAATCAGAGACTCTATTGGTTCCGTCGTAACAGAATCCGGAGCTTCGAGTGAAGCATTTGCATCCGTATCGGGAAAGATCAATGAGACGAATACGCTGGTCGTTCAGATAAAAGGAGCCATGGCTGAACAGCTCAGCGGTTCAAAGCAGATAAACGAAGCGCTGCATATAATGAATGACAGTACATCAGAGGTACGTTCAGCTTCCGCTGAGATGAGTGACGGACAGAAAGCCATTCTGGAAGAAGTCCGGCGTCTGCAGGAAGCAACGACAGCAATGAAGGAACGGATAACCGAGATGTCGCAGAGTGCACAGAAGATAAACGGAACCGGAAAGACGCTCAACAGTATTTCGCGTGATGTCGAAGAAGCCATTGATCGTATCGGCAGCCAGATAGATCAGTTCAAAGTCTGAGGCAAGTATCAGAAATGAGTATGGTTGGTAGAATAATCATCGTGAATGACAAGATGCAGCATGGATATCAGTATATTCTTTCGGAACAGGAAGGCTGCTGTTTTGATCCGGAATTTACACCCGAGCTCACTCCGAAACAGATGCTTGAGCTCGGCGTGTTCGGCGGAAAATATATGACAGACTGCCGTGGAGAATTTCCGCCTGACTGGTTCGTGCATGCGAAATTGTGCAGCGAAAAGCACCGAAGTGATTTGAATTATTTCGGTATAAATGCCTCCCAGCCGCTTTCATACTGGCGGAAGAAGGGATGGATTTATGAAGAAGATCCGCGCGGCTGGTTTCAGTGGTACTGCCGTTATTACTGGGGACGTCGTTGCCCTGACGATGCCCGCCAGATCGGCCGCTGGAAGGCTATGGTTCGCCATGTTGCCCAGCTTAAGGCAAATTGTGTTCCCGGCGATGGTACTTGCCGCCGCCGCCAGCGGCAGGCGCTTCTTCACTGGGCGTATGACAGCCGAAGAATATGATGATGTTGTTTCTTTTCTTAAAAATCATCATCCGGCAGAGGATGCGGAACTTATCGCAACTCTTAAACCGGAAGAAATCAGGAAACTGGCAGCCTGGCCCGAGGGAACTGCCGGGCCCGTAATGACTACCGATTATGTAGCTTTTTCAAAGGAAATTACGATTCGGCAGGCAATCAATAGTATCCGTCTTGAAGGCGCCATAAAGCAGGTAGTTTCCGTATCGCGCGGTTTTTACTGCATATATAGGCACATTTTTACATGCAGTCAATTATTTCTACTGTACAGCGACAGCCCTGTCAGCAGACAGCTGTTGATGTACGGTACATTATTCTCATCAAGCCAGTTAATAAGTGCTTCGTCTGAAGCTCCCGGCTGAATGACAATTTCTTTGAACGGTTTTGTGTTTTCCTTGAGCAGCCTTAATCCTTCCTTTGCATTGATGCACAAATCTATGATGTCTATTTCGAACGGAACATCATTGATCGAATTCAGCTCTCTGCCGACGCCGGCGACTCTGTACCCTTTATCCTCCAGCCCTTTTTTTATCATAGCTGCATACCGGTCTGATTTTACCGTATTACCGAGTACAACGAAATTTCTATAGGCCATTACCTGTTTTAAATCCATAAAAGCCTCCGTGCTTACTATGTTGAACCGGGCTCTTTTTTCACTAATACAACAATCTTCCTGCCAGCTTGTAGTCCGCTACATGAAGCTTTCCGGGAATATTAATGCTGTAGGGGCACATCGGTATGCATTTGCCGCATTCTGTACAGACGTCAGCCTTGGGATGCAGCTCTTTGTACCGTTGTTCGGCGAGTGTCCTGTTTTCAAACCAGAACCGCAGCCGTTCGGTCAGTGCAAACTGTGCAGTATCGTCGACACTTCCGTGTGCCATCTGCCGGTCGTAATAACCTTCGCAGGCGAAAACTTCCGGTATGTTTATTCCTTCCGGGCAGCTGCATTTACCGCACTGCCGGCATATGTACGTTCCGAGTTCTGGAGCTGTACGGAACAGCTGCTGTTCTTCTTCCTGTGTCATCGGCGTATACTGTTCTGCAAACTGAAGATCATCGTTCAGCATACGCTGGGTATTTATTCCGGTTACCACGACGGAAACCGGACGGCTGAATGCGTAGTGGAATGCCTGCTCTGCAGAGCGGTACAGAAATCCGTCCGCCAGCGGTTTCATGAGAATACTTCCTGCACCTTTGCTTTGTGCAAGCGGGAGCAGCTTGTTTTCTATTTCAGGATAATTGAACCTGTCGTAATAGTTTGCCGTCATCATTACTGCGTCGAATCCGCCGTGTTCAAGTGCCTGTATCAGTGTTCCCGGCCACCCGTGCATGGAAATTCCTATGAATCGTATTTTTCCTGCTTTCCGTGCTTCCAGAGCTGCCTGACAGGCACCGCTATCTGAAAGAATCTTTTCGAGTTCAACCATTGATCCGACAGCATGCATAAGAAGAATATCGAGATGATCGGTTTCAAGGTCGTGCAGAATGGCATCGAGCTCGCGGACCGCTCCCTGCTTGTCGCGGGCGTCTATTTTTGAAACCAGTATAAAATCGTCTCTCCGGTGTTTTACTGCCCGTGCAATTTTGCGTTCCGATTCTCCGTTTCCATAGCTGTGTGCTGTTTCTATATAATTCCCGCCGGCATCAAGATAGGTATTCAGTAACTTTTCGGCATCCGAGACGGGAATTTCAAGTAAGTGAAATCCTCCGAATCCGAGTAACGAAGTTTTAAGACCGGTAGTTCCGAATTTTCTATATTCCATAATCACGCCCCGCTGCAACTAGTGATAATTGTAGTATAGCACGATAGTATCGGTTTGTATAACAGAGGCTTTTTTTTAGACCTTGAATTTCCCGACGACGTTTGCAAGTATATCGATACTGTTTTTGTTTTTTAGTGCGGAGTCATTTATTCGGTTAAATTGGTGAATATGTTTTCGGTAACAACAATTTTTTCTACCGCGGCGGTGATGTCGACGGTTTTCGCATATCGCAGAAAATATAACAGGCATCGTATGTTCTGTTCCGGTACACCAGTCAGTGCGGCAGCTGCCTGGCGGTAGCAGGCAAGCTGTACAGAATAGATTTCCGGCCGGACAAGCTGGTCTGTTTTGTAGTCGACGATGGTTGCGGTACCGTCAGCAGATGTGTAGAGCAGATCTATAGTACCCCGGATGATTTTTTTTCCGACGGCACTTTTGAACTGATACTCGGTCCGGTGTGATTGTGCGGTTGAGAGCTGTACTCCGGTTTCTGATACACTGAATTTCCCGATCATATCCAGACAGACAGTTTTGATCGTTGCAATCGCCGCTGCACCTTTCCGTCCTGTCAGTGCGGATATTTCCTGCTGCGGCGGATCGAACGCTGCAACGTCCTGTCCGTCCGCATACGTCTGCATGAATGCGTGCGCGATTGTTCCGAAATTGGTATAGCCGAAGGCTGTTCCGTTTGCCTGACAGTCGTCAACGATAGCATTGATCTCCTGATACGGTGCGCCGGCTGCCGGTTCATATTCGGGATCCATGTCCGGCACGGGCCGTTTTTCCAGACTGCTTGGACTGACGTACGGTTTTTCTATGACCGGCGTCGTCAGTATACGGATATTCCGGTACTGCGGTTCGATTTCTTCTATAAATTGCTGCTTCTGTGCTTGCGTATTTGTTCTGAATGCCGTCTGTCGTACGGCCGGAGTATTTGCTTCCTGCCTGGTATAATACGGAATCGCTTCGAGACAATAGGGAATGTCGGCACGTCGCTGTTCCGTTTCTGCCGAATAATACGACAGCAGCGGTTCCAGTACCGCATAGAAATTGTCAAGTCTGGGCAGTTCTTTACTGCTGCCGTCGTCGTTCAGCACAGGCGGAACATAATCGGGCAGTTTTTCCGGCCCGTCCCACGATCCGGTTATAAAGACTTCCCGTTCCGCTCTCGTGACGGCAACGTAGAGCAGCCGCCGCAGTTCCGCGTCATTTTTCCGTTCATGTTCTTCTTTCTGCTTACGGAAAAAATAGTTGAGCCGTCCGCTGCCGGTATTCAGAGAAATAGTTCCGTCTTCGCTGCAGAACACATAGTCGGTATTCCGCGTTCCGGTTTTTCTTTTTTTATTTACATTAACGATAAAGACGACTGGAAATTCGAGCCCCTTGCTTTTGTGAATGGTCATGATATGAACCGCTCCGGGGCGTTCTACCGGATAGGAAATATCTTTCGTGTCGAGTTCCGAATCGCTGTCGCCGGAGAAACTAAGGGATGCCAGTTTTTCGGCAGCCAGCTGATCGACAAACCATGCCGGTCCTCTGCTGTTTTCGTCTGCCGTCCGGGCAGTTTCAAAAAGCAGATCGTACTGTTCGCCGTAGAGTGAAACCGTCCGGTTCCACATCGTTTCATACCGGTAGCCGAGTTCGTACCAGAGCTGCGTAAGTGTCTCGGTGACTTTCCGGGAAAGAGCCCGGCTTTGCACGCTCCTGAAAAAATCCGCTGCCCGGATGAATTTTCCGCCGGCCGTTTCTCCGAGTAAGGTACTGACGGTCTCCGCGTCGGCAGAATCGAACGGAACCGTTCCACCTGCGGAAATGACAGCTTCAGCTTCTTCCCGCGACAGCGCTACGAACGGCGAGGTGAGTAATGCGGTATATGCGATTCGGTCCGACGGATAGACGACGAGGCGCAGAAAATTGTACAGATCGTTTACCGGTGCTTCGTCGAAAAAGTTAACGAGCCGTTCGCTGGTATAGGGAATTCCGTGCAGCCGGAGCTGTTTTTCGAACTTTCCCTGATAGGTCGTCGATTTCAGAAGAATCGCTATATCGCCGGGTACCGGCTGACGCGGCGTTCCTGCTTTATCGGTAAGTCCCGGTATTTGAACAGTTCCCGAAAGAATGTCCCGGATTTTTCCGGCAGTAAAAACGGCTTCTATTTCTTCCCTGCTGGCCGGATCGTCGTCTTCTTCGGGAATAAGGCCGGTGTCGAACAGACAGAGGTGCAGCGGCGGATCCACGGCTGCTGCCGTTTTGGCCGGATCCGGTAATGCAATGTTTTCTTCGGTAAAGGAAGCCTGAAACGGCTGCAGTCCTGCCGGAACGGACGGAAAGACTGCCGGTGGTTCAACCGGAGATTTTTTGCGTCCGGTACCGAATCCGCCGAAGAGTGTATTAAATATGCTGATAAGTTCCGGGCTCGACCGGTAATTCGTCCTCATAATCATTTTGCGTCCCCCGAATTCCCCGGCGAGCCGGTTAAAGACCGAGACGTCTGCTCCGCGGAATTTGTAGATGGACTGTTTTTCATCTCCGACAAAGAACAGTTTGTTCTCTTCAAGATCCGCCGGGGCGGGGACTCCATTGGAATGAATGCCTTTCTTTTCCGCAAGCAGATAGAGCAGCTCCTTGTTTTTTTCGTTGTTATCCTGAAATTCGTCGATCATGATTGCATCGAACCCTGATTTTTCGAGTTCCCGTATGTCCTGCTGCTCTGTAAGAATTCTGAGTGCCAGGGCGGAAACATCGGCAAACGACAACTGCCCGCTGCTGCGTTTTTCGGCGTTCAGCAGCTGCAGAAATTCGTCGAGCAGCGAAGAAATCTGCTTTATAACCGGGAATTTAAGAATATATTCGGCGATGGAGGCGAAGAGGTCGAGCAGCCCTTCCTGTCCGCTGCCTCCTTTTATGAGTTTTACCGTTGATTGTAGTAATCGTGTGTGACCGGGAAGCGTCTGGTTGAATGTCGAAAACCGTGTGAGCCAGTCGCTGTATGTTTTAACCGCGGCCGTGAAATCCGGCGTTTCAAAATTTTCCGGCGACGCGGCCGGGTATTCCGGTTCACCGGTGCTGAATAGGTCCGCCAGCTTTTGTCCGTACGGCTGTGCCCGTTTGTCGTCCGGCAACGTTGCAAACTGTTCCGCAATACTGGCGGTGACCGGCGCTAGCTGATCGTGGTACAGCCGATTCCAGGCGTCACAGATTTCTCCCGTACGTGCGGCAAGTTTCCCGCTGAAAAAGTCTGATGCGTTGTCGGCGACCGTCGTATATTTTATGACGGTTTCGGCAAACAGCTTTGCGGCGAATTCCTCCATTTTCCCGGGAGGACAGAGCTGCTGTATCGCGCGGTCGAACCGGTGCGCCATAACAAAATCAAGCGCCGCCGTCCGGGCAGTATGCTGCAGCGACTGGTCGCCGGATGAAAAATCTGGCCGGATACCATACCTGCTGCCGGCCGTTCTGACGATACCGGTGCTGAACGAATCGATTGTCTGTATGGCGGCGTCAGCAAAATGTTCGACTGCTGCTGCCGCCCGTTTTCGCGCCGTGTCGGGAATCGCCGTATTTTCCGCAGCTGCCACGAGTGTTTCGTAGATGCGGCTGTACATTTCCGTCACTGCTTTTCGGGTGAATGTCAGCGTGAGAATCCGGTCGACACTGATATTCTTTTCTATAACCAGATAGGCAAATCGGGTGGCGAGTACGCGGGTCTTCCCTGATCCGGCGCCCGCCGCAGCGACGACGTTTCCTTCCGCCGTACAGACTGCCCGTTGTTCTTCATTCAGTCCTGCAAGTAAAAAATCACTGAGCATTTTTATTCCCCGAAACATGATAGGTCGTCCGGCAGATTGTTGAAAATCTGCAGCCGGCGCAGGTACTGAGCCGTACGCCGTCCGTTTTCAAAAAATCGTTCTGTTGTATGCGGTTCGCAAAACGTTCCGCGCAGATTTTGAACAGTTCAAGCGTCGGTTCAAACGCTTTGCTGTCCGGCAGTTTTCCCTTTTTGACCGCTCCCGCCTTCTGCAGCTTTCCGAAAACAATGGTGGGTTCGGCTTTTGTTATGCTGAAAAACAGCGCATTCTGCACCTGCTGTGATTTTTCATGCACACTGTTCCACAAATGGGTATACATCGCTATCTGAAAATTCGTAAGATTTCCGGTTTCGTCGGCAATACAGGCTGCAGCTGCCGGCGTCGAACCTTTTTTGAAGTCGACAATCGTAACCTCACCGTGCTGACCGCCGAGCACACAGTCTATCCGCCCGGTATAGAAAAAAGTATTGTCCGGCGCGGCCGTCTGATAGGGCGATTCAGCTTCGACGACGTTACAGCCGGCGAAAAAAGCGGAGAATGCTTTGAGAAACGTTTTCATGGTCCGGCACAGGGAATCTTTTTCCGAAACAAGCACTGTATGGACCAGCGGCGTTTTCCGGTATTCGTCAACTGCGGTATCGAAAAATCTGTCGATATTTTCGGAAAGCGCTATGAATTCCTGATCCTGTTCATCCGCCAGTACGGGGATCAGCCTGTTTTGGTCTTTCATACTGCGCAAATACAATTCCATAATTTTATGCTGCAGGTCGCCGATTGCATACCGGTCAATAAGATCAGTTTCAAGCGAATCTTCGCGGAGCTGCAGTACACGGGTAAGCAGCCATTTCTGCGGACAGGTAAAAAAATAGTTCATATCGGTTTCGGACAGATGCAGACAGTCTTTTTCCGTATGGGACCGTTTTCCGGCAATGGACGTATAATAAAAAAGATCCCGGATTTTGTGGCCGACGGCAGTTATGGTATGCGACGGCTCGGGAAATGCCGGTTTACCCGATTCCGGCACTGCTGCATTCTGTGCTGCCCAGTTTAGAAATCCGTTTTTCTGGTAGTCCGCTGCGAGCTGCGGAAAACGGTTTGTGTCTTCTGCAAGAAATTGTTTTTCCTGCGAAACGATGTCGTAGCGCGACAGTTCTTTTTCTGCTGCTGCCAGCGCTGTATCGGAATGAGAGAAGGCCCGGTTCAGGTAGCTGTACGGAACGGCATAACCCGAAAAGGTCTGATAGGCACATGAAAAAAAACAGCCGCTTTTTGCATAGAGCCGCACGAACGCGTCCGATACTTTTTCGTAGTCTTCTATGTGCAGCGCTCTGCGTTTATCCTCTCTCAGAAAAGAAAGCGGTTTGTACGGAACGGTCAGCGACTGCTGTCCGGCGTTCAGGACTATTTGATGGGGAAAGGGACAGGCGGCACTCAGCCGGTACGGGAAAAGCGAAACGCCGTCGGTTTCGCGCTGGGGAACGTAGAGTTTTTCGTCCAGTTCCGAAACAAAAAAATCGAACGGAGAAGGAATATGAAGAGCAGCCTGGGGCATATACTTTTTTTCGATTTCGATAAGTGCCGAAAGTTCCGACAGACACCGGCCGAGTATCCGGTTTGCCTCGTCGGAAAACGCCGCTGCATCCAGAAAATGCGTTCTGAACGTAAACCACGCGGTCTGTATATCCGCGAACATTTTGGCATTCACCAGATTCTGGAGATCATGTTTAAGCATTCGGTACATCGTGTATTCGCGTTCCGTTCCGGCGGATTGCAAAAACGACTTTTCCCACGAATCGGCAGGATCTCCGTTGTCGTCGGGATAGCCGATCAGGCAGGCGTTTTCGCTTCCGAATCTGACGAGCGATTCGTTCATCGTCTCGTCTTTCCACGGTACAAAGTGATCGAGCAGCAGCGTACGGATGCTGTCGTATGAAAAATTGCTGCAGACACAGTCCCGGATTTCGCCGAAAATCTGTCCGGCGCTGTTTGCCGTCAGTACTTCGCCGGCACGTTTTACAAACGGAATGCAGTAGAGCGACAGCTCCCGTTCCAGATACGGGCCGCTGACGGCGAGATCCGGTACGCTGACGGCAATATCGGTCCAGTCCGTCCCGTTGTCGTGCAGTTCGAGAATTTTTAGTGCCGCTATTCTGAGTTCGGTTCTTGCGTTTGCAAAGAAATTAACCTGCGGGTGTTTTTCCTTTTCCGGTGGTGACGGCAGCATCATGAGCGTTATATCTGCGGCGGATTCGAGCAGTTCGCGATAGTCTGCATAATCTTCGAGAATTTCCGGATAAAAAAGCAGATATTTCCGTCCGTCGCCCTTGAACGGCGGACGCTCCCACGCCGGATCGAAAAATCCCTGTTCAGCGAGAAATTTTTTATAACGTTCGAAGAGTTCGAGAAAGTCCTCATTCTCACTGTCTTCGGCGCTGTTGAGCTGCACGGATTTGTCGCTCCGGGCGAATTTTTCTTTCCACAAAGCGAGCGACGGCAGCAGCCCCGCGATCCAGTCGGTGAACGATGCAGCGCTGTCCGCATAAGCAGGATTTATAATGCTTTTAAATAGCGGCGTTCCGTTTTTTGCACCGGCGGCATTTCGACTGATAATATCTGCAGTAAAAATTTTTCGCATGACAGAAGGAATGCTGGTGAGTCCTTCTTTTGTTGTTTTGATGGAAGCGGATTTAAAAACGTCCCAGGCAGTGAATCGTTCCGTTGCGACGGCCGTTGTCCCGGTAATTTCAGGATGCCGGACCGTCCAGTCAGCCCAGAGGTCTGCCGTTATTCCGGTTGAGAAGACAAAAACCGTTTCCGGCTTTTGTATATATTTTGCAATGACGGCCCCGATGCGGTCTGGTTCAAGAAAAATGCTACCCATGTAAGAAAGTATACCATAAAACCGCCGGTTGAATCATAAAAAAGGATGGAGTTTTACAGTGAGTAGTGAGCCCGTTCGCCGCCGATCAGTTTCGGCCTCGTATAGGCGCAGACCACCTTTGCTTCTCCGATCTGATTATGTTCGAGTCTGAATGGAACCGCGACCCGCTTGAGATGCATTCCGATAAGCGTACTGCCGATATCAAGCCCCGCATCGGCCTGAACTTCTTCGACCATGACCGGATCTTTGTATGAACGATAGGCAGCCGAAGCGAAGGCTCCTCCTGCTTTGACATACGGTACGACGGATACTTCTTCTAAATTAAATTTTTCCGCACATTCCCGTTCAACGCAGAGTGCCCTGTTCAGATGCTCACAGCACTGACAGGCAAGAAAAACACCGTGTTTTTTGCAGATTTTGTATAAAGCGTCGAATACGGCTTTGCCGGTTTCTTCACTTGAAGAGGAACCTATCTTTTTTCCGGCTATTTCACTGGTAGAACATCCGGCTACGACAAGCGCTCCCTTTTTGAGGTTTGTCTTTTCAAAAAATTCTTTTATGACGGATTCTGCCTGTTCCGGCAGTTCTCCTACATCTTCTTTATTTGCCATGGAAACAGTATAGCACACTGCGCAGAAAGAGAGAACAGGCCTGTTATCGTCAGATTTTGAATTCCTGCATCTGAACCTGAATCTGCATGACATCGTCCGAGATGTTTTTAACCGATTCATTAAGATCATCCATTGCAATCGATATCTGTTTTATGCCCTGTCTGATTTCAGTAATTGCCGATATAGTCTCTGTTGCGGAACCGTCCATTATTTTCGACGAGTTGTTCAGATTTGAAAGCATATCGTTCATCTTTCTGGAACTGGTTTGCACATCGGAAGAAATATTCTGCAGGGAAGAGACAGCCTTGTTTATTTCTCCGGCTCCCTGCGACATCTCTGCCATACTGTTGGTAATTTCGGAAAACACAGATTCCGTATCTTTCGCAATTTTGTCTATTTTTGTGAAGGTTTCCGCATTTTTATCAGTATCAGCATCCATTTCTCTGATGAGTATGATATTATTTTTCAACGTGGCAGTTATGGAAGCCGTATTTCGTGCCGAATTTTCCGCCAGCTTTCTGATTTCATCAGCTACAACGGCAAATCCTTTTCCCGAATCACCCGCATGGGCCGCTTCAATGGCGGCATTCATTGCCAGCAGGTTTGTCTGCTGTGCAATGTTGTCGATAATACCGGCCGCATTCTGAATTTCCTGAATTGATTCCGTTAATTTTGCGACTGATCTTTTTGAGGAATCTATTTCAACGAGACCGTTTCTGGTTACTTCCAGAAGACCTGCAACGGACTTTCTGTTTTCCTGCGTATGGGCCGCTATCGTGTTTATACTTTCAGTCATCTGGATAATAGATGCGGTACTCTGTTCGATGGCCGTTGCCTGCGTGCTTATAGTATCGTCGAGATTTGTTACCTCTCCGCTTAAATTCGTGAATTCCGTAGTTACGTTATTTATATGACCGTGCAACTGTTCGGAAAGTTCCAGTATGGTGGCGGAATTTTTATTGATTTGAGTGACAGCTGCCGCGGCTTCTGTCGAAGCACTTACCAGTTCTCCGCTTTCCTGTCCTGCATGTTCGACGGAATTTCTTATAAGTTTAACGATACCGGAAAGTTTTGAAATAAACCGGTTGAATGATCTGGACAGCCGTGCTGTTTCATCTTTTCCCTGGACTGCAAGCGTCTTTGTCAGATCTCCATCTCCTTCAGCTATGTTTTCAAGTGATTTTGCCGCTTTTTCTATCGGACGGCTTATTATATGTCCGATAAAAAGTCCTGCGGCGATAACAAGTATATATGCCAGAATACTGCAGACTATCACGAGCCTGACGGTTTTGCTTATACGAGTATTTATAACAGTTTCCTGCTTTCCGAGAAAAGCGTCGATGTCGTCGGTATAATTACCGGTTCCGACAACAAGACCAAAATATTTTGATTGATCGGTATAACCGCGTTTAGGAAGCGGTTCCGTCTGCCCTTCCTTTGGAAACCAGAAATCGGTAAAACCACCGCCCGCTGTTCCTGCTTCAAGAAAATGCTGGATCATGTGATATCCCTTGATATCCTGCAGGTCGCGCCGATTTGTGCCTTCAACATCGGTCCGGCCGTAGAGAATACGGTTGGTTCCGTCCGGATCATCTCCCCAGAAATAACCGCTTTTCCCGTATCGTGCCTGACGTATCATGTGATAGGCAATTGTTTTTGCCTGACCTTTCGTGATGAGTCCTTCGTCGACAAGTGTTTCCGTTGAATCCATCATTGTCAGTACCGTTTTAACTTGGTCTTCGATAGTCGCATCAAAAGCCTGCCTCATGGTGGATTCAAGGACTGTCAGCGATTCTTTTTGCAGTGTTCTGTTTGAGGTTATTACAACTGCAAGCGCAATTGCAATAAGGAGAAAACCTAAAATCATGCAAAGTAGCGAAACCTTTAAAGCTATCTTGCGCATACCGTTACCTCCGGTAGAAACTCTTTCAGGTTTATTTTAACATGGGCAAAGTGCATCTGCAAGTTTTATTGCATACAAGCTGTTAAAGTATTTGGCAGGCAGAAGAAAATAGATTATTATAGAAAATACGCTGAGAAAAAATTGAACAGCGGTATAGAAAGTATGAATGTCCCAGGAGAAAAAAGTGAGCCTTGAATTAAAACCGGTCATTCGGGTCGACAAAGATAAATGCGTAAACTGTCATCGTTGTATAGCCGTGTGTCCTTCAAAAATGTGTAATGACGGATCCGGAGATTATGTAAAAATAAATCCTGATTTGTGTATTGGCTGCGGTTCCTGTATAGAAGCCTGTACTCACGGAGCGAGAGTCGGAATCGATGATGCTCCTGCATTTTTGAAAGCTGCAGCTGCAAAAGAGAAAATTATTGCTATTGTGGCACCGTCTTCCGCCGCAGGGTATCGTGACAACTATCTACGGTTGAACGGATGGTTGAAATCGATCGGTATAGAAGCTGTCTTTGATGTCAGTTTCGGAGCCGAACTTGCGACAAAATCATATGTGGAATATATAAGAGAAAAACATCCGCAGTGTGTCATATCGCAGCCGTGCCCGGCTCTCGTCAACTATATAGAACTTTACCAGCCGGACCTCCTTCCCTTTCTGGCTCCTGTCGACAGTCCGATGCTGCATACGCTTAAAATGATCCGCCATTATTATCCCGCGTATACGAACTATAAAACTGCCGTTATATCTCCCTGCTATGCAAAACGGCGTGAATTTGATGAAACGGGACTGGGAGATTTTAACGTTACGATGAATTCGCTTGATACCTATTTCAACAGCAACAATATTGAACTGCGGAATTTTCCCAAGGTCAATTATGATAATCCCCCTGCGGAACGTGCCGTTTTATATTCGAGTCCGGGCGGGCTGATGCGTACCGTGAATCGGTATATTCCCGGTGTCTGGGAGAAGACCCGGAAAATAGAAGGCCATCCGCATGTATTCAATTATTTCTCACGGTTGTCTGCAGCCCTAAAGGGCAATGCGGCACCTGATTTTCTTCTGGTAGACGGACTGAACTGTGAGGCCGGATGTAACGGAGGTCCGGGTACGGTACATTGTGAAACGGATATTCCCGGACTGGAGTTTTCCGTGGAAAAGCGGGACAGAAACGTCAGGAACCGGTGGAAAACAGAGAAAAGCGGCAAAGTCAGAAAATCCGCTGTCAAAAAGCTCGACCGGACAATTGCTGCATATTGGGAAAAAAAATTATACGACCGCGGGTACGTTAACAGAAGTTCCGTATATAATGATATAATCAAAATTCCTTCGGAAGAACAGATAACCGACCTCTATACGAAAATGCACAAATATTCGGATGCGGATATTCTTGATTGCGGTTCCTGCGGGTATATCAGCTGCCGGCAGATGGCAACAGCCATTTTTAACGGTCTGAATAAACCCGAAAACTGCCGCCATTATCTGTCTGCGGAAATGAATTCGACGCATAGAAAAGAGCTGCAGAATTCAGTCAGGAAGATAACCGGTGATGTTTTGCAGGAACTTGAAACGACACAGCAATCCATCGATTCAATTTCGGCTTTGGCTGATACGCTGCATACTTCCGTAACGGATTCTTCGTCAGCAATTGAGCAGCTTATATCCAGTATCGATTCAATTAATGCGACGCTTTTACGGAATTCTGATTCCTTCGATTCTCTTGGTAATGCGACAAGAGCGGGCCGGACCAATCTGGATCATGTTTCAGACCTTGTAAAACAGATTGAACAGAATTCTGCTAACCTCGCAGATGCTAATACGGTAATCCAGAATATAGCGGCACAGACAAATCTTCTTGCCATGAATGCTGCAATTGAGGCGGCTCATGCAGGAGAAACAGGGAAAGGTTTTGCTGTTGTGGCGGCCGAAATCCGTAAACTTGCGGAAAATTCCGGTGCAGAGGCCAAGAAAATCAATGAATTGCTCAAGGAAATTACCCAGCTCATAAAATCTACCTATACGGCTTCTGTCTCAACTAAAAAAGGATTTGATGAAATTGTCGATCTGTCGGGACAGGTTATCACTCAGGAACATACCGTTAAAAGTGCCGTTCAGGAAGAAAGTGAAGGAAGCGAAAAATTGCTGCAGTTAGTATATGCTTTGAAAGACGTAGCGGAAAATGTCAGTACAGCAACGACACACCTGCAGAAAACCAACCACCGTGTGTCTGCTGCTATAGAGAATCTCGGCAATACCGATTTCATTGAGGATCTGCCCGCCGTATAAAAAATGACGGCGGTGGTATGACTACATTCCGAGATCTTCGCCGATGAGAATAACCTTGATTCTGCCTTTGGGATTGCTCAGCCGGGTCGCCACCAGATAGGTACAGATACTGTCGTCGCTTCTGCAGTCACCGCAGAGCCCTGTTTCACAACAGGGTGTTTTCTTGTCGAATCGCTGACAGTTCATCGGCGCAGCGTAGTTCCGGGCCCGGCTTTCAGCGTCGGCAAGTGTTTTTACAACTTTATTCATACCGACTGCAACAATAACACTTTTCGGGCCGTAAATCATAGCAGCAAGACGATTACCGGCGCCGTCGATATTGAACAGCTGCCCGTCCTGCGTTACGGCATTTGAACTCATGAGGAAGGTATCGCAGGTAAGCGCCTTTCTGGTAATTGCGCTGCGTTCTTCCGGTGTTTTCGCCCGGTCTCTGTCGAGGACCCGGTATTGCTGTTCGTTCAGCATCGGAAAAACACCGATTTCCTGCAAGGTCTGGGATCCACCCCACGATACGACGTCTGTCCGGGGGATGAGCGAAAGAATCTTTTCTGCCGCTTCTTTCGATGTTTGACAGTAATAAGCATCAAATTTCCGGGATTTCAGGGCCTGTACAATTTTCTGACCTGCTTTATTGTATCTGGTTTGTTTCGGTGTCATCATTCCTCCTCGATATTTTACTATATCATAACTTCCGAATCTGCAATATCAGTTTTCCGATAAATCCGCGGCAGATTCCTTTCCAGGATCACTTTCTTCTATAATAAACTTGCCGATTTCTGCACGTATATCTGCTATCGACGTATTCATATTCCTGCCGACTTCCTTAAGATTTGTTCCGGTAGTTCTGATTTCACCTGCTTTTTCACTCATACCGACGATACTTTCCCGCATGGCGGATGTTGCTTCCTGCAGTTTTTTTATTTCTACCAGAATAGCCTGATTTCCTGACGCCATTTCTGATGACGCGGTACGTACAGAAACAGTAGTGTCATTCATCATCTTTAAAGATTCCATAATCTGTGCGGAACCTGTCTGTTGTTCTTCCATAGCTTCCTTTATCTGCTGCACGATTTGATCGGTCGTTTTAATATGTTCTGAAACGGCGCCAAATGTTTTCGATGATAAAACTGATGCTCCGACGACCTCGTCAATAGACGCTTGTATTTTTTTGAGCTCCTGGCCGATCGATTTCGACTGCGCTGTCGATGTTTCAGAAAGTTTTCGTATTTCATCCGCTACAACGCTGAATCCCTTTCCCGCTTCTCCCGCATGGGCTGCTTCGATGGCCGCATTCATGGCCAGCAGGTTTGTTTGTTCCGCGATACCTGCTATAGCAGTGTTTGCATCTTCAAGCATCTTTGACTGTTCTTTTATAAGCGATATACGATCATTGACGTTTATCTGCTGTGAGACCCCCGTCTCGACATGTTTTTGAAGATCGGTAAAGGAAGACGCCATCGTTCCAATCGATTTGTTGACCGAGGTAATGTTTCCGACCATCTGCTCGACAGCGGAAGAAGCTTCCGTAACGCCTGCAGCCTGGTTTTGTATCATATCTTCCAGCGTATTTATATTATGTGCGATTTGTGTTACTGAGGCGGTTGTTTCGTTTACACTTGCGGTCTGCTGCTGTATCTGCTGTCTGGTATTTTCGATGTTTTCAAGTATTTGTTCCAGTGAGCCGGAATTTTTTTCTGTTCCTTTCTGCAGGTTGTCGTTTACCACGATAAGTTCACTGCTCGATTTCTTTATTCCTGTTACGATTGCCCTCAGTTTCTGTGTAAAGTCATTGAATCCGTCTACCAGCGAACCTATTTCGTCATTCGTATGAACGGCTATTTGTTTAGTAAGATCGGCATCGCCCTCTGCAATATCGTTTACGGATTTTGTGACGGTCCTGAGCGGACGCAATGATTTCGTGATATACCCGGCACTTATAACGATTATCAAAATACTTGCCGTTCCAAGCAGCAGTGCCAGCGTAAACCGCAGTTTGTACGAGAGGGTATTGAGCTGTGATTCAGGAATATCGATAGCAAGCGACCACGGTGTCCCCTGAACTGCCGTATAGGCGACAAGATTTTTTTTCCCGGAAGGGTCCTGTATCATTTTTATGCCGTCTCTTCCTTTGAGCATTTCGGCAGTAAGGTCGGAAAGGCCTTTGTAACCAAGAGAATCTCCGTTTTTGAAGTCTGCCTTCATGTTATAACCGGCATCTTTGTTATGGGCTATGACCATACCGTCTGAGGAAATAAGCCATGCAAAGCCTTCTTTTCCAATTTTTATATCGTTGACGATATGCTGCAGTTTCGCTATATCGAGTGCAGCCGATATATATCCGTAGCTGTGTCCGGCAGCGTCTGCAACCGGCTCGCATATATTACAGACAATAGATCCGTCTGCAGCTGAGTCACGGGGATCACTTATGTATACTGAAGGGAAATGTGCCATCATCAACTCTTGGATTTCATTTCCGCTGAGATCGATATCTATCCCGGTACTTACTCTTCCGATATTGTCGGACGAAGCAACGAAAATGTTTTTATAATTCTGGTTTATGAGCTTTCTGTGTGCGGGATCGCGGATATAGGCTGCAAGCACGCGGATATCCCCTGTACGGGCTTCATCGGACTGGGTAAAGATCCGGAGATCATTGGAATATATTTCGATCCAGTTGGTGATTGATTCGGCTTTCGATGTTACAAGATTTATGGTGGAGTCGGAATAAATTTCAGTGACAGCAGCACTGACGATCCTTGTAGACAGAATAATCATCGCCGCAAAAAAAACAAGAATAAAAAAAGAAAGAATAAATACAAATTTTGTTGCGATGTGCCGTTGTTTTTTATTTTTAAAAACCATAGGAAACCTTCCTGAATAAAGATGTGGCGTATAACGGTGTATACTGATTATATGACCTTCTGTAGTAAAGTTCAATGAATTTCTTTTTTGCTGATATGTGTGTATATGGTAAATTATGTTAATATATAGTTAATTATTGCAATATATATCATTGTTTTCATAGTCTGAAATAATAAAATATTTTAGCTATGTTAAAAAATATTTAGTCGATTACTTGTTTAATTTTAAAACGATGCTATACTCTTTAAAGGATTTTTGTAGTATTTGTTTCAGAGGAGTTTTAAATGATAATAATCGGAAACGGGCGTGTCGTTACGCGCGATGAAAAAAAGCCGTATATCGAAAGCGGTGCAGTCGTCTGCGACGGGGAAAAAATCAAGGAAGTCGGTACCAGTCAGGATATCCGTAAGAAATACCCTTCTGCAGAATTTATAGATGCTGCCGGCGGCGTTATAATGCCTGCTTTTATCAATATGCATGAACATATCTATTCGGCATTTGCACGTGGACTTTCCATAAACGGGTACGATCCGAAAGGATTTCTTGATATTCTTGATGGTTTGTGGTGGAAAATAGACCGTATGCTGAATCTTCAGGATGTGTACCGGTCTGCACAGGCAACCTGTCTTGACTGTATAAAGAACGGTGTGACGACAGTGTTTGATCATCATGCCGGATTCGGTGCAATAGAGGGAAGTCTTTCTGAAATCAGTCGTGCGGCCGGGGAATCGGGGATAAGAACTTGTCTGTGCTACGAAGTCAGTGATCGGGACGGCAGTGAAAAGGCTGCTCTGTCTATAGAAGAAAATGAGAACTTTATAAAATATTGCAAAGAGGCAAAAGATCCGCTGCTTGCCGGCATGATGGGTATGCATGCTTCGTTTACCCTGAGCGATGAAACACTGGAAAGATGTTCGGGACTTGCGGCGGACTACGGGGTCGGATGCCATATACATGTGGCGGAAGGGCTTGCCGATGTAACGGACTGTCTTTCAAAATACGGCAAGAAAATTGTGAACAGGTTGTATGACGCCGGAATACTCGGCCCTTTAACACTGGCAGTACACTGTCTGCACGTAGATAATGAAGAGCTCGACATTATCAAAACGACTGATACGATGGTTGTCCATAATCCGGAAAGCAATATGGGGAATGCGGTCGGCTGCAGCGACGTTCCGGGGATGTATGCAAAAAAGATACTGCTTGGGCTTGGAACAGACGGATATACAAACGATATGCTTGAAAGCTATAAAGTCGGTAATCTTATTCATAAACACTATACGGGAAATCCGAATGCAGGCTGGGAAGAACTTCCCGCGATGTTGTTCAGAAATAATGCCGTTATGGCAAACCGTTATTTTAAACCGACGCTCGGAATCCTTAAAGCCGGCGCCGCAGCCGATGTCATTGTAACTGACTACCATCCGCTGACGCCGATGAACGGATCTAATATCAACAGTCACGTTCTGTTCGGAATGAACGGCCGCAGTGTTGTAACAACGATGTGTGCGGGAAAAGTTCTGATGAAGGACCGGGTGTTTACAGAACTGGATGAAGAATCAATCATGGCAAAATCCCGGGAACAGGCTGCCGGTCTGTGGAAACGCATAAACGGCGACTAATCCCTGAAACCGGGGATAAAAATCAGGCAGGCTCCGTCCTGTTTTAAAAGAGGAAATTTATGAGCGACAGAATGAAACCTATTGCGTTCGAAGATCTGATTGAGCACATCTTTACCGAATACAGAAATGAAAAGACGGTTTTCGGCATACGGAAATTTTTCAAGGCCGACAGCAGCGCTGCCTTACCGCTTTTCGGAGAGAAAATTGAGATGCCGTTCGGTCCGGCAGCCGGACCGCATACACAGCTTGCCCAGAATATCATCAGCGCCTATTTGTGCGGCGGCAGGTTTTTTGAACTCAAAACAGTTCAGAAACTGGATGGCGATGATTTAAAAGTGTCGAAACCCTGTATAACGGCTGCCGACGAGGGTTATAACTGCGAATGGAGTACGGAACTTTCTGTTCCGCAGGCATATGCAGAATACGTAAAAGCCTGGATTATTTTAAAGATTCTTGCCGCAGAATTTGATCTGGGAAGCCCCGATGGATTTGTTTTCAATATGAGTGTCGGGTACGATCTCGAGGGAATAAAGACTCCGAAAATTGACTCCTATATAGAAGGAATGAAAAATGCTTCCGAAAATCAGGTATTTACCGGATGTATACAAACTGCCGCCCGTTTTGCAGCCCGGGGCCGGTTTAAAAATGTAACGGAACAGGATATAAAAGGTATTTCGCCCCGGATCAGCAGCAGTATTACCCTGTCGACGCTGCACGGATGCCCTCCGCAGGAAATAGAACGTATCGCACGGTACCTTATAAAAGAAAAACGGCTGCATACATTTGTTAAATGCAACCCGACGCTGCTCGGCTATGATTTTGCCCGCAGCACGCTTGACGGGCTGGGTTTCGATTATGTTGCCTTTGACGATCATCATTTTAAAGAAGATTTACAGTATACGGATGCGGTTCCGATGTTCCGCCGGCTTCAGGCTGAAAGCGACGCAACAGGTGTTGTGTTCGGCGTCAAACTGACGAATACCTGTCCGGTCGATGTGGACAACGGACAGCTGCCGTCTGAAGAAATGTATATGAGCGGCAGAAGTCTTGCCCCGCTTACGCTTGCACTTGCTGCAAAGCTTTCCCGGACATTTGACGGAAAGCTGCGTATAAGTTATTCAGGAGGTGCCGGATACGAAAATATAGATTCCATCGTCGGGTGCGGAATATGGCCGGTCACTCTTGCAACTTCTCTGCTTAAACCGGGAGGATATCACCGGATGCATCAGATCGCCGGTAAGTTTACCACCGGACAGACAGCCGCTTTTTCCGGCGTCGATGTTGAAAAAATAACGGATCTGGCGGCGCGTGCCGGCAATCCGGAAACGGGAAGCAGAAAATCCATAAAACTTCATCCGGTGGTAAAACTGCGCAGAAAACTGCCGCTGACTGACTGCTTTATTGCTCCCTGTAGTGAAACGTGTCCGATCCATCAGGATATCCCGGCTTATGTCCGTCTTGCCGGCGCGGGAAACTACGATGAATCGCTCAGAGTTATTACCGATAAAAATCCGCTGCCGTTCATAACAGGGACCATCTGTCCGCATACCTGTATGGGACGGTGTACGAGAAATTTTTATGATACCAGCGTGCAGATACGGGAAACAAAACTTGCTGCCGCACAACATGCCTATTCTGTGATTTTGCAGGAGCTGCAGCAGAAAAAGAGTGCGGCACAGAAAGCTGCCGGCGGAAAAACGAATGGAAAGCGTGTTGCGGTAATTGGCGGCGGTCCGGCAGGTCTCAGTGCAGCATTTTTCCTTGCCCGTGAAGGGATCAGTGTTACCGTTTTTGAAAAAGAAAAAAAGTGCGGCGGCATCGTCGGACAGGTTATTCCGTCTTTCAGAATTTCCGGGGATGCTGTTGAAAAGGATGTTGCGCTTGTCCGCGCTGCCGGCGCCGAGCTGGTAACCGGAAAAGAAATACGGAATATAAACCCGCTGTTTTCCGAGGGGTATACCGATATTCTGATTGCTGTCGGGGCGTGGAAACCTGCCGGACTCCGGCTCTCCGGAGACAGCGCAGTGGATGCACTCGATTTCCTGCGGGACTGCAGAACCGGAGCCACCCGGAAATACGGCTCCGATATTGTTGTTATCGGTGCCGGCAATACGGCTATGGATGTTGCCCGCGCTGCACTGCGCATACCGGATATAAAAACCGTGCGGCTGGTGTACCGGCGGACACGGCGGTATATGCCTGCAGACGAAGATGAACTTGAATGTGCCATGCAGGAAGGTGTCGACCTGAAAGAGCTGCGGTCACCGGTGTCATACCGGAACGGCAGACTGGTTTGCAGTGTTATGAAACTCGGTGATTTCGATGCGTCGGGCAGACGCCGTCCGGTCGATACCGGAACGACGGAAGAGATTTCCTGTACTGCCGTTATTGCAGCAACAGGCGAAAACGTTCCGTCTGAAGTCTACAGGGAACTCGGTATTAAACTCGACGAACGGAACATGCCTGTTTTAAATAATCGAAGGGAAACGTCTGTTCCTCATGTATACGTTGCCGGCGATGCTGCGGGCGGTCCGGCGACGGTCGTTGAAGCTATTGCCGGTGCGGCAGCGTTTGCGGCGGCAATTACGGAAATTCACAACCGGAACTACGAACAGCTCAATACTGATTCGGATATCCGGCGTGCGGCGGAAAAGAAAGGAGTTGTCGACGTTACGACCGCCGCGGGAAAGACTTCTGTTCAAAGCGGCCGCTGTCTTGAATGTTCCGTAGTCTGTGAAAACTGTGTGGATGTTTGTCCGAACAGGGCGAATGTTGCCGTAACCGTTCCCGGCGATGACGGGACGTCGTCCGTTCAGATTGTTCATCTTGACGATCTGTGCAATGAATGTGGAAACTGTGCGGTATTCTGTCCGTACGACGGCCGCCCGTACAAAGATAAATTTACGCTTTTCCGGACTGCGGCGGCTATGGATGAAAGTACGAATTACGGATTTGCGCCGATGGATCGTATCGGAGACAGCGGTGAACGTCTGTTCCGCATTCGTGTTCCGGGTTTCGACCGCGGCAATGTGGATTTGAACAATCTCCCTGCGGAAATCGACCGGCAGCTTGCAGCTCTTATAACGACTGTGGTGGACCGGTATTCGTATCTCTAAAATGCAACTTTAACGGTTTGACGTTGTTTCGTACACAGAGGCATAAAATGGAATCTATACTTATAAAAAACGGAACGCTCGTTTCTTCCGGGCGGGAGTGGAAAAGCGATCTGCTGGTAGAGAACGGCAGAATTGCTGCTATCGCAGAGAATTTATCCGCAACAGCGGCACAAAAGGTTATCGAGGCCGGGGGCTGTTATGTATTTCCCGGATTCGTCGACGCACATACGCACCTCGATATGGGAACCGGAAGTACGGTTACCGCAGATGATTTTGAATCGGGAACGGCTGCTGCGCTTGCCGGCGGAACAACGACCATCGTCGATTATGCAACACAGGATAAGGGGCAGACGCTTCTTCAGGCACTGGCGGTCTGGCACAAAAAGGCGGACGGAAAGAGCAGCTGTAATTACGGATTTCACATGGCCGTCACCGACTGGAAGCCTGAAAAATCAGGAAGTCCGAACGCCGATACACCGTTGCAGCTCCGGCAGATTGTCGATGAAGGAGTTTCAAGTCTGAAAGTATACATGGCGTACGATAATCTGCGGCTTTCCGACCGGGAAATTTACGAGGTACTCTGTCAGGCAAAAGATTTGGGACTTGTCGTCTGCAATCACTGCGAAAACGGTGACCTGATAAATGAACTTATTGCAAAAAACAAGGCCGCCGGCCGTCTGTCACCTGCAGCCCATCCGTTGAGCCATCCGGATGATGTTGAGGCTGAAGCTGTAGCCCGGTATCTGTATCTGGCGCATCTGGCGGACGTACCGGTTAATATTGTACATCTTTCTACGAAAAAAGGACTGGAAGAGGTTCGCCTTGCCCGCTCCCGCGGACAGAAATTTTATGTCGAAAGCTGCCCGCACTATCTGACGCTGACCGATGCAGTGTACCGGCTGCCTGATTTTGAGAGTGCAAAGTATGTCTGTTCTCCGCCGATGCGTTCTTCCGCTGATGTCGAATCGTTATGGGAAGGAGTGAGCGGTACTTCGTCGGTCGGTAAAAACTGCGGGGATATCCAGACTATTGCAACCGACCACTGTTCCTTTAATTTTGCAGGACAAAAAGAACTCGGCCGGTCCGATTTTTCAAAGATTCCGAACGGTATGCCGGGCATTGAACATCGTCCCGCCGTTATGTTTACGGCAGGAAATGTCGGTGCACAAATAGAAATGCCGCATCATCTTTCGGCCGCCCGGTTCTCAGCGTTAATGGGTGAAAATTCCGCCAGAATATTCGGGTTATATCCTGAACGGGGTGTTCTGCAGGAAGGTGCGGTTGCGGATATTACCGTCTGGGACCCCGCGGCAGCGTGGACGATTACGGCTGCGGATCAGATCCAGCGCGTCGATTACACTCCCTACGAAGGAATGAAAGTAACGGGACGGGCGGCATATGTTATGCTGAACGGTGAAATCTGTGCCCGTAACGGGAAAATTGTGAAAAAGAATTCGGGCCGCTACATACGCCGACATACCGGTTTTGCAGAATTCCGGTAGAAGGCGCACCGTTCGTGCTGTTTGCCGGAGGATTTAATTTGCTAAAAGAAATTTAGGAAATAAAAAAAATAATTTGTTTCATACTTGATTTTTTTTGTTTATGTGCTATTATTTTAACCAGCAGGAGGCTGCCGTGAAAGAAATAAAATGGATAACGAATACGTTACCCGGAACCGATGATAAAAACCTTGAAATTATGTCTCTGAAGAATGTCGCAAAAGCACGGAATTTTCATGAGAGTTTTCCGCAGTATACGGAAACCCCGCTTGTACGGCTTCCCGGCATGGCAAAAGAACTTGGACTTGCAGATTTTTTTGTAAAAGACGAAAGTTACCGGTTTAATCTGAATGCATTCAAAGTACTCGGCGGCAGTTTTGCTATGGCAAGTTTTATTGCAGATAAACTGGGGCGCGATGTGAGCAGTATGACGTATGACTATCTTACCAGCTCCAGACTTAAAGAAGAATTCGGTCAGGCAACGTTTTTTACGGCAACTGACGGAAATCACGGCCGCGGTGTGGCGTGGGCGGCTAAAAAACTTGGACAGAAAGCCGTTGTACTCATGCCGAAAGGGTCGACAAAACCCCGTTTTGACAATATAGCGAAAGAAGGTGCACAGGTTACAATAGAAGATGTAAATTATGACGAATGCGTACGCAGGGCCAATGCACTTGCAGAAAAGACTCCGAACGGCGTTATGGTACAGGATACCGCGTGGGACGGTTATGAGAAAATTCCGTCATGGATTATGCAGGGGTACGGTACGATGGCCAGCGAAGCAGCCGATCAGATTAAAAATCTCGGTATCAACCGTCCGACACATATTTTTGTGCAGGCCGGTGTCGGTTCGCTTGCGAGTGCTGTTCAGGGATATTTTGCGAACCGGTTCAACGGAACCGGACCTGACGACAGCTGCCCCACAACCGTTATTATGGAAGCTCAGGCTGCAGACTGTCTGTTCCGGAGCGCATCGACAGCGGACGGTCATATTGAATATGCGACCGGCGATCTTTCGACCATGATGGCCGGACTTGCCTGCGGCGAGCCGAATACTATCGGATGGGATATTCTCAGAAATCATGCGGCAGCTTTCGTTTCCTGTCCCGACTGGGTTTCTGCATGGGGCATGCGCCGGCTTGCAGCACCGGTCAGGGGAGATCCGCAGGTCATCAGCGGAGAAAGCGGTGCAGTCGGAATGGGTCTGGTCGCAGCGATTATGACGAAACCAGAGTATGCGGACCTCAAAAAAGCGTTGAAACTTGATGAAAACAGCAGTGTTCTTATGTTTTCAACGGAAGGGGCAACCGATCCTGAAAACTGGCGTGACATTGTATGGAATGGAAAACAACCTGACTGAAAAACAGTCAAATCAATAGGATGAGGAGCAAACCAGAATGGATTTTGATGCAGTAAAAAAAGCAGCGGAGAAATATAAGCAGGATATGACGAAATTTCTTCGTGATATAGTTGCAATTCCCGGAGAAAGCGCCGGAGAAGAAGGTCATATTCAGCGGATCAGGCAGGAAATGGAAAAAGTCGGTTTTGATCGTGTTGAAATAGATCCGATGGGTAATATTCTCGGCTATATGGGCAAAGGAAAAAAACTCATCGGTTTCGATGCGCATATTGATACGGTCGGAATCGGAAACCGTGAAAACTGGAAGTTTGATCCGTATAAAGGATATGAAACGGACGAAGAAATCGGCGGCCGCGGAACAAGCGATCAGCTTGGCGGCATTGTCAGTTCTGTCTACGGTGCTAAGATTATGAAAGACCTGGGGCTGCTGGACGACCGGTATACGGTTCTGGTTACCGGTACCGTTCAGGAAGAAGACTGCGACGGTCTGTGCTGGCAGTACATCGTGAATGAAGACAAAGTTAAACCTGAGTTTGTCGTTTCAACGGAACCCACGGACGGCGGAATATACCGCGGCCAGCGCGGACGGATGGAAATCCGCGTTGAAGTTCAGGGCGTTTCCTGCCACGGCTCTGCTCCGGAACGCGGAGACAACGCCATTTACAAAATGGCCGACATACTGCAGGAAATTCGTGCACTCAACGGCAACAATGCGGACGAATCGACGGAAATCCGTGGTCTGGTAAAAATGCTTGATGAAAAATACAATCCGGAGTGGAAAGAGGCCAGATTCCTCGGACGCGGTACGGTAACAACATCGGAGATTTTCTTTACGTCGCCGAGCCGTTGCGCCGTTGCGGATTCGTGTGCCGTATCGCTGGACCGCCGTATGACAGCCGGTGAAACATGGCAGAGCTGCATAGAAGAAATAAAAGCCCTGCCGTCTGTTGCGAAGTATCATGCCGAAGTTACTATGTATAAATATGAACGTCCGAGTTACACCGGACTTACCTATCCGACGGAATGCTATTTCCCGACGTGGGTAGTCCCCGGAGATCACGCCGTAACAGCGGCTATGGTTGAAGCCTATAAGGGATTATACGGGGAACCGCGTGTCGACAAGTGGACCTTCAGTACAAACGGTGTTTCCATTATGGGACGTTTCGGTATTCCGTGTATCGGTTTCGGCCCGGGAAAAGAGGCACAGGCTCATGCGCCGAATGAACATACCTGGAAAGCTGATCTGGTGCGCTGCGCTGCTGTTTACGCAGTACTTCCGTCGGTCTACTGCAACGGCAAATAAAAATCTGCCTGCAGATAAACCGCGATTCACTTTTACCGCTCGTATAACCGGTTATTTTTTTAGAGGAGCCCGATAATGGACAAAAAACTCCAGGGATATATAGATACCCTGAACAAACTGAATTTCAAAAAGATGTATGAAAATGATTTTTTTCTTACCTGGGAAAAATCTGCTGATGAACTGAAAGCTGTTTTTACGCTTGCGGACGCTCTTCGGCATATGCGTGAGCAGAATATAGATCTGCGGATATTTACGTCCGGCCTCGGAATCAGTATTTTCCGCGACAATTCTACGCGGACCCGCTTTTCTTTCGCTTCCGCCTGTAATCTGCTCGGACTGCAGGTTCAGGATCTTGACGAAAAAAAGAGTCAGATTGCACATGGCGAAACTGTTCGCGAGACGGCAAACATGATTTCGTTTATGGCCGATGTCATCGGTATCCGCGATGATATGTATATCGGCAAAGGAAATACGTACATGCATGCGGTCAGTGATGCGGTTCAGGAAGGAAAGCGCGACGGTGTTCTTGAGCAGCGTCCGACATTGGTAAACCTGCAGTGCGATATCGATCATCCGACACAGGTTATGGCCGATACGGCACATCTCATTCACGAATTCGGCGGAATCGAAAATTTGAAAGGCAAAAAAGTTGCCATGACATGGGCCTATAGTCCGAGTTACGGTAAACCGCTTTCTGTGCCACAGGGAGTCATCGGACTGATGACACGGTTCGGTATGGACGTCGTGCTTGCGCATCCGGAAGGATACGACGTTATGCCGGAAGTCGAGGCGGTCGCGAGAAAGAATGCCGCCGAGTCAGGCGGATCATTCACAAAGACAAACAGCATGCAGGAGGCTTTCAGGGATGCAGATATCGTTTATCCGAAGAGCTGGGCTTCGTTTGCAGCGATGGAAAAACGGACGGAGCTGTATGCGCATGGTGACCAGAACGGAATAGATGCCCTTGAAAAACAGCTGCTTGCCGAAAATGCAGCACATACGGACTGGTGCTGCACTGAAGAACTTATGAAAACGACAAAAGACGGAAATGCTGTGTATCTGCACTGTCTGCCGGCTGATATTGAGGGCGTTTCGTGTAAAAAGGGAGAAGTTGAAGCTTCCGTATTCGACCGGTACCGGGCGTCTCTCTATAAGGAAGCAAGTTATAAGCCGTATATCATAGCTGCGATGATATTCCTGTCGAAGATTCAGGATCCGGCCGCTGCGCTCCGGATGCTTGAGAAACGCGGAACCGGCCGCCGGTTTGCGTAAGAGGAAACATGGGTAAACGCATTGTCGTAGCTTTAGGTGGAAATGCACTGGGCGATAATCTGACGGAACAGATGGCCGCTTCACGGGAAACGGCAAAAGTTATAGCTGATCTCATTATCGAAGGTGATGAAGTTATTGTAACCCACGGGAACGGACCGCAGGTCGGTATGATAAAAAATGCCATGGATGCGCTTTCTGCGGCCGATCCGAAGTATCCGCTGATCCCGCTTTCCGTCTGTGTCGCAATGAGTCAGAGTTACATCGGCTACGACCTGCAGAATGCACTCCGCGAAGAACTCATTACGCGGCAGTATCCGCGCGACGTGGCTTCCATAATAACGCAGACGATTGTCGATAAAGATGACCCTTCGTTCGAACATCCGACAAAGCCTATCGGCAGATTTAAAACAAAGGAAGAAGCCGCCCGGCTGACAGCAGAAAAAGGCTATACGATGATCGAGGATGCCGGACGGGGCTGGCGGAGAGCAGTGGCAAGTCCGAAACCGCTCAAAATAGTCGAGATAGGAACCATAAAAGCACTTGTCGATGCCGGTAAGGTTGTAATTTGTTGCGGCGGCGGCGGAATTCCCGTTGTGCAGGAATCCCACAACCATCTGCATGGAGCTAAAGCCGTTATCGATAAAGATTACGGAAGCGAGGTCCTTGCAGAAGAACTCAACGCCGATTATCTGGTAATTCTGACTGCAGTCGAAAAAGTTGCGGTTAATTTTAACCGTCCTGACCAGCGGTTTCTTGACTCCATGACGGTTATGGAAGCGGAACAGTATTGCGACGAGGGGCAGTTTGCTCCCGGCAGTATGCTGCCGAAAGTCAGGGCGGGAATTAAATTTGTCCGTTCCCAGAAAGGACGGCGGGCCCTTATTACCCTGCTTGATAAAGCAAAGGAAGGTTTGGCGGGAGAAACAGGTACGTTGATAACAGAATAAATTTTCTTGCTTTAATAAAATTATTCTGTTACTATACAAAGGATTCGTAACGATAAGAAATAACGAGACATGAGTTCAACAGCGGGAAAATCCGGAAACGGACCCTTTCTGCTGCCCCTCAGGAGGAAAAAATGACGTCACCGATCGTTTTGTCGGCATTGGAGCAGGTAGCAGTCTGCCTTGGAAAGCAGTTCGGAAATAATTGCGAAGTGGTTATTCACGAGCTCGAAAGAGATAAGTTCAGCAGTCGGATAGTCCGGATAGTGAACGGCCACGTCAGCCAGCGAAAGAAGGGTGACGGTCCGAGTAACATCGTGCTGGAGGCTTTAAAGAAAGATCCTTCAACGTTAAAGGACAAAGTAGGGTATCTGACGAAGACGCACGACGGCAGAATACTGAAAAGCAGTACCATTTTTATCAGAAACGAAACCGGCGAAGTTACTGCCGTGCTTGCGATAAATTATGATATTACCGGATTGCTGGCTGTTCAGGGGACGCTGAATTCCATTGTTACTGTTGAAGACGATGTTTCAAGGAAGGAACCGACAGAGATACCGCTGAATGTGAACGAACTGCTTGAAAATCTTATACAGCAGTCCATTCAGCTTGTCGGAAAGCCGGTTGCTCTCATGACGAAAGACGAAAAGATAAAGGCAATACAGTTCCTGAATAATTCCGGTGCTTTTCTTGTTACCAAGAGCGGCGACAAAATAAGCCGGGAGTTCGGAATCAGTAAATATACGATGTACAGCTACATCGATGCAAATAAAAGTAATTGAGACGCGGACAGGTGATACGGTAAACAGATACGACTGAAAATATCCGGCCGCCGACGGAGGTTCACATGTTTTCATTTTTTGTAAACGGACGGGAGACGAAAGCTGAAAAAGATGAAAAACTTCTTTTCTTTCTTCGCGATACGCTTCATCTTACGTCGGTAAAGAACGGTTGCGCTGAAGGAACCTGCGGGGCCTGCACTGTTCTGATTGACGGCAAACCGGTAAAATCCTGCTGCCGCAAACTTTCCGCACTTGAGGGAAAACAGGTTGTAACGGTTGAAGGTCTTTCGGACCGGGAAAAAGCGGTATATGCATGGGCGTTTGCAACCGCGGGTGCCGTTCAGTGCGGATTCTGTACACCCGGTATGGTTATCTCCGCAAAAGCTCTTTTGGATTCCTGTCCGCCCGAACATCCCGTACCTTCGAAAGAACAGATCACGTATGCAATCAGAAACAATATCTGCCGGTGTACCGGCTATATCAAAATAGAACAGGCAATACTGCTTGCAGCAGAGGCCTTCGCGCAGAACCGGCAGGTTCCTGCAGTCGAATATTCAGTGGAAAATTTTTCGGCGCTTGAAAGCAGCTCCTGCCGGACCCGTGAAGGAGTACCGGTAACCGGCCGGTTCGGCGAAAGTATGCCGAGAACCGATGCAGCTGCAAAAACGCTCGGAGCTGCCGAATATGCGGATGATATTTATGTCGACGGCATGCTTCTTGGCAGTGCTGTCCGTTCGGAGTATCCGCGTGCCCGTGTTCTTTCCATCGACACCAGTGAAGCTGAAAGACTGCCCGGCGTGGCCGGCGTTTATACATGGAAGGATCTTCCCGGTGTAAAAATTACCGGTCACCTGAAACACGACTGGGACGTTCTTATCAAACCAGGCGACATAACCCGTTACCGCGGCGATGCACTAGCGCTTGTCGCTGCAGATTCCCGTGAAACACTTGAAAAAGCCAAATCACTGGTTAAAGTGGACTACGAGGTCATGGAACCGGTACGTAATCCTGCAGAAGCCAGCAGAAAAGATGCTCCGCTTATCCATGCGGACGGTAATCTGCTTGCCCGCGAGATTCTGAAACGGGGCAATGCGGAAGAAAAAATAGCCCGTGCGGCACATGTCGTTACCCGCCATTACAGTACGCCGTTTACCGAACATGCATTTCTTGAACCAGAAACGGCAGTTGCCGTTCCCACGGTTACGAAAGCTGGCAGCGTTGATTCGTTAACCATTTATTCCGGGGATCAGGGAATCTATCAGACGAAGAAAGAATGTGTACCTATTTCAGGACTTCCCTCCGATAAAGTGACGGTTATCGCAAAAATGGTCGGCGGAGGATTCGGCGGCAAAGAAGATATGAGCGTACAGCATCATGCGACGGTTCTTGCCGTTCTGACCGGAAAACCGGTCAAAGTTTCACTCTCCCGGCAGGAAAGTATCATAGAGCATCCAAAGCGCCATGCAATGGAAATAGACATGACGACCGCGTGCGATGAAAAAGGCAGGCTTGTAGCCATGAAGGCCCGTATTACCTCTGACACCGGCGCCTATGCGTCGCTCGGCGGTCCGGTTCTTCAGCGGGCCTGTACTCATGCGGCAGGTCCGTATAATTATCAGGATGTCGATATCATCGGAGAGGCCTGGTATACGAACAACCCGCCGGCGGGAGCTTTCCGCGGTTTCGGCGTTACGCAGAGCTGCTTTGCCGTAGAACAGAATATGAATCTGCTTGCGGAAGAAGCGGGCATGGATCCGTGGGAATTCCGGTACCTCAATGCCATTCATCCCGGCCAGACGCTTCCCAACGGACAGATTGCAGACGAATCGACGGCTCTTGTCGAAACACTTGAAGCGGTAAAACCGTATTACGACGCGCATCCGGGGTGCGGTATTGCCTGCGCGCTTAAGAACAGCGGCCTCGGCGTCGGCATTCCTGATGCGGGGCGCTGCCGGCTCGTTGTAAAAAATGGAAAAGTTCACATCTATTCGAGTGCTGCCTGCATCGGACAGGGAATGGGAACCGTTCAGATGCAGATCGTCTGCGAAACGACGGCGCTGCATCCGTCTTTTCTTTCATATGAACCGCCTAATACCGCGCTTGCTCCTGATGCGGGAAATACGACGGCTTCGCGCCAGACACTGTTTACCGGCGAAGCTGCAGCGCGTGCGGCCGGAAAGCTGTATGCCGAAATGCTTTCCGCAGGTTATGAGCCGGCGGAAACCGGCCGTCCGTACGATTCGAATGCCGCCGAGGTACTCGCGGCGCTGGACGGAAAAGAATACATGGGCGAATATCTCGGCGTAACCGACAGGATGGGATCGAAAAAACCGAATCCGATGAGCCATATAGCGTACGGTTATGCCACACATCTGGCAGAACTTGACGCGGACGGCAAAGTTAAAAAGATCATAGCGGCGCATGATTCCGGGTGCATCGTAAATCCGTCGAGTATAGAAGGACAGATTCAGGGCGGTGTCGTCATGAGTATGGGATATGCGCTTACAGAAGATTTTCCGCTGAAGGATTGCGTCCCCACCGCACGGTTCGGTACGCTCGGACTGCTGCGTTCAACGCAGATACCCGAAATTGAAGTCTGTCTGTGCGGCAAGGGTGAAGGAGGAAAAGCCGTTTTTGTCGGCTGTAAACCGGCGCTTGCCTACGGAGCTAAAGGAGTCGGTGAAATTTCAGCGATTCCGACGGCTCCCGCACTGGCACATGCCTATATGAGAAGGGACGGAAAATTCCGCCCGAAGTTACCGCTGGAAGATACTCCGTACAGCCGTAAGAAAAAATAAACAAGCGGACCGGTCTCCAGATTCCAGTTTTATCCGGACGCCGGTTCCGGAAGGAAGTTATGACAAAATTTGCACTAAAAGGCGATATTGCATTTACCAGTACACCCGGAACGTTTGAGGTCTTTGAGAATTCGTATATTCTCTGCCGTGACGGCCGGTGTGCGGGAATTGTAAAAGACCTCGCCGATACCGAATTTAAAAACAGTACCATCCATGATTATTCCGGAAAGCTGATCGTTCCGGGATTTACCGATCTTCATATTCATGCGCCGCAGTTCCTGTTCCGCGGAATGGGTATGGATCTGCCGCTTCTTGAGTGGCTCAATACGTATACATTCCCGATTGAAGAAAAATTTGCCGACACGGACTATGCCCGTAAAAGTTACACCGCGTTTGCAGATCAGCTCGCCTGCAGTCCGACAACGCGGGCACTTGTTTTCGGAACCATTCACCGGGTTTCCGACGGTATTCTGGCATCACTGCTTGAAAAAACCGGTCTTAAAGTCTTTTTGGGAAAAGTGAATATGGACCGCAACTCTCCCGACTCTCTTACGGAAGATACCGGTACATCGCTTGCGGAAACGGAACAGTTTATCCGCGACCTTACCGGATTAAAGAATGTTTTGCCAGCCGTAACACCGCGGTTCGTTCCTTCGTGCTCTTCCGGTCTTATGGAAGGCCTCGGACGTCTGGCGGAAAAATACGGAATTCCCGTCCAGTCCCATCTGGACGAAAATACGTCGGAAATCGCATGGGTCCGGGAACTGCATCCCGACTGCCCCGATTATGCATCGGTTTATAAAAAATACCGGCTGCTCAATCAGCGGACAGTAATGGCGCACTGTGTGCACCTTTCGGAAGCAGAACAGAATCTGCTTCGTGAATCCGGAACTTTTATCGCTCACTGTCCGCAGTCGAATACGAACCTTGTCAGCGGAGCTGCTCCGGTTCTCCGGTATATGGAACGGGGAATCCCGGTCGGACTGGGAACTGATGTCGCGGCCGGTTCATCGGTCAATATGTTTCGTGCTGCTGCGGACGCCGTTCAGGTCTCGAAACTGCGCTGCAGCCTGGCCGGTGACGAACGTCCGCTGAAAGTCAGTGAAGCATTTTATATGGCAACAAAGGGCGGCGGCGCCTTTTTCGGAAACTGCGGAAGCTTTGAACAGGGATATACAATGGATGCGGTTGTCGTTGACGACAGCGGATTTAGTCCGCTCGAGGGACTTTCACCGTCTCAAAGGGCGGAACGGCTGCTGTATCTTGCCGATTCCCGTAATGTTCTTGCTAAATTCGTAGAAGGGGAATGTGTCTATGAAAAATCTTGAAGAACTGACGGCAGTCGCATCCGGCAGGGAACCGGCTGATATTGTTTTTCACGGTGCCCGTGTGCTCAATGTATTTACACAACGGTTTGAAAACCGCGATATTGCAGTCACCGGCCGGTATATTGCGGCAACCGGAAAACCCGGAACCTATACCGGGAAAAAAGAACGGGACCTCTCGGGAAAATGGGTTACGCCCGGATTTATCGACGGACATGTCCACATAGAATCTTCGATGGTGCTCCCGGGGGAATTTGCCCGTACCGTCGTACAGCACGGTACGACGACCGTCATCGCTGATTCTCATGAAATCGCGAATGTGCTCGGTCCCGATGCGGTACGATTCATGATTCACCAGTCGGAAACTGCCGCTGCCGATATTTATTTTATGATTCCGTCGTGTGTACCGGCAACGAATTTTGAACATACCGGCGGCAGCATAACCGCTGCCGATATTGCCGGGCTGCTGAAAATTCCGCGTGTCATAGGACTCGGCGAGATGATGAATTATCCGGGAATCATCAATAATGATCCCGCGACGATAGAGAAAATACGGACTACGCTGAAAATATCCGGAGAAGGAGCAAACATAGACGGACATATTCCGCTCGTTACCGGAAAGGATCTGCAGGCGTACCGTGCGTGTTCAATAAAGACCGATCACGAGAGTCATACCATACAGGAAGTTGCCGAAAAAATCAGCGCCGGTATGTGGGTACTTATCCGGCAGGGGTCAAGCGCGCGCGACCTTGAGCTGATAATTCCGGAACTGATTAAAACGGACCTTCCGTTCGATAAAATCTGTTTTTGTACCGACGACAAGAATATTGCAGATATAATACTGGAAGGTCATATCGACTCGAACATCAGAAATGCGATCAGACTCGGCATGAAACCCGAGCTGGCATATACTGCAGCGTCGCTGCATACGGCTGAATGTTATAAATTACCGGATACCGGTGCCGTCTGTGCCGGATACAAGGCAGATTTTGTCATACTGGATGATCCTGAGGCGGTAACCGTCAGCGCGGTATATAAATCGGGAGAGCCGGCCGATACGGGTACACCGCAGGTTGTCGAACTGCCGCAGACGAATATTGGAACAGAAGCAGAAGATTTGCTGTATCGTGCCTGTCATTCCATAAAACTTGATTCCGTGTATCCCGAGCTGTTCGAGCAGCGGAAAGACCGGCGTGAAGAAAAATATGCGATAGCGATACGGCCCGGATCTCTGAATACCGAAAAATATTTTCTCAAAGCAGGGGAACGGGAACACGGTCTTTCGGACGGTACGTTCTGCCGGCTTGCCGTTATAGAACGGCACAAGAACACCGGATTCCACGCCGTTTCGCTTTTAAAAGGATATGGTCTGAGCAACGGTGCCATTGCAACGAGTATCGGCCACGATTCGCACAATATTATCTGTGCGGGCATAACTCCACGCGATATGACCGTTGCCGTACAACGGATAAAAGACATGCAGGGCGGAATCTGCATCGTACGTGACGGAACCGTTACGGCCGATCTTCCGCTTCCGGTTGCCGGTCTTATGAGCAACCGTTCTGCAGAAGAAGTAAAGAAAAGTCACGATGCGCTGCTCCCCGCTGCACGGCAGCTCGGAATATATGCAGAAATAGAACCGTTTGTAACACTTTCGTTCCTTGCACTGACGGTCATTCCTGAACTCAGGCTGACCGACCAGGGACTGTTCGATGTTGTAAACTGGAAATTCATAGACTGAAACGGAGGTACACATGGCTGTTGGTGAAAAGATAAAACGTGTCGATGCGTATGAAAAGGTGACCGGACGTGCAAAATACACCGGAGATTTTTTTCACGGAAAAATGCTTTGTGCAAAGATACTGCACAGTACGATCGCAAACGGCATCGTAACAAAAATGGATATTTCGGAAGCAGAAAAAGTTCCCGGTGTCGTCAAAATTGTAACCTGCTTTGATGTACCCGACCGGCCGTTCCCGACGGCAGGGCATCCGTGGTCTACGGAAGCCGCTCATCAGGATGTCGCCAATAGAAAACTTTTGAACACAAGGGTCCGCTATTACGGTGACCAGATAGCTGCCGTCGTTGCGGAAGACGAAGTTGCGGCTTCCCGCGCCCTGAAGAAAATAATTGTAGACTACGAGGAATATCCGCCGGTACTGACTCCGCAGGAGGCAATGGCTCCCGGCGTTCCGGTACTTCATGAAGAAGCCCCCGGAAATGTGATGAAGCATCACAGTCTGTCTGCCGGTCCCGAGGAATTCAATCAGGCGGTCAGGGAAGCGGAACAGGAAAAAGACATAAAATTTTTTGAAGCTACATACGAAACCCAGTCTGTTCAGCATGTCCATATAGAACCGCCGATAAGTTTTGCCTATGAAGACTCGGGGCGCATTGTCGTCGTTTCGTCAACCCAGATTCCGTTTCTCGTACGGCGTGTCGTAGCACAGGCGCTCGGTATCGAATGGGGAAGAGTCCGGATCATAAAACCGTATATCGGCGGCGGATTCGGCAATAAACAGGATATTCTGTACGAGCCGCTCAATGCCTATATGTGCCGGCAGGTCGGAGGACGCTGCGTAAAACTTGAAGCGACCAGGGAAGAAACCTTTTTCGATACGCGCTGCCGCCATGCAGAATCGTTTCATTTCAAGACATGGGTTCGTCCCGACGGACGTTTTGTGTGCCGGTATCTTGATCAGTATTCGAATCAGGGTGCCTACGCCTCCCACGGACATGCGATTGCCGCAAACGGCGCCAATGAATTTAAACAGCTGTATCATAGCGAAAAGTGCGATAAGGCAGATGTTACGACCGTCTATACGAACAGGGCTCCCGGCGGAGCTATGCGCGCATATGGGATTCCGCAGTCAATCTTCGCGCTTGAAAGCCATATCGAGGATATCGCCCGTGCGCTCAATATCGATCCGATCGGGATCCGCAAAAAGAACTGTATGCGGAAAGGATATGTCGACGGCGGTACCGGTATACCGGCGTATTCCGACGGTCTTTACGACTGCATGGAAGCGGGGCGCAAAGCGTTCGACTGGGACAGAAAATGGGCGGAATATAACAAACCGCAGTCGGGTCCTGTCCGCCGGGGCGTGGGTATGGCCATATTCAACTACAAAACGGGCGTCTATCCGATTTCGCTTGAAACGGCGAGCTGCCGCATGACGCTTACTGAAGACGGCGGAATAATTCTCGAGATGGGTGCGACCGAAATAGGGCAGGGTGCCGATACTGTTTTTACGCAGATGACAGCCGAAAAAGTATCCGTTCCGGTCGAAAAAGTCCATATCGTTTCCCAGCAGGATACGGACGGAACACCGTTCGATACCGGCGCCTATGCTTCCCGCCAGACATATGTGAGCGGCAAGGCGGTCGTCAAAACCGGCGACGTGTTCAGAAAAAAGATACTTGACTATGCGGCCGACATGCTGGTAAACGGCTATAAAGGTGAAAAAGCCACCAGACGCGATCTGACTGCCGATAAACTTGATCTGAAAAACGGTTTTATAGTCGAGAAGATTACCGGGAATCCCGTACTTTCTCTGGGCGACGTCGGCATGGAGAGCGCCTACAGTCTGAGAAACTCGCTGCACATCACGGCAGAGGAGACTATTCACTGTACGGACAATACCTTCGCGTTCGGCGCCGGTTTCGTCGAAGTCGAAGTCGATATACCGCTCGGAACAGTCAGAATTCTGAGGATTCTGAACGTACACGACAGCGGAAAAATAATAAATCCCGCAACAGCTGCCGGTCAGGTTCACGGCGGAATGAGCATGGGCATCGGCTACGGGCTTTCCGAAGACATGCAGTACAGCCCGAAGGACGGACGGCTTCTGAACGACAATCTGCTCGATTATAAACTGCCGACGGCGCTCGATATGCCGGAACTTGAAACACTGTTTGTCGAGAATTATGACCCGTCCGGTCCGTTCGGAAACAAGGCGCTCGGAGAACCTCCGGCAATACCGTCGGCCCCGGCGATCAGAAACGCCGTGCTGCAGGCAACCGGAGTCGCTGTCAATAAACTGCCGCTTTCGCCGCAGAATCTTTTTGAAGCGTTCAGCGCTGCAGGTCTTATAGAAAAGGAGGCCGAATAATGTACGATATTGAGAAAAACACCAGCGTAAAATCAGTCTCTGAAGCGGTCAGGGTTCTTTGCGCAGATCCTGCTGCCGTAATCATAGCGGGCGGCAGCGATGTTCTGATAAAGATACGGTCCGGTAAACTGGCCGGCTGCCGGCTTGTCAGTATTCGTGAAATTCCGGAACTGCACGGAATCGGGCTTGAAGACGATGAAACGATCTGTATACGACCGCTTTCGACGTTTACCGAAATAAGTGAGAACAGCATTATCCGCGAACGGATTCCGGTTCTCGCATGGGCGGTCGACCAGGTCGGCGGCCCGCAGATCCGCAATATCGGGACTATCGGCGGAAATATCTCGAACGGTGTTACCAGTGCCGACAGTGCCTCGACACTCTGCGCACTGAACGCCGAGATAGAGATTACCGGCCCTGCAAAAAATTCTGACGGAACCCTTAAAACGGACGGAAGTCTTTCCGTCAGACGCGTTCCAATCCTTGAATATTACGTTAAAGCCGGTAAAGTCTGTCTTGAACCAGGTGAAATCTGTACGGGAATACGTATATACAAAAAAGACTACGACGGATACTGCGGATATTACTTCAAATACGGAAAACGGAACGCCATGGAAATTGCGACGCTCGGCTGCTCTGTGGTCGCTAAAATCAACGGAACGCTGCTTGAAGATGTCAGAATAGCCTTCGGTGTCGCCGGCCCGGTACCGATGCGGTGCCCCGGGACGGAAAAGGCCATCCGCGGAAAAAATATAGACGACAATCTGTTCCGGATACTTGAAAAAGAGATCCTGACGGAAATACATCCGCGTGATTCGTGGCGGGCGTCGAAGGCGTTCAGACTTCAGCTCGCAAAAGAGATGCCGGTCAGATCTTTAAAAGCACTGGTTGAAATTTCGGCCGCAGGCCTCAAAGCCGGCTCCAATGCCAAGGTAGGGTTGCTCTAATGATGAAAATAATACACTGTACTATAAATGGAAAAGAACAGGAAGTTCCGATAGACGAACGCGAATCGCTTCTCGAAATGCTGCATAACAGACTGATGCTGACAAGTGTAAAAAAAGGATGCGAAGTCGGCGAATGCGGGGCCTGTACCGTACTTGTCGACGGTAAAGCAACTGACAGCTGTATCTATCTCGCCGAATGGGCCGACGGTAAACATATACTGACCGTCGAAGGTCTGCAGGGACCAAACGGAGAGCTCAATCCGATCCAGCAGGCTTTTATAGACGAAACGGCCGTGCAATGCGGATTCTGCATTCCGGGAATTATCATGAGCGCAGTCGAAATAGCCGGAACCGGTAAAAAATATACCCGTGAACAGATCAGAAAACTTATTTCAGGACATCTCTGCCGCTGCACCGGCTACCAGAACATAACGACGGCAGTCGAAAAAGCGGTAAATTTGCTGGCCGACAGCGGAACGGCAGACAAAACGGCTCCGTAAATAGCCCAATCGCTTCAAATATAAAAATATGCTATACTAAAACAGTACGTACGGAACGTGGTTTTTATCAGCGGACAAAGGTGTCCGTGATAGTATATTTCCAAATTGGAGGATCAACATGGAAAAGTTGTTCAGACTAAATGAACACGGAACAACGGTCAAGCGGGAACTGGTAGCAGGTGTTACGACGTTTCTGACAATGGCGTATATTCTTGCCGTAAATCCGAACATGCTCGGCCAGACGGGAATGCCCGCCGGTGGAGTTTTTACCGCAACCGCGCTTGCGGCAGCCATTGCAACACTTGTTATGGCTTTTTCTGCCAATCTGCCGGTAGCGCTTGCTCCCGGAATGGGACTGAATGCGTTCTTTACGTATACTGTTGTAATGGGAATGGGGTACAGCTGGCAGCTTGCTCTGACAGCTGTATTCCTCGAAGGTATCGTTTTTATTGTTCTTTCGTTTTTTAAAGTCCGGGAGGCAATCATCGACGCCATTCCCGCAAATCTGAAGAAAGCCATCGCGGTCGGAATCGGGCTTTTCATAACGATTATCGGTCTGGCCGACGCAGGAATCGTTTCTTCAAAGATGGGAACGATTATAGCGTTCGGTGAAATAAAAGGCCCTGCGCTTGTCGCCGTTATCGGTCTTGTAATAACGGTTATCCTTTATGCCTGTAAAGTTCCCGCCTCGATTCTGCTCGGCATCATCATAACGACGATCATCGGCATTCCGTTCGGCGTCACGACCGTTGCGGAAGGATTTAAACCGTTTGCTGCACCTTCAGCTCCCCTGTTCTGGAAATTTGATTTCAGCCAGATGCTGACGCTTAAATTCTTTACCGTATTCTTTACATTTTTCTTCGTCGATATATTCGATACCGTCGGAACACTTGTCGGCGTTACGACTGAAGCAGGCATTATCGGCAGCGACGGTAAAATACCGCGGGTAAAACAGGCACTGCTTTCCGATGCAGTCGGTACCGTTACGGGCGCCATGCTCGGAACTTCTACGGTTACCAGTTATGTCGAAAGTACGGCAGGTGTCGCTTCCGGCGGAAGAACCGGACTGACATCTGTGTTTACCGGACTTCTGTTCCTGATCGCACTCTTCCTGAGCCCGCTGTTCCTGTTGGTCCCGTCCGCTGCAACAGCCCCCGCACTTATTATGGTCGGTTATTTCATGATGAAATCAGTAACCGGCATCGACTTCAAAGATCCGACCGAAGGTATCCCTGCGTTTATCTGCATCATCGTCATGCCGTTCTCGTATTCAATCTCTGAAGGCATCGTCTGGGGACTTCTGACCTACGTTATCATGAAGCTTGTCACCGGAAAATTCAAACAGATTTCTATCGTTACCTGGGTACTGTTCGTAATATTCCTGCTGCGGTTTATATTCAAATAGCGGTTGTACCCGCTCTCCGGCCGGACAGAAACCGGCCGGAGAATTTCCTGAACCCTCAGATTATTTATTTTTTGAAACCAGTCTAAGAATTTTTAAAAACCAGATTATTCTTTTTCCGGAACCAATCTAAGAATTTTCCGAAACCAGATTAGTTTTTAAACGAAACCAGTCGAAAAACGTCCGGAAACCAGGTTATTCTCCGGCGGAAACCAGATTAGTTTTTAAACAAAACCAGTCTAAGAATGCCGGGAAACCAGGTTATTCTCCGGTAAAAACCAGCCGCAAAACGTTTCTTTGCCCGACCGTTGACAGAAAAACAGTTCCGGCAGATTCAGAAATAAAAGTTTAAAAAACGGGGCAACCGTACTATAATAAATAAGAAAACAAGAACAGCGTCGAAAGATTCTGAAAAAAGAATCAACCCTCTTCTGCCGGTCCCGGCGGCATTGAGTTTTTTATCCTGGCAGACGTATTTTCAGCCATGATCATCCGACGCAGGACAGGAAACAGAATCAGAACGGGAGCTTGTAAACAGTCACTATGAAAACAGCAGTTATACAAATGAAAGTAACCGACAGTAAACAGCGTAATCTTAAAAATGCCGTCGAAAAGATCCATGCAGCAGCAGAACAAGGTGCAGTGCTGGCTGTCCTGCCCGAAATGTTCAATTGTCCGTATTCGAATTCTTTTTTCAGCAGATTTGCAGAACCGGAAGGCGGCCCGAGCTGGAAAATTCTTTCCGATACTGCAAAACGGAATTCCATATATCTGGTAGCCGGAAGCATTCCCGAAGTTGAGAACGGCAGCATATACAATACAAGTTACGTATTCGACAGAAACGGCAGACAGATTGCCAGACACAGAAAAATCCATCTGTTCGATATCGATATACAAGATGGACAGGCGTTTCATGAATCTGAAACATTCAGTGCGGGAAACTCCGTTACTGTCTTTGACACCGAATTCTGCAGAATCGGACTCTGCATCTGTTTTGACCTGCGTTTTCCTGAACTTTCCCGACTTATGACACTCAAAGGAGCCGGGCTCATCATCGTTCCGGCAGCATTCAACATGACAACCGGTCCTGCCCACTGGGAACTCCTTTTCCGGCAGCGTGCCGTCGATAACCAGCTTTTTACCATCGGAGCAGCTCCGGCACGTGATGAAACCAGCAGCTACGTTTCTTACGCCAATTCCATCGTATGCTCGCCGTGGGGAGATGTCGTATACCGCTGCGGAACAGCAGAAGAAACAGCGCTGGTGGACATAAATAGTGAATATACTAAAGAAATCCGGGCACAGCTTCCGCTGCTGAGCGCGCGCCGTACCGATGTCTATGAACTAAGGGAACCGTAAAAAAAATCAATCATCCACACAGAAAGACCCGAAAACCGGACACCGTATGCGACCCACCGGCACGCTGCTGCAGATCAGCAGATATTTGTTACTGCCTGTTACAGCTAAAATCTTTTTATTACCTGTTTTCCTACGGAAAAAGTGAATATAAGTTTAAAATATTTAAAAACCGTACTATAATTAACTTAATTGCAGACGTCTGTTAATTTTCGCAATTAGTTTTACAGGAATTTATAAATCCTTGCTGTAGAAATCTTTATAAATTCCTGTATCTATAATAAAGCCGCATTTGCAAAACTCGCCTGACTTTTGTAAATGCCTTAATTACCTATAAAGATTCTCCTGAAGAATCAAAGCTCTCTAGCCTGTTCCGGCGGCACTGTGCTTTTTTTTCTCTCGACAGGAAACGTCAAGAACGGCGCAAGAGGGAAAGAACTGCACTGAAAAACCGGAAGCCACCGGAAATCCCTGGAACAACTTTCACCATTCCCGCCGGGTAAACTCTTTGCAAATTTTTAGAGGGACAGTAATGAATCTTAAAATAAGCGGATACTACGGAAAAGAATTAGCAATTGCATTTGATTACAATACGGCAGTGGTCGCTGCCGTCAGGACCGTCCCCTGCAGTAGATGGCATCCGGAAACGCACCTCTGGACCCTCCCCGATACACAAGCTACGCTTGATCAGCTGCTTGATAATTTGTGGACGACACATTTATTTGATGTTTCCACTTGTCCGGCCGGCATACAAAAAAACGAAATAACTACATCCGCTGAAAATCGCTCCGGTACGCAAAAACTGAATATGATAAAATATAGAGCGTTGCTGGAAACAAAACATTACAGCGCGCAGACAATTGCGACATATTCGAGATGGCTCATACAGTTCAGTCAGCGCTTTACGCAGATTCCAGCAGATAAACTTTCTCAAAAGGAAATAAATCTCTTTCTTTCAGAATTAGCTGTTAAACGGAACGTAAGCGCATCGACACAGAATCAGGCACTTGCAGCGCTCCTTTTCTATTTTCGTTATGTCCGTGGCGACGATCCGACAAAACTCGATTCCGTAATCCGGGCGAAAAAGCCGGTACGGATTCCGGTCGTTTTCAGCAGGAACGAAGCTTTTGCAGTCCTGAACAATCTTGATGGTACTAAACAGCTTATCGCCAGTCTGCTTTACGGAACAGGGATGCGGCTTAACGAATGCCTTACTCTTCGAATACAGGATATTGATTTTGGCAACAACGAAATAACAATACGGAACGGGAAAGGAGCAAAAGACCGGAGAACCATGCTGCCTCAGGCACTCAGAAAGAAATTACAGCAGCACATGATAAAAGTAAGACAAATTCATGAAGCTGATCTTGCCGCCGGTTGGGGAAAAGTTCTACTCCCTGGAGCGCTTGATAAAAAATATCCCCGTGCCTCCGCAGATTTCCGCTGGCAATGGGTATTTCCACAGAAAAACCGATGGAAAAATCAGGCAACCGGCATGGAAGGACGGTATCATATAGACGCATCCCTTATAGAACGGGCTGTACAGAAAGCCATCCAGCAGGCGGGAATTTACAAAAACGCCTGCTGCCATACATTCCGCCATTCGTTTGCAACCCATTTGATAGAAAACGGCTATGATATTCGTACGGTACAGGAGCTGCTTGGACATTCAGATGTAAAGACAACAATGATTTATACTCATGTGCTGAATAAAGGTCCGGCAGGGGTAAAAAGCCCTCTTGACCGGATGTAGGAAATAAGGAGTTTATCCGGATCAATATAACTTCTACGGTGATGTGTTTTATTATTTGTGTAATCGGTATATAGCAGAAGCTCTTGTGGATGTTATACTGACAGAAATGCGGAAGTATAGAAGTTATACGGATACGGGGAAGAGATGTTAGGTTGACCGCTATCGCGGCTATTAATCAAATAGTGGATTTATAAAATGGGAATAAAGAAAAAACAGAAAAAAGAAAAAGAACTTTTTGTATCTAAAATAACTGTTATCATTCAGGTAATATGTACAATTATATCTTTATCTGTCGCTAGGTCTGCATTGAAATTTTCTATTGAAACAGAGGCAAAGGCAGAATCCCCTTATTTGACAATTGGAAATGATAAAAAGATTGAAATTATTACATACATAAAAAATAATGAACTTCAATATTGTTTTTATAACCCAGATTATGAGGACCAGACAATAAGTCAAAAAACCAAAGAAGACATGACTCTGAAACTGGATTTACGAAATATAGGGAATTCTCCTGCATATAGAATTCAAATACATGAATATAGAGTTTCTTTTTCTGAAAATGATGATTCTGAAATACAATTTAAAGATAATGGTATTTTATATATAAAGGAAAATTTAAGCCATTTTTTTAGATTAGCCAATTTTAATCCTTTGACAGAAAATATTTTATTTTTCAAACTCGATAAATTAAAATTATCAGCAACTATTGCTGGCAAAATTATTCGATTATTTTATAAACCATTTTATGTCATGTCCCTCTATCGAACTAAAGAATATGCGTTTTTAAAATCAGATTCGGATTCTTCTTTAAAATATGATATAGAATTTTTCGATGATTCATATGAAAAAAAATTATTTGAGCTTTATAAAGAATATCAAGTTAGTAAAAAGATGCAAGAAAACTCACGAATCACGCTTCCTGTCGACACTTTGTTCGATTACAAAACACTTGTTCCTATAATATATATACCGTTAGTGATTACCTATAATAATATCTATGGAGCACAATTTGAGGATGATTGTGTGTTAGTTTTTGAAATGGAATCTTGTGATCGAAGTAATTTCCATGAACAACCCAAATTTCATATGTATGGCAAGTTTAAGCTTTTAGACAAAATATCCAGAAAACACTATTTTAAGGATCATAATTTTATCTGGTCCGATTCTATTGGAAGAGACTTTCCTCATAAAATAGAAAGTGATTTTGTGAGCAAAGAAAATCACTAGTTTATTTTACCGATAACCTAACAAAAAGTTCAACTTGACATTGCTTTTGTCACAAAACCTGCTAAACGCTACGCGTTCTTCACGCAGGTTTCGCGCCAATTTTGCCTGCGGCAAAACCAGCAATGCAAGTTAACTTAATGTTAGGTGGACGCCTCCGGCGCAATAAGAAAGGAGGAAATATTGAAGCGAATAGTCTTATTGATATTCCTATTAATAATAAGTGTAAGTTTGTTTGCTGAAAATGCGTATCTTGATCTAAAAGCTGAATTTCCCAAAAATAACAATGAAGAAGATGTAAGAGTGTTTCTTGAAAAAGTATTTAGTGGTTCTTATTATACACAAGATATATTTCAATACATGCAACAGGAAAGTAAAACTGAGTACATTCTAACTTTTGTATATGTTTTTAGAAAAACGATCATATGAGGTGTGACTTATGAAAATAATGAATATCGGCATCTTGGCTCATGTAGATGCTGGAAAAACAACATTAACAGAGAGTATTCTCTATGCCAGCGGTACCATTACTGAGTCCGGGCGTGTTGACAGGGGTTCAACGATTACAGATTCTATGGCACTTGAAAAGCAAAGGGGCATTACAATTCAGGCATCCATAGCATCTTATCAATGGGGCCATGTCAAAGTCAATTTGATTGATACGCCTGGACATATCGATTTTTATTCAGAGGTAGAGCGCTCATTGAATGTGTTGGATGGCGCTATCTTGCTGATCTCTGCCAAAGACGGCATTCAGGCACAAACACGTATCCTTTTCGATGCAATACGAAAAAGGAAACTTCCTGCTTTGATTTTTATTAATAAGATCGATCAACCGGATATTGATCTTGATTCCCTCTATGAGGATATCAGAGCTAAATTGTCCTCTCATATCCTTATCATGCAGAGCATTACAAATGGAATCTCTCTTTTGCCCAAAACTCTGAATCCGTTGTCTGAAGAATTTAAAGACACGATTATTGAAACGGATGATGCTTTGCTAAAAAAATATGTCATGGATCAGCCCATTACGGCGGAGGAACTGTTAGAGAGCAGAAGAAAAAATATAAATGACGGTACTCTTTTGCCTGTTTATCACGGCAGCGCTCTGAAACATATTGGCACGAAAGAACTCATGGATGCGATTCTCATGGAATTCACTCCATTTATGTCCCCACCCAACTCTAATCTTGCTGCATTGGTATACAAAGTTGAAAGAGATGATAATCGAAACAAACGCACATATATGCGCATTTTTGGAGGTTCCATTAAATCACGTGACGTACTAACCCTGCAAGATCATTCTGACAATATAAAAATTAAAAAATTAGAGACCTCAAGCAATGGAAAAATGGTAGAAACCGAAAAAGTCGAATGCGGTGATATTGCTATTTTTCCAAATGAAATGCGACTAAAGATTGGGGACTCCATAGGAACAATTCCTGAAAGGAATTTGATTCTACACAACAATAATCTGATCATGCAGGCGAACATTTCCCCTGTCCTTTCTTCCGACAGAACTTTTCTGTTAGAAGCCTTATCGGAACTGGCGGAAACAGATCCTCTTTTGCAATATAAATTGGATTCCAGAAGCAACGATATTATTATGGAGTTCCTCGGAAAAGTACAAATGGAAGTCATCGTTTCTTTGCTACAAAACCGATACCATCTTCAGGTCAAAATCGAGAATGTAACAACTATTTATAAAGAACGGCCTTTGAAAAAGGCAGACTTTACTGCCCATATTGAGGTCACCCCTAATCCTTTTTGGGCATCCATAGGATTGTCAATCGAACCGCTTCCCATTGGAACTGGACTGCGCTATGAAAGCAAAGTGTCCTATGGATATTTAAATAAATCATTTCAGAACGCCGTTGAAGAAGGTGTTCGATATGGTTGTGAGCAGGGGTTATATGGATGGGAAGTAACAGATCTCAAAGTCTGTTTTGAATATGGCGTATACTACAGTCCGGTAAGTACCCCTGCTGACTTTCGGCATTTAGCTCCTATTGTATTTGAGCAAGCCCTAAAACAGTCAGGTACGGAGTTGTTAGAGCCCTGCCTGTCATTTGAGCTTTATGTCCCCCAAGATTGCAATGCGCGTGTTTACAATGATCTGAAAAAATTTCATGCAGATATTGTATCAATAAAGACACAGCACAACGAAATCGTAGTATCAGGAAAAATTCCGGCTCGCACATCACAATTTTATAAAGAGCAGCTTTCGGAGCTTACAAAAGGTCGCGGAGTCTTTTTAACAGAACGGGCAGGGTATCAGCAAAACACCGGTGAAATCTTTACTCAGGCCAGAAAACCGGATGATCGATTGGATAAAACTCGTCACTTGTTTGATAAGCGTATGACGAGATAGGCAATGAGGGACATCAATCTGGCATGAAATTCATGTAGCCAAAGGAGGAGAGAGAAAGTGGATAACTTAAAAGAAGCAACATTACAATCAGAGCTGCGTTTTAAGGATTTAGTAATCAATCCTTGCCATCGCAGTGTTTTAATAAATAACAACCGCATAGACCTCACCACGAAAGAATTTGATCTCTTGTACTTTTTGGCTATCCATCCGGGATGGGCATTTACAAAATCCCAAATTTATGAGACCGTATGGGGAGAAGAGTATGTGTGTAATCAACACGCTGTGGAAAATATTATATACAATTTGCGGCGCAAGATGGCTATAAATTCTACAAGTATAAACTACATTCAAACATTAGTTGGTTATGGCTACAAATTTTTAGCACCTTAGTAAAAATATCAAGAGGGTTCATTTTAATAATAAACAGGCAACTGTTCGGAGGTGAAGTGCCGATGGGTGAATCACCTATAACTTTAGGAAAATTAATTAAGAGCGCACGGTTAGAGGCAGGATTAACGCAGGACAACCTTGCCACACGGGTTGGGGTTACATCACGGTATATCATGGCTATTGAAAACGAAAATAAATACCCAAGCATCCAAGTGTTGTCTAAGATCATATGCACATTGAAAATATCAGCAGATACAATCTTTTATCCTGAAATGCAGCATAAAACCAGGGAAAGAAAATGTGGACTGGCGCCACCTAACAACCGGTTCGAGCGGACTCACGGGACAAGCCCGTTCGCAGCTCAACCGAATGTTAGAAGGACACCGCTTTATGCGGTGCTTAAAATATTCAATAATAAAAAGAGGAAAATAAATGCCATTATTTACAATAGAGAATGAAAAACTACAATTACAAAAAACAGTCAATTTCAAATTGGAGAAAGAAATTCAGACACTAATTGAAAAGAATATGGAAACAGTTTTTAACTGTAAATTCATCGCAACAGAATTTTCAACAGGAGATGAGCATGCTGGCAGAATTGATTCACTTGCTTTATCTGAAGATAATAATCCTGTTATTTTAGAATATAAAAAAGTAGAGTCTTCAGAACTTGTAAACCAGAGCTTGTATTACCTTTCATGGATAAAGGATCATAAGGGAGATTTTCAAATAGAAGTAAATAACGTTCTTGGGAAGAATATAAATGTAGATTGGGATGATATAAGAGTAATATGCATTGCACCCGGGTACAAGAAATTTGATTTGCACGCTGTAAAAATGATGGGTGCGAATATAGAATTATGGCAGTACAAATTATATGATAATAAAATACTATATTTGGAAGAAATATTTCAAAGAACGACAAATACAACGACTGTTGAAGCAATACAACAAGGAAAAAATCCAGTAATGGTTGAAGCAGGAAAGAAAGCTGCATTTACAAGAGCAAATGCTACATATACAATGGAACAACATTTGAAAAGCATGGATAAAGATGTAAAGCAGTTATTCATAGACTTGCGAGAATACATAATGGGAATAAATGAATCCATTGAAGAAACTCCAAAGAAATTTTATATAGCATATAAAATTTCACAGAACTTTGTATGTGTTGAAGCAAGAAAAAATAAATTAATGCTATATTTAAAAGTTGATCCAAAATCAATTGAAATGCCTAAGAATGGTCGTAACGTAATAGATATTGGACATTATGGAACAGGAGATTTTGAGTTAGTAATTAGTAATAATGAAGAGCTTGAAAATGCAAAAGAATATATTATGAAGGCATATGAAAATATTGGAGAATAGCTTCTAACAACCAGTTCAACACCGACAACTTTTTTGTCACACTTTCTGCTAGTCGCTTTGCTCCATACGCAGAAAGTGCGCCAACCGGCTGTGCCGGACAAAGTTGCGGGTTAACTTAATGTTAGCTGGACTCCGCTTCGCGGAGCTGAAGAAATAAACCAAAGACACATTAATATGTTCTAATTCTTTGTATAGTAAAGAAAATACATTTTTAGCTACATGATATGTATATACAAAGTATACTTGACAAACGGATATACTTTGTATATATTGTCTATAGGAGTGTGTACTATGCAAACCGTTGTACAGAAATGGGGAAATAGTCTAGGAATAAGAATTCCTGCAGTTTTTACTCGTGAATTTAACCTTAAAAATGGTAGCTCCGTTGAGATCATTGAAGAAGAGGGCAAGTTAGTAATTGTCCCCAAAAAGCAAAGTCTCGACGAACTATTATCTCTTGTGACAAAGGACAATATTCATTCCTCTGTAGATACTGGAATCTCAGTAGGTAAAGAAGAATGGTAAAAAATTATGTTCCAGAGAAAGGTGATATTGTTTGGTTAGATTTCACTCCACAACTTGGTCATGAGCAACGGGGAAGAAGACCTGCTATAGTATTATCAAAAAAAACGTATAACCAGAAAATTGGTTTAGCCATATTTTGTCCAATCACAAGTAAAGAAAAAGGATACCCATTTGAAGTTAAGATTGCTGGAAAGAAGATAAATGGATGTGTTCTTAGCGATCAAGTAAAAAGCTTGGATTGGACGGAAAGAAACATTGAATACATAGAAAACACTTCTGACGAAATAATGGAAGAAGTATTACAAAAGTTCTTAGTACTTATTCAGTAAGAAAATTCAGCTAACACATATAAGGCCCGAGATGTCAAGTAATATTTTGAAGTAATAATTACTACGGGCTGTCTGTCAAAGCAGACGGCGTAAAGAATGAGAAAATGATTCAATTCCGAATAAAAAAAGCATACTGAATCGTTATTCACCGAAAGATACAGGAGACGAAGCAGCCTGCACCAAACACATATAGACGGTCACGAAACGACGTGCCGTAGAATCTCATCGGTACCCGGTATCTGCCTGAAGCAAACGAAAGGATTCAAAATGATCCAGTTAGTGACGCAGGTCAGGCCGGGACAGTCTGCTAGTATTTATCAGGTCATGAATAAAAAGGACCGGCATAGCAATCCAATCAACTGCAAGGGAATCGCCGGAGCGTTCCAGTTAGGCGAGGGGCTCTGCTATGCCGTCCTGAAAAAACTTGTCAGGTTCGAATGCTGTATTATGTTTGAGCATATAATAGACAGTCCGTCCGAGTTTTTGAGCGATAAGCGATAGAGCTTTTCCTTTTCCAAATTTAGAGACGAGCTTCTGATGCATCTTTTGAGCCCGTTCATTGTTTCGAAGGAAAAAGACAGCTGCCTCACTGAAAAAGTTTGTGTCCATTAGTTTCCGAGCATCGGATTCGTTTAGTTCTTCAATCATACCCAAAGTCATGATACCCGCATTATTAACAACAATATCAAGCCTGCCGAAATGTTTAACTGCTGTTTCAACCGTAGAAAAAACAGCCTCCTTATCTGTAACATCGAGGCTTAATGGAAGCAAGGTTTCTGGATATGTTTCTTTTAGTTTCGCCAAATTATCAATCGTCCTTGCGACTGCAACAACTTTATCCCCGGCTTTCAAGGCGGCGCATGTAAAAGCATAGCCAAGCCCCTTGCTTGCTCCGGTAATAAACCATACTCGTTTATTTTCACTATTAGGTGTCATAGATATTCTCCTTTACTATATTAGAAAGATTATTATAACCTGAGATTAATACTGTTAAATGCTGTGAACCCAGCAACTTTGAGCACTTTGTTTTGAACTCCCAGAAGCCCACCACTCCAAATTATCATCAACCCTGTCCTTTTTTCAGTCCACTTGCGGTTTCATTGTTACTTTGTCATAGCGTCGTGTCAAAAGGCGGCAGAGAATAGCATCTGCCATCAGTACAACACCTGACCAGAAAAACCATGTGTTTACACCTATCACCTCAACAACCGGACCCGCAACAAGTAAGCCTATCGGCATAGAAAGAGTCATGGCGGTCATCAAAAGGGAAAACACCTTGCCCATCATTTCAGGTGCAATGCTTTCTTGAACATAGGCCATAACTGGAACATTCATAAATGTGCCAGAGGCACCCAAGAAGAAGCAGCATATAGCAAATATCCAAAAACCGCTTGTCGGTAACGCTCCGCTAATCAGTGTAGACAGACCCATTAAGCCAATAGCTAAGGATGCCATGAAAAACCTCCTTTTCATGCCGCCCCATACACCAATAACCAAAGATGAAAGAAGCAATCCGCCTGCAAAGACAAATTCCACAATGCTATTGTGCCATGCTTCGCCCATAAAGTGGTTGCGTACCAGCAGAGGGAACAGAGAACCTAAGGGCATATAAAGTATGGTCATCAGCAGCATGGGGGAAAACACAGCCATTAAAGGCTTATTTGCTTTCATTGCGATAAAGCCCTGCTTCATGTCAGACAATACACTCATCTTCTCATTGGTTTGCGGAATATCTGGAATTATAACAAATAGGAGGCAAACTATCGCAAAAGCGGCTCCCAGTATATCCACAATCATAATGGAGGAAATAGGTAGAAATGACATAAGCGCAGCACCCAGCACAGGCCCCATCATATTGGATATTGATTGGATCATATTTCCCCAGCCCCCTGCTTTGGTCAACATATCTGCTGGCACAAACATGGGTATTGCCGCTTGCATAGCTGGACCGTGAAAGGTATTCCCCAATCCACGCAAAAATAAAACAATGTAGATAAACCAAATAGGGGGTGTTTCCACAAGTAAAAATGCTGCGCCAAGGATGATGCTGGATACAGCTACCAGACCGTCAGCTAAAATCATTACTGTTCGGCGGTTGTATCGGTCGATCCACACACCGGCAAAGGGTCCGATTAACATATTGGGGAGAAAGGCAACTAAGGATGCAATCGTCAAGGTTATTGCGGATTCAGTCTGGATGGTCAGCCACCAGATAACAGCGAACTGCACTGCGGCAGAACCCAAGATTGAAAAAGCCTGCCCTGTGTATATTACAGCAAATTGTTTCTTCCAATTCTTTATTCTGTTCATTATAGAAATCTCCTTATATAAAATTAAAAACGAACAACTGCCTAAGGCGTTGTTCGTGCAGAAAGACATAATTTTACAAGGAGATCTTCAAAAGCGAGGATATACTCATGTAAATATGTCTTTAAGCAACTGATAGGAACTGTCATTTCAGAATTTTCGCGGATTTGCGTCGAAATTCGGCTTTTACCCCGAACTACAACTGTTTTCCCAGCCCGAACAACTGAACCAACTAGAATTTTTCGACAACGCCGACAAATTAAACTTTAATTCAAGTCTATTTAAGCTGTCAACTCTTAACTGGGCGAGTTTGACCGCTAATCAGGGTATGTCACTCCCGGTTTGCCCTATAATCAACGATTTCGAGGTGTTATTCTGTTCCGTATAAACTTCGTTTTGGGGTATTATCCCGACACCAGTACCGGTTCTGGAGGGGAACGAGCACTGACAGTCGCTGTTTGCTCCCGGTCCTGCTGCTTTGCCCAGTCAATAATCTTGGTAAGCTCCTTGGGATCCTCGATAATCGCAACAATTGACATTGTTCCCTGACATTTCGGGCAGATAAACGGATCGACTTCGTAGACTTTCTGCAACAACCGTGCCCAGCTTTGTTTGCGTAGTTTAGACCATGCATCAGGGACTTGTACCGCTTCCTCATTCTCTGGCGGTTTTGCTTGAACAATTTGGGACTGGCTTGGGTGGTCTTTTTGCCAACCCTCTGGTGCCAATTGGTAAATATTGGGTCGCTGTTGCCACTGCTTACGGACTTTTCCAGCATATACTCCATCAGTACAAATCGCCCTTTAGGGAAACGACATGCGCTTGTTGAGAATCTGAATACTGCCGTTAACATCGTGGTGTCGCCAAAGAACCGCGAAGGATTCGCTTAACGAGACCCTGGCGTCAGAGTTCAGTGTAGTCGTTGTCCGGGTCATCCCTGGCGCTTTTCTGTTGTTCGTCGTTTGAAAGGTTGAAGAAACTGATGGCGGTATTCATTTGCTCGGCCTGTCCTGAAAGCTGTTCCGCCGTTCCGGCCGTTTCTTCGGCTGTGGAGGCGTTCTGCTGGACGACTTGATCCAGCTGCATGATCGCGCGGTTAATCTGTTCCGCTCCAGAATTCTGCTCGCTGCTCGCCGCGCTGATTTCCTGCACCAATTCCGCGGTTTTCTTGAAATTACTTGCTGAGCAATTGTTCTATTTTGTTTTTTGGCCCAAAAAGATATTTTTTTATATATGTCTTCAGGGCAATCACGAACTTGAAGTAGTGGCATATTCATCCTCTGCATACAATATACAGCTATATGTATGCATCGTCAAGTTGTTCTACTTGCACACGAAAGAGCGTCCGGATAATATATATGGCGCTTCCAACTGTCAATATCATTTAAAGAAAAAACAAGGTGGATAGCGTATGGGGGATCAAGCAGTGAGAGCCGCCTCTGATGCTTGGGTGGTTTCAAATACCTGAGCATAGATTTCATCTGGTGTAGCATAGTCCAACGATTGATGGTATCGTTTAATGCTGATACGAATGCCATACGATTCAAGGACTGAAATAAAAGCATCGCTGGTAAACTGACTCCCCTGATCCGTATTAAAGATAGCCGGGATTCCCCACTGTTTGATTGCTTTTTCAAGGGCGGCTACGCAAAAGTCCGTTTCCATGATACTTGAGACCTTCCAGGACAATATCTTACGAGAATACAGGTCGAGTATGACCACCAGGTACACAAAGCCTTTACCGAGCTTAATGTAGGTGATATCCGTCTTGAGTTTGCCGATTTGCTTATACAGTTCATCTTGCTTCTGCTCCAGCTCATGCTGTTCCGTATCCTTCCCTGGCTTTTCAAAGAGCATTTCAGCACCTTCAAGAAGCAGTTTCTTCCAGAGGGTCACCATGTTTGGATGAACCTCATAGAGAGCTGCTAGTTCCTGGACCGTTTTATCACCACGAAGGGCTTCGAGTGCTACCTTCGCTTTAAATGCCTTATCGTATCGTTTCCTCATGTTGGTAGTTTCCTCCTGTTAAACAGGTTATTTCTGTACTCCTACCACCTTATTGCGAAGCAGAAATACCCTCCAGCAAAAGCTGGTGGGTATTTCTGCATACAATAAAAATTCCTTGCGCAACCAACAGCCCCACAACCTGCTTCGGGGGTGTTGATTGTTACATTTTTTTGGCCCAATTTCCAGGGCTCATTATAATCTTATACTGCTTTAATGAAAGATAAGATTAAAAGAGAAGATTGATAGCTGATGAAAATTTCGTTTAATTGTTGCGAGAGCTTTTATGGTGGGGTATAATATGGGGGATGTTAGCCGGACGCGCTTTGCGCGCTGAGAGACACCATGGTAAAGTATTTCCGATATCGCAATACAAACTGCTACTTCCTTGAAAGTTCAATCGATAATAGCCTTTTAGCTATTGATGCTGGATGGCCTTGTACTCTCTATGAATATCAAAGAGCATTGAAAACCATTGGGTATTCTTTTAAAAACATTAAATGGGCAATAGTAACTCATTTTCACATGGATCATGCGGGCCTTATTGGAGAATTTATTAAAGAAGGGATTACTTGTTATTCATTTGAAAACCAGACACTTATTAATATTACCGAAATGGAAAGGGTAATATTAAAAAACAAGGAATACGCTGCATATCAAAAAATAGACATTAATAAACTTAAAACAATGAACATTAATGGATTCAATAATGAAATAAAGACATTGGGAATCGACGGAGAAGCAATAATAACCAAAGGACATTCTCCTGATAGCATAACCTTTCTTACAAAAGATCATGAAGCTATAATAGGAGACTTGGCACCTATAAATCAGATAATGGAAAATGATAAAGAATCATTAGAGAATTGGAATAGTATTAAGCAAAAATGCGCAAAGACGATTTATCCAAGTCATGCGAATATATTTGAAATATAAAGATTATTCGGCTAACAATCGCTTCCACCATGACAACCCGGCCTGTCACGCAATCTGCTAATTTGAATCCTTGTGGCAGATTGCGCGCCAGGCTCGGGTTGCAGGTGAAGCGTATGTTATACTGACGCCTTTACGGCGCCAAAATTAATAGAAGATGTTGGAAAATAGAAACGTATGACTATTCTTTTTACGGCATTAGTAAATTAATGATTTCTTTTCCGAGTCAATAAAAATTGAACAGATAAAATAGATTATTTGAAATTATCCAAATAACAAAGACTGTTGATTTCCGTGACATTTTCCGGTTGAAGTAAACCGTATTTTTCGGGCCAAGGCGAAGACAAAAATAAAAATTGATCGTTCAATCATTTAAATATGGCATTGAATTAGAAGTTGTATTCTTCATTATTGAAGATGAATAGATTTGCTAAAAGCAAAAATCGGCGAATCATACATGAGTGACGAGTAAAATGTTCATTATCGGTTTTATAAAACAGTTGTTTGCAAAAAAAAAGAATTGATTGTAATTCTATAGGCAGAAAAATAAAAAAAAGCGTCTTTAAAGTTTTGGGCGACACTGGAAAATATATACTTTTGTTCTGAATAAAAAATAGGAAAAAGATTTTATTAGTAATCTGATTTTGTTTCAAAGTAAGTTTTTCTGGAAATAGTTAACGGAATAGATTTCGGGCGGAACTGAGAAGCGGTTGGAGTTTCGCCGTTCGGCGAAGAGAAAAGATTCGGGCATTAACGAAGAAGCGATTTATATTTCGCCTTTACGGCGAGGAAAAGAGAAATAAAGCTTCAGAAGCAAATAGAAAGTTTTGTAGTTAATATAAAATAGGGAAGTATAACACAGTTTTCAACCTGACATTTGTTTTGGCATAAACCTTGCTAAACGCGCTGCGTTCTTTACGCAAGTTTTACGCCAATTTTTGCTTCGCAAAAAACACAAAAGCAGGTTAAAACAATGTTAGAATGACCCTTCGGGCCGAGGAATAATAAAAATTATTTACATTTCTGATCCTGGAATAAATGAATTTTTAGCATTATTAGTCGTGCAAAAGGCTGAGCAATTATTAATTCGACAAAAAAAGAAATTGTGAAATTTCTTGGCCATTTATGAAAGAACATTTTAATAGGTTCTATTGATATTGATTTTGTTCCTATCCAAGAACCAATAACTGTTAAAAAAAGAGACATAATAAAAACACTGCATAAAGTATTAACAATTATGTGTGCATTAAAACTATCTGATTTATTGACAATACGTTTTGTTAAAAAGTCTGCAAACTTATGTGTTAATAAAACTAAGCAAATCACACTGATCCAGATAAATGGAATTACTTTTAATACACTCAACCATGTCTTAAAGGTAAAATCTCTTTCAAAAAAAGTTATTAGTGGTGCGATAATGTTTACAGAAATTATTGATATTACAGCTAAAAAAAGTGCAAATTCATTTTTGTTTCTTGGTAATTTCATGTAAAAATCCATGTTTAGTCTCCTTTTTAGTTTGTTCAAAAGAATAAAAAAAAGCACGAGTCCTGTTAGGAACTCGTGCTGATCAATTATACGCACAAAATTTAATTGACTATACAAATAATTTGATAAAAAATCAATAGAACCTAAAAAAAATAATAAAAAATAATATTGTTTTGATAGTATCAAAAATAAGTACTGATAAAGTAGGGAATGATAATATTCTAACAACTGCTTCGAGCGGACATTTTCTTTGTCACAATTTTTGCATCGCTTCGCTCTTGGTGCAAAAATTGCGCCAAGCCGCTTCGCGGCGCGAAAATGCAGCTCAAGCAAATGTTAGCCGGACGCCTCCGGCGCAAAATTTTTTTAGAAATCAATCATTTATATCAATAAGGTAATTATAATGATCAAAAATATGTTTAAAAAATTCAAAAAATATAGCATCCCTTCGAAAGTTGGGATTTATTCTTTCTTTTTTAGCATAATTATTTTTTTAATATTCACACTTTTTCCAATTGCAAATCAACTTATTACAAATATACGTAATGATAAAAGAAAGATTAATAATAATTTACACTATACACAAACTTTATTAGCGCTTGTGGATAATGACAAAGCTAAATCTAACGAACTAATTGATAAGTATTTTAGCCAGTATAGTTTGTCTGATAAAAAAGATATACTGTTTTGGTATGGTCAAAGGGAATATGGTCAAGAATCAAATGAAAATTCTCTGCAGAGGTTAATTAAAATTATCTCCGATAATAATGAATTAACAGACACAGACACATTAAAAACATGTCTGGTTAATGGATTGATAACACGTGCTTATAATAGTAATTTAACAGAGCTATATGAATATATTGATCAATATCCAGACGTCGTTAAATATGTAAATATTCCAGAGGTTAAATATTTAAAAGAATTAAACACTGATGAAGAAACATGTTTAAAAGTTTTTTTTAATAATGATTGGGGTGTAAGTCCTGATCGTTTCTTAAGAATGTTACAATATAATATATTAACAGGTGTGTTTAATAAATATGATAATACACTTTTACAGTGTATTGTTTTAGGGTATAAAAATGAACTGTATCCTCAAGAGTTTAGTAATTATTTTTTATCAACCCATATGGCATTTGGTAACTTATGGTTGTTTGATAATAGGAAAAGATCTGGGTTTAATAAACAATTATCAATTGCTTATTCAATGCTTGATAAATATAAGGAAACAAAAAACTATTTAATGGTAAAAAATTTGCTTGATACTTTATCCAAGGCAACTGGATTTATAAATGAAAAAAGTATAGATAATCCATTTATCAGAAAAGTAATTCTTGAATCAATTACGAATAACCAAGTTTTATGTAATTATGACTTTTATACAAAAGGTAATATTACATATATAGCATTATATAAAGGTGAGCTTTGGAATATTAAAAATAATGACGAATTAATAATGAAACCATTTTTCCAAAATGGATACTTTCAAATAATTGAAGTAAAGAATAAAAATGCAAAAAATCTAGGCGATATTGTTGGATATGGACAAACACGACATTTCGTTCAAATAAAAAAGTGTGGATATTATGGATTTTTTTTAATCTCTTCTGATGGAACTTATGAAGGGAAAAATATTGTGTTTTATTCGATAAATGATGATAATGTTACTTCTCAGGATTTGTACACTCCATTATCTGAAATGGATTATCATTCATTTGCATATTACACCTATAACGAAGGCTCAAAACAATATTTTTCATGGAACTATGAATATGAAAATAAGACACAGGTTAATATAGAAAGAAAAATACCAGGAATTGTAAATATCAATTTTGATCCAGAAAACAATAAATATTCTATGGTAAAATATGTAAATGATGAAATCTTTAACTACATTGAAAATATTTATATTGAAAGTACACAATTACAAATTAGGTTGTTGAATACAATAGTTATCAATAATAAAAAAATAAATGATGAAAATTTAATAAAAATTATGAAAGATCCCGTAGAGTATTATTCCAGAAATCTTATAGATAATACTTTGCTATGGATACCTAAAGCATATCAACCCAAAAAATATATTTTTATTTTTGAAGATAGGACATCTTTGTTTGAAGACAGTGATAAAAATAGAAGTAGAAAAGAATACGTATTTTTAATCGATAATGATAATGAAGACTATCAAATAGAATCAATTTATTATTCAGAGGACGGAGAAATTAAAAAAACAATTTTGTAGTTTGCTATACGGCTAACAACTGCTTCAACCTGATAATTCCTTTGTCACATTTTGTGCTATCGCTTCGCTCTTTAACGCACAAAACGCGCCAATCCGCTGCGCGGACCAGAATTACAGGTTAAGCAAATGTTAGCTTGACGGCTAACGCCGCCAAATTATAAAATAATAAATTGGGAAACAGATGAATTTTGAGAAATGCTATAATGAATCCCGCG
>JALCCK010000006.1 GCA_022640795.1 Treponema sp.
CGTCCGCTACTACAGCAAATCCCATTCCTGCTTCACCTGCCCGTGCTGCTTCGACGGCGGCATTGAGTGCCAGCATATTCGTTTGGAAAGCAATATCGTCTATGACATCAATGACATTTCTGATATCCTCTGTTGACTTTGAAATTCCCGTCATTGCAGACAGCATTTCCGACATCCGGTCGAATCCGTTCTGGCTCGCTTCTGTCGCTTTTTCAGAAAGCAGGCTTGCTTCTCTGGTATTTCCAAGATTCTGCTTGACCATGGAAGAAAGTTCTTCCATAGACGACGTTGTTTCTTCTATACTGGCAGCCTGTTCCTGGGCACCGTTGGCAATTTCCTGCGACGAACCAGAGAGTTGCGTACTCGAAATAGCGATCTGACTTGAACTGTCAGATAGGTTCCCGACAATTTTCGATACAGGTTTCGTGATTCCGCGGGTTATGACAATACTGAGCGTCAGTGAAAGCGCAAGACCCACAAGGATTGCAACAATAATGAACATGACGGCAAGAGATGATATACGGACGGAATCGGCATAGGCGGTTTCCGCATCTGCGATCTGTATGTTTACCAGCTTTTCTACCGGAGGGTTCAGTTTATTCTTGGCTATGGGGGCTATAACTGTATCAATATATTTGTTGGCGCTGTCGAGATCTCCTTTTAATGTATACTCAAACATTGCCGGACTTTTAGTTATAAATTCATTTGCCCCGTCTTGTACTTCCCGAAGAAGCTGTTTCTTTTCATCAGAACGGATATTGGTTCCTTCATATTTTTTCAGAGCTGTTTCGAAAGCTTCACATTGTTCTGTAAATGTCTGTTGATATGTTGTAACCTCTTCTTTTGATTTTCCCGGACGATTGGCTGCCAGTAACGAAACAAGGCTCGCCTGGACATAATTTTCCATCGTATCTGCATAGTTTACCCGCAGAAGATCTTTTTGATACATCGCTTCGGCCAAAGACCGTGTTGCCAGGGTTGTATATAATCCGATAAATCCTATTACCGCTGCAACAATGGAAAGTACAATCGCCATGGCTATGATCCGGAATCCGATTCCAGCTTTCTTTTTCATTTACGTATCCTCCGTGTGGTGTAAAATCACGTTTTCTGTTCTTCTTTTATTGCAGCAGTCTGCTTTACCGCAGCAAGCTCTTCATCACTCAGTACCTTTAGTACATCCAGAACTATTTTCATCCCGTCGGGCGTATCGGCAATCCCTTTAATGTATTCGCTTTTTATTCTGGCATTGATATAGGGTATTTTTGACAGTTTGTCGTCGGGAATATTGATCACTTCCTGAATGGAATCTACGACGAGACCCATGAGCATATTTTCTTCATTATAGTTAACTTCGACTACAATGATGCTGGTACGTTTTGTATACTCTCTGAATTCAAGACCAAATTTTAACCTGAGATCAATAACAGGAATAATTTGTCCGCGGAGATTGATGATGCCCCGTATAAACTCCGGTGTTCGGGGTAACGGAGTAATTTTAGTTATTCCCATAAGTTCTTTTACTCTCAGAATATCCATGCAGTAATCTTCGTTATCCACCGTAAAACTGAGAAAGCGCGCACCATTAAGCAGCTTGCGCTTCGTCATTTCCATATTTATACCTCCTTGTACCTGTCGGAAAATCTTTGTCAAATTCCCAGAATACGCTTTACTGCTTCCAGTAGTTTGTCCGGTTCACAGGGTTTGACAATCCAGCCATTTGCTCCCGCATTTTTTGCTGTACTGCGGAATTCTTCTTTTGTCTCGGTTGTAAGCATAAGAATCGGCGTTTTCTTATAATTGTCGAGTTCCCGTATGTGCTTCAGCAGTGTAAGTCCGTCCATATTCGGCATATTGACGTCGAGCAGAAAAAGGGAAATAGTACCGGACTCCGGAATGGCCTGTAACGCTTTGGCGCCGTCTTCAGCCTCACATACTTCAAATTCAGAGACAAGACCGTTTTTGATAATGTTGCGGATAGTTGCAGAATCATCAACTACCATTATTTTTTTCATGTTCAGCCTCCATGCCCAGATTCTTAAAAAAATTCAATTTCCGTATCGTTAATACCAAGATTTACATTGACTTCAGGAACTGCCGCCTGGATGCCGCGTTCCAGAGCACGAAGTTCGTCTTTTGTAGTAAGCCTTTTTCTTATTTCTACGGCAATGGATTGAGCATCCCCGGCTTCTGGCGTGAGTACCGTATCAGGGTATTTTTCAGCAAGTGTTTGATCTATATAGTCGCAAAAATCATCCGCCACCATATATAAATTACCGATTTCCTGGCTGGTGATTTCATGAAGCTGTACAACTGGTGAAATAACGTCCATACTTTTCGAAAGAGACGCAATGACATCTGTTACACCGGTATACATCTGCTCCAGCCGGGGATAGTATCCCTCAATGAGCTGTTCGAATGTGCCAAATCCGTTTTTACGTTCGGTCACGACTTCAAGCATTTTTATTCTGTTCTCTGATAATCCGCTTCCAATGTTATCGAATATTGTTTTTGTTTCCTTTAATGTTGTACCGATTTCGACTAATCGGGCTTCCGTATCTGCAGACAGTTTTTTGATTTCTCCCGCAATTATTCTGAATCCGCTCCCTGCACTTCCTGCACGGGCAGCTTCTATAGATGCATTGAAAGACAATATCCGTACTTTTTCGGATATTTCACTAATATCACCTGCTATATCTCCTATGTGTGCTGAAACCGTTTTTAATTTTGATATTCGGTTATCCAGTGTGGAAAAGACGTTTTCAACGGTCTGGGAAAGTCCTTCAAGGTCTTTATTGAACAGATCGCTTTCACTTCTTACCTGTGTAAGTGCGGTTCTGTTACGTATTTCTTCGTCGTACATCCGTATCCCTGCAAGAAAATTTTCGCTCGTTTTCCGTATGCTGAGCAGCTCTGCCGATATAGGTTCCGTGGTTGAACTGAGACTTTCTGATATGGAACTGCATAATTCCCGTGAGACTGAGCGGATGAGTTGTGATCTGATTGCAATATTTTTTTCTGCAGCGGCAAGTTCTGATTGTACTTGAGGAACCTGCTGGTCTTCCGTTTGGTCTTCCGTATCGGCTGCTTCTTGCTCATAACTTGCAACTTGCTGCTGATCCTGTTTATTTTGTTGTTCCGTACAGTATTTTTTTATACGCCGAAATGAAATAACCGCAAAAAAGATTTGTGGCAGCAGTACCGCCGTTGCGTACAGGGCTGTGACCGGAAGATTTTTGTTTGTCGTGACTATAAAAAGTCCGGCTGCAATAAGAAAGGAAAAAATAAATAAAGCAGTCCAAAGTCTGCCGGTACGAAAGATGATCACGTTCGACGGGGACCTAGTATTCATGTGAAATCTCCTCTGGAATCAGCATTTCCTTTCCGAGTTCAATTACCTGATCTATATCGAGAACCAGTCCTATCGTACCGCCCGAGAGAACGGTACCTGAACTGATCCCCTTTAAATCTTTAAAACAGGGACCGAGATTTTTTATAACGACTTCCCGTTTAGACAGAATTCTTTCACTTGCGATGGCAAACCGCTCTTTCGTCACGTTTTCGACAATAGTGACGATAGTATCGTTTCCCTGAAGGTGAATTCCGAAGACCTCAGCCAGACTGATTATGGGAATCATTTCACCACGTAGTTCAAGTACACTGACATCGGCGGCCACTCTGTGTACATGTTTTTCATCCAGTTTAAGAGATTCAATTATTGATACTATAGGAATTATAAAAATATTTTCGCCTGTCTGGACGGTCATCCCGTCTATAATTGCCGTACTGAGCGGAAAGAACAATGAAAATGTTGTGCCTTTTCCGGGAATACTTTGTGTCAGAATATGCCCTTTTGCGTTAGTTACCGCCTGCTTGACTATATCCATGCCGACACCCCGGCCTGATATAAGGCTGACTGTTTCGTTTGTTGAAAAACCTGAAATAAATATAAGATTGTAGACAGCAGTATCGCTCATATCGGGTATATCTTCTTTTCGTATCAGTCCTTTTTGGACTGCTTTTTTCAGAATCTGCTCACGATTGAGGCCCCGCCCATCGTCGCCTACGGAAATAACGATGTTGTTGCCTCTCCGTTCTGCGGCAATCCGGACGGTTCCCTCTACCGGTTTTCCGGCAGCAAGCCGTTCATCTGGCGGCTCTATACCGTGATCAATGGAGTTCCGTACGAGATGCATAAGCGGTTCTTCGAGGGATTCTATAAGGGTCCGGTCTATTTCAAGGTCATCACCAATAAATTCTGTATGAATTTGTCTTCCGACCTTATTTGCCGTGTCACGGATAATTCGTTTAATTGTTCCGAACAAGGTATGTACACTTTCAGTCCTGAGCTGCATTCCTGCATACTGCAGCGTCCGTGCAATTTTTCGTATTTGTGTAAGATCTCCGGAATTTTCACGAGTCTGCCCGAGAGAGATAAGCAGTTCTCCAATCATGTCGACCAGATAATTGACTTTCCCGGTTTTTACTTTTATGAATGAATCTTCAGCCTCTGTGCGTACTTTTTTTTCTGTCTTTTCGTTTTGAGCTTCTTCAGAAGGTACGACGTTTATTTTATCCGGAAGTTCCGGCTGTTTTTCTGCAGCTGAAGTGCTGCAGTGCGAACCGGAATTTTGTTCGGCTGCCGGTTTTTTCTCCGCTTCCGGACCGGCATCTGAATTTTCCGAGAGTAACGGGAATCCGTTAATAAATTCATTTACAGGAACTTGCAGATACTCATCAAAAGATCCCGTTTTAAGATCATCCACAAGTTCATGAGCTATATCGAGCCCTTTCAGCAGTGAATCTACTATATGCTGGTTAACGGACAATTTTTCAGACCTGATCAGATCAAGTAGTGTTTCTCCATTATGTGAAAGATACCCGAGTCTTGAAAGTTTTAAAAATCCGCATTCACCTTTTATTGTATGGAATATTCTGAAGAGTTCTTTTACTGCATCCTGGTTAGAAGGTTCTTCCTCAAGTTCCAGAATAAGTTCCTGCGCACGCGAGCACCGTTCTTCACAATCACTAATGAAAAGGTTGAGCTGCTCCGGATCGATTTGAGAAAAATCTTCCGGCGAAAAATCTTTTGCCGGTGGTACGAACCCTGTTTTTACAGACGAAACGGATTCCGGTTTCGCCGCGGAAGTCGTGGAGTCCGTATTGCCGGAGATCCATTCCTGTATCCGTTTGCTTTTCCATTCAGGCAGCGTCCCGCTGCTTTCTTCTGCATCTCTCAGTAAATCAAGCCCCAGCGAAAAATCAGATACAAATTTGCCCCAGCTGTCGGAAAGTTCCTGCCGGCTCATTTCTATAAGCCTTGTACAGATCAGTTTCCCATATTTATTAGTCTGAAGGGTGTCAGACAATTTTTCGAGATCTGCAATGATCTCAGAAACAGCCAGTACATCACCCGGCTCATATGCGATTATCTGTTTCGTTACGGTGTCAAAGATTGAACCTTGGACATCAGTTTTGTGTTTCATAAGCGACTATCCTCTCTCCGCAGAGTTTAGGAACTTTACTTTTTTAGTTTAGGAACACATAACATAACAATCGTAACCGCAAATTCTTTATTTTGTCAACAAAAAAAACAAAAGAAAATATGTATATACAACAAAATTTGCCTGATTTTGCTATAAAATATCCAAAGATATGAGAAAATTACCCTAAAACTGTAAAATGTATCTACAACGTTGTATAAAAAAAGGTAATTTGCATACAATAGGTATTCTTACTATACTGAAAAAAAGGAGATGAATTGTGTTGCTGAAGCATCATATATTACAAGCCTGGGAAGGCCCCCGCAGTGCATCAGATATTATTGATAACAGACGGGTAACTTTTCTGGAGTTATTCTGTGATTTGGGATATTCTGCCTATTTTATGAAATTATCGTTTCAACTCTCACAGAATATTAGTATGCCGGGAATTTTTATCCATGTCTGTATGTTTGCCCTCGGGTGGTGGAGCTGGCTCAACGGAACGCTTTATCAGGATATACACGGAACTAATGGTATCCGCGACAGTTTTTTTACTTTTTTGCAAATGTTTTTTGTTACGGGAATGGCTGTTTTCTCCGGTTATGCATTTACCGGCAACAGCGTTCCATTCTCGTTATCATATGTCGGTCTGCAGGGAGTTATAACCTACTTGTGGTGGTATACGGGAATTGTTGACTCTGCATATCTGGAGTCAAAACCTTCTTCTTTTATGCTGTTGATTTCTCTTTTAATTTTTATCATGTCGTTCTTCTTCAGAACACCTTTAAAGTATATATTCTGGCTGGTATCTCTCATCGTTGGCATGTCGGCTCCGCTTGTTATTTATATTGTCTATAAAGTGCGGCTGAAAACCTGTGGAAAAAAAGTTCCTGCCGAGCGGGCTGCCTGCTATCGTTCGATTGCAGAACATTCTGTTTCCTATTCACTGACTACATCACTCCGTTCAAGATTTGCAAGGATGACGATTATCGTTATAGGCGAAATTATGACAGTCATCGTGAGTGGTTTATCGGAGCAGGGCCTTTTGAATCTTGATGCGTATCTGCTCATTTTCGGTTCTTTACTTACAGCCTGCAGCATGCTGGCGCTTTACTACCGCGCTATCGATGAAAAATCGGTAAAACCGGGAATGAATTTTTTCTTATTATATCTTGTCCTTCATCTTCCGCTCACCATTGCGGTCAGTTTTGTAGGAGCCGGTATTTCACGTACCATCGTTTTATACCGGATGACGCGACATGTACATGATGGAAATTTGTCTCTGCTGCTTGGTTTGTCCATGTCGTTAATTCTTCTGCTTTGTGTTCTTATTCAGCGTATATTTATTCATGAAAAAAAACATATTTGGCGGGGAGAAAATTATACTGCACTGATCTTTGTACCGGTAGCTTTTGCATTGCCGTTTTTCGAACTACAGCCTCATATACGTATTATTTTATATTCGTTAGTTTTTTTTGCTCCCATTGCCGTCGATTTTTTTCAGCATGCTGTTGCCGATAGCGACGGTGATTCCGACGGTATTCCGTTTTAGTCGTAAGTCCGGAAATTTTGTCCGGATAAAGTTATAGTACAGAAAGATCGCGGAAGCGCCCGTTATGAAAACAATCTCTGGAGGATGTATATGAGAAAATATTTTTTTCTGAGCGGAACGGCTCTACTATTTTTTTGTCTGTTTACCGGCTGTGCTTCACAAAAAGAATTTGAACCGGTGTCAATGTTCGATAGTGAAAAGTATGTTGGAACCTGGTATGAAATAGCCCGTTTCGATTTCCGGTTTGAAAAAAATCTTGAACAAACAACGGCGCATTATCAGCTTGATGGCAAAGGTGGTATAAAAGTTACTAACAGGGGCTTTAACTATAAGACGCATGAATGGAAAGAGGCAACAGGGCATGCCAGATTCAGAACAGATAAAGTAAACGGAGCATTGGAAGTTTCTTTCTTCGGTCCGTTTTATGGAGATTATACTATTATAAGGCTGGATTCCAACTACCGGTATGCACTTGTCGCTGGAAAAAATACAGATTATCTATGGATACTCTCCCGCGAAAAGATGATTCCCGAAGCAGTAAAAAACGATTATTTGAAGACTGCCCAGGCATACGGTTTTGACACAAAACGGTTTATCTGGGTTAAACAGTCAGACTGATTTTTTTCAGCAGAAAAGTTTGCCTTTTGTTATACAATTACTTATATTTTCAGTAGGAAATATAAGTTAGATATCGCTTACTAACAACGTATGTCAAGAAGCGGTACGTAATGTATACAGGAGGAGTTCTATGAAAAATATATTTGATTTAACGGGTAAAACGGCTGTTGTTTCAGGGGCTTCCAGCGGCCTCGGAGCTGATGCAGCTTTAGCGTATGCAGAGGCAGGAGCCGATATTGCGTTATTGGCTCGTAGAATTGAAAAACTTGAAACAGTCAGGGATGAGATAGCAAAGAAAACGGGGCGCAGAGTTATAGCTGTTGCCTGTGATGTTACTGATGAACGAAGTGTAAAAGCTGCGGTAGAATTGGTTTTAAAAGAATTTGGTAAAATAGACATTTTACTGAATGACGCCGGAGTTGCAGTACACGGCAGCGTTGAGACAATGACGCAGGAACAATGGGATAAAGCGTTTGATACGAACGTACGCGGGCAGTTTTTCCTTTCGAAATATATTGTACCCGGGATGAAAAAACGGAACTACGGAAAAATAGTCAATATCGCGTCGGTAAATGCTATTGTTGCAGATAAAGACGATATTTTTGTCCGTCATTCCTATAATGCTTCAAAGGCTGCTGTAAAAGGACTTACTATGGGAATGGCTGCTTCGTATGCACAGTACGGCATTACCGTGAACGCTGTCGGACCGGGGCTCTTTGAATCGGAAATGACAGCCGGAACTTTATTTAAATCGAAGGAATATCTTGATGGGTATAGCAGGCTTAATCCGAGCAGCCGTCCCGGCCGTCGGGGAGAACTGAACGGGACTATATTGTACCTCTCAAGCGATGCATCGAGCTATGTTCAGGGACAGTTAATTGTAGTTGACGGTGGCGCATCCATAGTCTGAAAACAGGCAGCGTTTTACCCGATACACTGGTTTGCGTATCGCTATCAGGTTGATTATATTACGGTGAATACTTAGAATACGAAACAGAACGGAGTGTAAAAAAGGTTATTGCTTTTAAACGCCCTGTTCTGTTTTTATATATAAGGAAGATTAGGAGGTAATACAAAATGGTAGAGTATAAACATGTTTTTGGACCGGTTCCGTCACGACGGCTTGGTCGGTCTCTCGGGGTAAGCCCTATCCCAGAAAAAACGTGTAATTATTCTTGTATCTATTGTCAGTTGGGTAGAACAAATAAAATGACAAATACTCGCCAGCTTTTTTATCCGGTAGAAGAAATTATTTCTGAAGTTGCACAGGTACTTGCCGCCTCTGTTTCTTTTGATGTTATAAGCATCGTCGGCGAAGGAGAACCGACTCTTTATCTTGGTCTGGGAGATTTGATTGACGGAATCAAAAGTTTGACAGATAAACCGGTCGTTGTTATAACGAATGCCGCATTGTTTTATGATGAAAACGTCCGGAATGATTGTATAAAGGCGGATATCGTTTTGCCGTCGATGGATGGATTTGATGTAGCTTCATGGAAGAAAATTGACCGGCCGTACGGCAAACTTGATTTTGACGACGTCTTTGAAGGGCTTGTTCAATTTTCAAAAGAGTATAGCGGTCAGCTCTGGCTTGAAATAATGCTAGTCGATACAGAGAACACATCGGATGATGCATTACAAAAACTGTCTTTTCTAGCTGGAAAGGTTCGGCATGACCGCCTGTATATAAATACACCGATCCGGCCACCGGCTGAAGACTACGTAGTTCCCGTGTCTAAGGAGACTGCGGCGAGAGCCGCCGAGATTCTCGACGGAACAGCGATTGACTTCCTCTCTGAGGGCAAGTTTTCCAGCGATATACAGGATGATTATGAAGCACTCAAAAGTATTATATCCAGACATCCGATGAACAGGTTTGAAATAGAGAGTTTTCTTTCATCACGTGGTTCCGCTGGTGCCCGGTTATATGATGGGGAGCAGCATACGCCCGCTACAGTAGAAAAAATTTTCAGACGGCTAAATAACGATAAACATGTTACGGCAACAGATTTCGCTGGTATTGTAACCTATCGTGCGAACTAAATGAATGATTATAAGCCTGTTGTAGGTACTGGTGAAGGCACATAAAGAATTATCAAAATAACGAGGTTTACGAATGAAGCCAAATGTAAAAAGAATAGCTGCTCTACATGATTTATCAGGATTTGGAAGGGCGTCTTTGACAGTTATTATTCCAACGCTTTCTGCGATGGGGTATCAAGTCTGTCCGGCACCAACAGCTGTTCTTTCTACCCATTCCGGCGGTTTTAGCGATTATTCGTTTACCGATTTAACTGATTCTCTTCCATCATTTTTTGCTCATTGGAAGAAACTGAAACTTGATTTTGATTGTATATATTCCGGTTTCCTCGGTTCTCCGAAACAGGCTCTGATTGTTTCCGATATGATTGATACCTTTAGAACGTCGAAAACTCTTGTTGTCGTTGATCCTGTTATGGGAGATTACGGGAAACTTTACAATTCCATTACGCCGCAGATGATACCGAGTATGCAAAAGTTATTGAAAAAAGCTGATATAATCGTACCGAATTATACGGAATCCGCTCTGCTTTTAGACGAAGATCCGGACATTATGATAACGATGCCGCAACTCAAAGAACGGCTGAAATTTCTTTCTAATCTGGGGCCTGCGACAGTTGTTATTACCGGTGTCGAAAACGAGAAGAATCAAATTTTTACTGCCGCCTATCAACGCGATTGTGATGTATGCTGGAAAGTATCATACAAACATCTTCCCGCCAACTATCCTGGTACAGGCGATGTTTTTGCAAGTGTCATGATCGGATGTCTTTTAGAAGGAGAAAGTCTCCCCGTTTCAATAGACAGGGGAGCTCATTTTATTTCTCAGTGTATCAATGCAAGCAGGGGGTACGACTATCCTGTTCGCGACGGTATTCTACTGGAGCGCGAACTGTATTTACTGCGTGAGCCCTGGCCTATTTCAGGCTACGAAGAATTTTAGTGGTCGCAGTTTTCGTCGTGAAATGCATGATCATGACAGATAGAACCACTGGATTTGAGATTTCCAGCCAGATAAGATTCTACTGCAGCTTTTGCATCGCCTGAAGCTCCCATAACTACCTCGATTTTCCGTTCATTGAAGATATCGACGGCACCGCCGCCCATACCTCCTGCGATAATAACGGTTGCGCCTTTATCGCCGAGAAAATTGGGAAGAAAACCCGGTTTATGACCCGGATTTACAACTGTCTCTTCGTCAGTAATTTTATTGTCGTCCACATCAAAAAAGGTGAAAGAAGGACAATGTCCAAAGTGTTGTGCGACTTTCTTTCCGTCTGTAGGTACTACGATTTTCATACTGTGTTCTCCTGTCTATCCCGTGGGGATAGTAAATTTGAATTCTGGTGCTATGATGCAGCCATTAATTTTGTTACTTTTTTATAAACAGATAGTAATGCCTTCCGGGCTCTGCTTTCTGTTCCCGCTATGCTTCCCATATTATCTACTGCTTCTATGACGTGTTGGTCATATGGAATAGTTCCTGCGAACGGAATTCCATTTTTTCTGCAGTATTTTTTTATAGTCTTTGTGTTTTCTTTGCAGGTATCAGCTTTGTTGACGCAAACCGCCGTTTTTACACCGAAATACTGTATTGTTTTAAGGACTCTTTTCATGTCACTGATTCCAGAAAGAGAGGGCTCTGTTACGACGAGTACAAAGTCCATTCCTCCAACTGAAGAGATAACCGGGCATCCGATACCGGGCGACCCGTCGATAATTTCTATTTCTTTGTTTTCCAGCGAATCCCAATGTTCTTCGACAGCAGTATGGAGCGTCTGTTTAACAAGTGATACGAGCTTTCCCGAAGTTCCTCTGCCCATTTTTAATTCGGCAGTTGCAAAATATTTTTTGTTTTTATAAAGCTTGACAATCCCTGCTTTGTCATCCTGCATTGAAATAGCAGTTGCGGGGCAGATAAGCGCACAGACTTTGCATCCCTCACAACTCATTTCATTGACAACGGCTCGTTTCTTTTTACCGGATTGTACAAGCGATACCGCATCAAATTTGCAATGTTCAACGCACTTTCCGCAACCGGTACATTTAGCGGCATCAATAACAGCTTTTTTTGATCCGATGAAATCATTTGTTATACAATGATTTTCGTCCGTTGCATCAGCAAATCCGGTGACAAGATGAAGATTTGGTGCATCAACATCGCAGTCGGCAAAAATATCTGCTTTTGCAAAATCTATAAAAGCCGCAGCTGTCGTTGTTTTTCCCGTGCCGCCTTTTCCGCTTAGAATAAGGAGTTTTTTCATTGAAGAACCTCCTGCAGACTGCCTAGTATATTTTTGAAAATCATTTTGTATTCGGGTTTTGTTTCCGACAGAATATTTCCAGCTCCGTTTGCCCGGGCTATTTCCCTGCTGAACGGTATGCGTGCCAGAACAGGCAGTTTCTTTTTTTTGCAGAAATCTTCTATTAAAGTATTACTATCCGCCTTATTGATGATTACGCCGCATTTCTTTCCCATCAGCGTGACGAGCCGATATACCATGTTCATGTTGTGCAGTCCGAACGGTGTCGGTTCTGTAACCAGAATACAAAATTCTGCATTTCTGATACTTTCCATGACAGCGCACGAACTTCCCGGCGGACAATCTATAATGAGGTTTCCGGTAATCGGGTTTTCTTTTTTTTCCCGGGAGGTACTGTCGGGGACATCTGTTTCGATATCCGGTTTTTCGGTCTGTGCGAGAATTTCTGTTCCTTTGTCAAGAACTGCTTTTATGACTGGTACACCGGACGCTTCTCCGATATTAAGCATTCCACCGACTGCAATTGTTTTGCCTGTACCGGTTGAAGAAGTTTTATCTGCGGTCTGGTGTACCCCCCATGAAACGGACCCTGTCGAAAGTTTTTTTAACGATACGGCTTTCTCCGGGCAGACAAGTTCACATCCTCCGCAATCATGACAGACTTCCTGAAACAGCATCGGTTTTTTACCGATGAAGGCCAACGCATTAAATGCACAAAATTCAACACACTTTCTGCAGGCCGTACATTTTTCTTCATTAAAGACCGGAAAAGTTTTAAAGACAGCTTCTGTTTCAGAATGTTCCGGTTTGAAAAATATATGTCCATCCGGTTCTTCAACATCACAGTCGAGATATACTGCATTTTTTGAATTTACGGCAAGATTGACTGAAACAAATGTTTTTCCGGTACCGCCTTTACCGCTTAAGACAGCAATCGTCATCAGTGTTGTCCATGGAATCCGGGATGAATAGTTGTAAGTAAGGAAAGTTTTCCTGCTTCAAAGGCTTTGATGCAATCTTTTGCAGAATTTTGTACCGTTTTGTAGATTTTTACGGCTGCCTGATTCAGCACTTTTGCCGCATTTTCCCCACAGCGGGGAGTAAGCACAACAGCCACATTTTTGTCGACAAGTAACTGGGATGCTTTTATTCCTGCTCCTCCGGGGTCCTGTGCAGCAGAGTTTTCTAGAAATATACTGTTTTTTTTGTCAGTATCGTACAGCATATAAAAAGGACATCGTCCGTAGGACATGCAGACCGTTGTATTTTCGTTACGTTCGTCCGCTGGAATTGCTATAATCATAAAGACCCCCTGGTTATCTTGTTATTGGCATATGTCAATAACAAGATAACCTATTAAGTGACATATGTCAATAACAAAAAGAAAAAAAAGCAGTACGGCTGCTGATTGTTTTTTATCCTGAAAGAGTATAAACTTATACAGATGTTAAAAATAAGCGGGCGACAGAGGGGAATTACGTGCATTCTTGCTGCGGCATTCTGTTTTTCCCTGATGGGAATGTTTGTTCACCTGGCTGGTGATATTCCTTTTATTGAAAAGACTTTTTTTAGAAATATTGTTGCGTTTTCGGTTTCATTTGTCATTCTTGTAAAAAGCGGAGAAAAAGTTTCGTTGCCGAAAGGCTCCCTTAAATTTTTATTTTTTCGTGCGATTGCAGGAACTGTCGGTATCTTTGGAAATTTCTACGCAGTAGATCATCTCTTTCTTTCTGATGCGGCGATGCTCAATAAGATGGCTCCTTTTTTTGCGATTCTGTTCAGCTTTTTTCTCCTGAAAGAAAAAATACGACCGTTTCAGATTATTGCACTTGTTGGTGCTTTCGCCGGGGCAATGCTCGTTGCAAAACCTGCTTTTGATTTTTCAAAATCGCTTCCTGCTGCCGCTGGTTTTCTCGGTGGAATGGGAGCGGGTTTTGCTTATTCCTGTGTCAGAAAGCTCGGGAATATGAAAATGAATGGTAAATTCATAATTGTGTTTTTTTCTGCATTCTCCTGTCTTGCAGCTGTTCCGTATATGTTTTATAATTTTGTTCCGATGACAGAGATGCAGCTGGTTGCGCTTCTGTTGTCCGGTGCAGCTGCAGCGGGAGGACAATTTAGTGTTACGGCTGCATATTTTGCTGCACCAGCAAAAGAAATTTCAATTTATGATTATTCGCAAATTCTTTTTTCGGCTTTACTTGGGTTTGTTGTATTCGGACAAGTACCTGATATTCTAAGTATTGCAGGATGTTTACTGATTATAGCTATGGCTTTATTCATGTTTATCCGTGGAAAAAATGAACACAACTGATGGAGGTTACGATGTCTGATAATTTTAGGGCGGCAGCGTTTGGCGAGATATTATGGGATATTCTTCCCGAAAAAAAATGTCTCGGTGGAGCACCGCTTAACTGTGCCGGAAATTTGAATCGTTTGGGTGTACAGGCTTCCATTGTTTCTGCACTTGGAAAAGACGATCTTGGAAACGAAGCTTTTTCAATCATAAAAAATGAACATATTGCAACGGATTATTTACAACTGCTTGATGCAGCAGAGACCGGCTATTCCAGGGTCGTTCTTAAAGACGGCATTCCTTCCTATGAATTTAATTTTCCGTGTGCATGGGATTTAATCGAACTTCCGGATGCAGTCGTTCAGAAATTCTGTGCCGAACACTGGAACCTGTTTATCTTCGGCTCTCTTGCCCAGCGTTCCGAGACAAGCCGTAACACACTGCGAAAGCTGCTTTCTGGAATAAGGGCGGATACTGTTTTTTTTGATGTGAATATCCGCAAAGAATTTTATAACGCGGATATTATACGGGATTCGCTTGGTTATACTGATATTCTTAAAATGAATGATGAGGAAGTTCCTGTACTTGCCCGTATATTTGACAGAACCGGTTCGTCAGACAGCGAATTTATAAACTGGCTCATAAAAAAATATGAAATGAAAGGAATAATCGTGACCCGGGGAAAAGAAGGTCCTGCAGCATATTTTAATGGCTCTGTTTTTGAACAGCAGCCTTCCCCTGTTCCGGTAATCGATACTGTTGGTGCCGGCGACAGTTTTTCAGCAGGTTTCCTTTCTGCGTTTGTCCGCGGAAAATCTGTTCAGACTGCACTGAATGTTGGTACGACGTTGGCCGATTATGTCGTCTCCCATAATGGCGCGTTACCGGAATATGACGAAAATCTGAAAGCCCTGCTTGCAGGGCTGCTTGGCTGACGCGTTTGTGTCCGTATGCAGCTATGATGGAACAGGCAGATTTTAGTTAGTTATCATCTATGATAAATGTGTTGACATGGCGATTTAATTCTTCCACGCTTTTCGTGTTTTTGCTGCTTAATTCGTTTATCTTATGATTTGCCTGTGCAAATGAAGTTGCTCCTGCACTGATTTCTCCGATTCCGCCTGCTACCTGTGCAGTGAGTATTTCAAGATTTTTATTTTCCTGCATCACGGATGTCCCGAATTCCTGCATTGCATGTGCTTTCGTTTTGAGATTCTCTGAAACATCTTTCAAATTACCGACAGCCTTCAATATTTCTTTGCTTCCGTTCGACTGTTCCGTCATTGCATCTTTTATTGCTGTTTCTTTTAATGAAACATCTTTCATGCCGGTATCTATCTGTTCGAATTTTTCAAGCATCGAGGTTGCGGAATTGTTGACCTCTCCCATTGAAGTTTTTATTTTAAGTAAAGATGCTGATATATTTTTTGATTCTGCTCCTGATGTTTCTGCGAGTTTTCGTATTTCGTCGGCGACAACGGCAAATCCTTTTCCGAATTCGCCTGCATGTGCTGCTTCAATGGCGGCATTCATGGCGAGCAGATTTGTCTGTTCGGCAATATTTTCTATTATAGAACTGACATCAAGCAATGTTTCCGATTCTTCTGCAACTTTTCTGATAGTATCTGAAACGATTACTAATTCATCTCTGCTTTCATTTGATGAGCGGGAAAGCTGATCCATACTTCCTGCATTCAGTTCAAGCGTTTTTGTGACTGATGAAATATTCGAAATCATTTGTTCCACAGCTGAAGATGATTCTTCGATACTGGCCGCCTGCATGATCACATCTTCCTTCAGTTCTTCTATGTTTTTCCCGAGAGTGTCAACCGAAGTTATTGTCTTGGTAATAATCTGTGTCTGTGCCGTATTTTGTTGCTGTATGTTTTTTACCGTGGTGTCAATCTGATTAAACGATGCGGCGGAATTTTCAATATGAATTTTTAGTTCTTCAGAACCACTGTTGATAGAATGTGATCCTTTTTTGATTATCCGTATAAGATTTGAGATTTTATCGAGCGTCAAGTTGAAATAGCGGGCTATACTTGCAAATTCATTCGTTCCGTCCGCTTTTAACCGTTTTGTAAGATCCCCGTTTCCCTGTGAAATATCTTTCAATACGAGGACTAGTTCTTTGAGTGATTTTGTAAGTCTGTTTATTGTCAGATAGGTGAAAAGCAGAACAACCAAGACACAACACACGGCAGTCAGCAGAATAATAGTGTTAATCCTGTTCAGATTGCTGAAGATTTCTTTTTCCGGAATAATCGAGATGAAGTTGCTTCGGGTAAGTGTATCATTTACTGCAGATACAAGATACTTTTTCCCGGAGAATTTAAGCGTAGCAACATGATTTTTGTTTTGTGCCGTAAAGGACCCTATTTCCATTCCATAACAGGAATCGATTTTTTTGAGCACGTTGGTTTTGTCAGAGGGATCGGCATAAATAATCCCGTTGTTTCCCACCAGAATCGAATACCCCGCGGCATTTTTAAGTTTTGATCCGTTGAACAGATTTATAATTGTCTGTATTGAAATATCTGCCGCGACAACGCCGAGAAGAAATCCATCCTTCACAATGCCCTGTGTGACTTTTACCATCGGTGTTCCGGTATCCGTATAATATGGGGCTGTCGGCTGTGCTTTATTTAATGAATGGGTCCCCTGTTTATACCAGTCCGTGTCCTTCGGATTATAATTTTCAGGGACGTCATTTTTTCCGGTACTGAGGTAGTCACCGTATTTTGTTCCCATTTGTACAACCGTATAAACAGGATTGGAATCCTTCATTGCCTGCAAGGCTGTCAGAATATCGTTTCCCGGTAAATTTCCCGCAACTACTGTTTCATCAAGCCCCTGCAGGGTATCGCTTGCTATACAGGCATGAACATCGTCGATGATTTTACTATAAAATTCATGTATGGTATTTTGATAAAGCTGCAGCTGCTGGCTTGTCATATTTTTCTGCTCAATCATGAGCAGCTTTCGCATATTTTGGGAAAAAAGATAACTTATAACAGATGAAGGGATGATTACGGCGAAGAAACTGATGATAAGCATTTTTGTCCGTAGTGATGTTTTTAAATTTATTGCCATGAGGCGGCTCCTGCTGTATAAAATCTTTTACAAAAAAAAATTATATCTGCAGAATAAAAAAAAGACAATTGAATTTTAGAAAAATATTGAATTATTTTACATGTATTGCGTATATTTATGCATATTGATAAAAGAAGAAACATAAATCATAAAAAAGGCTATTCCAAATGGAATAGCCTTCATCGGGCAACCGGAATTCGAATCCGGGACCTCAAGTCCCCCAGACTTGCACGCTAACCAGCTGCGCTATTGCCCGTTGTTGCTATCGCTCTTTTTACGACAGCTCAATTACTATAGCGAAAATAGTAGTGCAGGTCAAGCAGCGGTCCGGCGAGTTTTAAAATTTCATCCGAAAAGAAATTTTCCGGCACTGACAAGCGGATAAAGCAGCAATTCAGGCAGTGTATAATCGGTTACGGATTTCATGAGCATGCCGCGTACAAGAAACCCGTACGAAAGAAGATAACCGGTAAAGACGGCAAAGAACATGATGACTCTGATTTTTACCGTATTCCAGACTCGTTCGACGAGTATCTTTTTACCGGGAATAAATTCCGGAAGTTCTCCTTCATTCCATTTACGGAAGAAAAAAGCCGATATTTTTTTTACTGCTTTTCGTTTTGGAGGGATCATAGATTCTCCGAAACATCGATAGAGCGCTTCTGCTATTTTTTCGTTCATACTATAGTACCGGTCCGTTTCTGGTTTTACGATTTCACGTAAGTTGATTTCATGATAAACCGGAATAAAGCATACAAGAAACTTTATTCCCCTGATTATTCCTGCAACTATTGAACAGGCAAGCCACAGATAGATTATAATGAGCAGCCATGAAGCCAGTGTCCGCACGGCGACCCATTCTGGCTTTGAAAATTTCAACAGTAACAAAGCATCACAAAACAGAAGCAATTTTACTGCTGAATTCAGGAGTGTTCGTATTTCAAACGATCTGAATTTTTTTTTGATCGGCAGGCAAACCATTTTTTCAACAGCGTCGTCAGTAAGTTCCGTCAGTGTTTCTTTTCCCGCTTCTTTTATCCGGGGAAGATACGAATCGAGAATTTCTCTGCATTGAGCATAGATAAAAACAATGACAGCAGCATCATCCAAAAGTCCGGCCGGCAGTAGAAAATCCGGTATAATATCGGTGGGGACGATCATATAAATAAGAGCTCCGATCAATAAAATCTTTGTAGAAGCAGGTGTTTTGGAAGAAATGAATGCTTTATGCATGGCAATAACTTTGTCCCACACTTTCACCAGCGGCCCTTTTTTCATAGCTACATAGTTTTTGTCTACCTGTGCAAAATCTTTTTCATCTGCCTTTTGCCCCCAGTCGGCCGCTTTTTCAAGTGATTTTCGGAGTAGAAATCCTATATGTTTTTTTTGCTTCATATAGTAAATATACAGTTCCTTCTGTCTCAGGGCAACTCCCGTTGATGCCGGTATTACAGGAGATTTTTTTTAAGTGAATATTGAACTAAAAAATGTCGTAAAAATGAATATTTTCGCTTGATTTTATATACCATACGGTATATAAAATCAGAAAATGGATGGAACAAAAGAAAAAATTCTTACTGCTTCGCTTCCTCTGTTTGCCTTGAAAGGCTACGATGCTACGGGTGTACAGGAAGTATCCGATGCAGCGGCTGTTTCCAAGCCGACACTTTATTATTATTTCGGGAATAAACAGGGATTATTCAGGGCGCTGTGGGAATGTCATGCTGCACCGTTTTTTCGGAATTTTACTTCAGCCTGTATATATGAACCGCATCCTTCTGTTTATGAACAGGATGTTTTTCCCCAGTTGTGTACGATAGCAAAGATATGGCTCGATTTTACCGCTGCCGATCCACTGTTTGTACGGATGATGCTTTCGCTGGAGTTTGCTCCGTTGCTGTCCGAGGCTTTTTCTTTGACAAAAGATATTTTTGAACGGCGAACCGGCATACTTGTACGATTCTTCACAGCTGTTTCACGCTCCCATGGAAACATGAAAGGAAAAGAATCACAGCTTGCAAAATCTTTTCTTGCGCTTGCAGACAGTCTTGCAGCTGATCTGCTCCATACAGCTGACGGCAGAAATTTTAATACAGCGTTACTGGTTTCCGCCATGGTAAAACAATTTATGCACGGAATATTTTCGTTGTGATCAGGCAGCGAATACATAATAGCGGAAAATATTTCAGGAGAAGTTTATGGATAACTGGCTTTTTGAAAGCGTGATGTATCAGATATATCCGCTCGGACTTTGCGGGGCTCCCCGTACAAATGAAGCAACTGCTGCTGTCCCGGTCAGCAGAATAAAAAATCTGACGGGATGGGTACCGCATCTTAAAAAACTTGGTGTGAACGCGGTCATGTTTAATCCGGTATTTCAGTCCGATACTCACGGTTACAACACACGGGATTTTTATACGATAGACAGCAGACTGGGCACTGACGACGACTTTGCAGATGTGTGTACGTGCCTGCACGAAAACGGCATACGAGTTATGCTTGATGCTGTATTCAATCATGTGGGCAGAGGGTTCTGGGCGTTCAAAGACGTTCAGAGAAACCGGCAGAATTCGTTATATTGTAACTGGTTTGCGCATATTGACTGGAACGTAGATTCTCCGTATAACGACGGATTCTCATACGAAGGCTGGGAAGGTCATTATGATCTGGTTAAACTGAACCTTGCTAACCCCGATGTTGTAGAACATTTATTTGGCGCGGTAAAAAAGTGGACTGAAGCTTTTGCCATCGACGGTCTTCGTCTTGATGTTGCCTATTGTCTTCCCCACGCTTTTCTGAAACAGCTCAAAAATTTTACCAGCAGGCTTCAGCCGGGACTTGGCGGACAGTTTGTGCTTCTTGGAGAAATAGTGCAATCTTCAGATTATACAGATTTTGTTAATTCCGAAATGCTTGCAAGCTGTACGAATTATGAGTGCAGCAAAGGTCTCTATTCAAGTTTTAATGAATCGAATATGTTCGAGATTGCATATTCTCTGAACAGACAGTTCGGACCGGAAGGATTGTACAGAACTATACCCTTGCTTGACTTTGCCGAAAATCACGATATTTCACGTGTCGCCAGCATACTGAAAAATAAAGCAGATCTGCCACTTTTATACGGAATCATTTTTGCAATGCCCGGATTTCCCTGTATTTACTATGCAGGAGAATGGGGATGTGAAGGACGTAAGGAAGACGGTGACGCGGCGCTCCGGCCAGCCTTTAGTACTCCGTCATGGAACGGACTCACCGATTTTATTGCACGGCTTGCACGGATCAGGACAGACAATGATTCCTTAAAGTACGGAGATTACACACAGCTTTTTATTCTGAACAAACAGTTTGTTTTTTCACGGCACTACGGAACAGAAGAAGTCATTGTGGCTGTAAACTGTTCTGATGATGACTATATAGTCACTCCGCATCCGGCGGGATATGCTGCCTTTGCCGGTATGTATGGTAATTTTACGAATATGTTTACCGGTTCCATTGAAAACTATAACGGTCCGGTCAGGCTCTTCCCGAAGAGCATCCAGTATTGGTATCGGAATAGTTGAGCCGGCAATATTTTGCGGTGGATTTTATAGCAGTTTTTCTGCTATAGTAAGGGAAATTGGACTACCATCCGGGGGGATAAAAACTTATGGCAAACCAGCTGGATTATGTTATATGGCGCGGTGATATTCCGCTGCGTCTGGTACCATTCAATGAAGTAGATGCGATCATTCTCTGTCAGATATCGTATCTCGATTTGGATGGTATCGTAAGCGGTGACTTTAAAACAAAACTGACGCTTGCGGATGCTGCAGCCCGTTTTGAGAAATCCGAAGATTTTAAGCGCAGAAGCAATACGGGAGCAATGATAAATTCGAAAACGGTCGATCTGTTTTTACAGGCGGGAAAGACCGAACGGTTCGGAACGCTAAAGTTGTGCGGATATGTAAGCCGTACGGATATTTCCCGTGAAGAACAGTTTTCCGCCGTTACAGCACTTCTTACCGACGGTTCTTTTTTTACTGCATTCCGGGGAACCGACGACAGCATCGTCGGCTGGAAAGAGGATTTTAATTTGGGATTTATGGAAACAGTTCCGGCCCAAAAGGATGCTGCTGACTATATAAATCGGGCAGCATCGGTACTGCACGGTAAAATACGAATCGGCGGCCATTCTAAAGGTGGGAATCTTGCGATTTACAGTGCCGCATGGCTGAATGAAAAATACCGCCGCCGGCTTACTGCAATTTACAACAACGATGGCCCCGGGTTCCCGAAAGATCTGCTCGAAAGCCGTCGGTTTACATCGCTCGTTCCGCAGCTTCATTCATTTTATCCGCGGTTTTCCATCGTAGGAATGTTGTTCAGACATTTCGATAAATATACCGTCGTTGAAAGCGATCAGGATGGCATTATGCAGCACGATCCGTTTTCATGGCATGTCAATCCCTGTTCGTTTGTTACGGCGGAAGATTTTGAAGAGGGAAGCATCTACTGGGACCGGACGCTGAATACCTGGTTCGAATCTCTGACACTCGAACAGCGGGAACAGTTTGTCGAAACTATTTTCGGTTTACTGCAGGTGACTGATGCCCGGACGAATTCCGAACTTGAGGCTAACTGGCTGAAAAATTCTCCGAAGATAGTCAAAGCGCTTGCGTCAATCGATTCACAGACACGGGACGGTGTTATGACGACGATACGACTTCTTTTCAAGATCGCAAAAAAGAACCTGCCGGAAATACGAGGTTTGAAAGTCTTCAGTAAATAACGATTGGTGACATTTTGCTCGAAAAATAAACTGACAAAAAAAATTTACAAAACCGGGATATAGAGTTAAACTATCCTTAAGTGATCAAGTCTAGGAGGACTCTATGCTTACTTTTATTTTATGCATTGCTGCTCTGATTGCCGGATATTTTTTCTATGGAAAATTTATAGAAAAACTTTTCCAGCCCTCAGACCGTCAGACCCCTGCCATTGCGAATCCCGATGGTATAGACTACGTTCCGCTATCGAACGGCAGGGCCTTTTTGATTCAGCTTCTCAATATTGCAGGGCTGGGACCGATATTCGGTGCCCTCTCCGGAGCAATATGGGGACCAAGTGTCTATTTATGGATCGTTTTCGGTACAATTTTTGCTGGTGGCGTACACGATTACATGAGTGGCATGCTTTCTGAACGAAATGACGGAGCCAGTATTTCCGAAGTAACCGGGAAATATATGGGACCAGTCATGAAAAATGTTATGCGTGTTTTCTCTGTAATCCTGCTCATTATGGTCGGCGTCGTATTCATGGTCGGACCGGCAGGGCTTCTTGCAAAACTTACACCGAAAGCCCTGAATATAAAAGTATGGACGGTTATCATTCTTATCTATTATTTCCTTGCAACGCTTCTTCCTATCGACAAGATTATCGGCCATCTGTATCCGATATTTGGTATTGTTCTTATCCTTATGGCCGTTATGATCGGCGGATCAACTATGCTGCATAATGGCGAACGGCCAATGATGGAGCTGACTCTGAAAAATCTTTACCCTGGAAACGCAAAGCCGATATGGCCGCTTATGTTCATAACGGTAGCCTGCGGTGCAATTTCCGGTTTCCATGCGACACAGTCTCCGGTTATTTCCCGCTGTATAAAGAGCGAAAAAGACGGACGCAAGATTTTTTATATGGCAATGGTTGCTGAAGGTATCATCGCGATGATCTGGGCTTCTGCAGGTATTGCATTCTATTATAATAAAGCCGGTGCCGGAACCGGACTGCAGGCTCTGCTTGACATAAAAGGCGGAAACTCAAACTCCGTATATGAAATTTGTGTCGGCCTGCTCGGAAAATTCGGTGCACCGATCGCAATGCTCGGGGTTATCGCCTGTCCTATTACATCCGGTGACACAGCATTCAGAAGTGCCCGTATGACGATATTCGACTGGTTCCATTTGGATGAAAAAAAGATAAATGTACGTCTGTCGGTTGCCGTACCAATGCTGCTGGTCGGTTATCTTATTTCATTCCTTGACTATAGCATCGTATGGCGTTATTTTTCATGGTCAAACCAGACGCTTGCCATGATAGTACTGTGGACTGCCGCTGTTTACTTTGCTACAAATTATCCGAACAAAAACAAATGCTGGGTTGCTGCGATACCGGCAACCTTCATGTCTGCTGTGAGCGTTACGTATTTGATGTATGCTCCAGAATGCTTCAACCTTGTAAAACTTGGACAGACCGGTGCTACTATTTCGTATGCGGTTGGTATTGTCGCCGCTGCGGTGTTCCTCATTATCTTTATTTCAACAACGTATCTGCATCCTGCCGAAGGACTTGAAGATCAGAAAGTAAGAATTATTGGAAGAAGGGCATAACTTATTGCTCCGTTATTGATGGAAAACGGAAGTATAACTGGAAATATACTTCCGTTTTTTATTTCAGCTTAAATTTATAGTTTACTCCACATTGACAAAAGCAAAAAATACTACAAAAATAGACATGGTTGTATATACAGCTGTGTCTATTTTTGTTCTAGTGGGGTCAAATGAAAAAAAACGTTGTTTTTCTATTTCCGGTAATTATCGCGTTGTGTGCGGGTCTTCTTTCCTGTGGCGATAAAGAAGACGGCGGTTCTGGTTCTGATGAATCGTATACGTATAGTACGACAGCTACAGCTCCCCAGACGTGGAATCCGACGGACTGGCAGCAGTCAAATGAATCGCTGGTTCTGGATTATACGACGATGGGGCTGTATGATTTTATCATGAATAAAACAAAAGACGGGTACGATATTGTTCCCGAGATGGCAGCTGCATTTCCCGTCGACGTTACCGGCAGTTACGCGGGAGATACCCGATTTGGAGTTCCTTCTACAGCCTCACGGAATTGGGCGTGGAAAATATCTCTGAACAGAAAAGCCTGCTGGGAAGACGGTACACCGGTTACCGCCGATTCGTACATTTATTCCATGCAGCAATTTCTTAATCCTGAGATGAAGAATTACCGGGCATCTTCCTGGTATGACGGGGTTGCAGCTCTTGCCCATGCAAAAGATTATTATGACGACAAGAACGGTTGTACGTGGGATGATGTCGGACTCGTAAAGAATGATGACTATACCATTACGCTGATATTTGAAAAACCGGTGACGCTCTTTTACGTAGAGTATGCGGCCGGTTCTAACTGGCTTTTGAAGAAAGATCTGTATGAAGCGGGAAAAAAACAGACCGGTGATATTGTAAAATCAGCTTACGGAACATCAAAGGAATTGTATGCTTCATACGGTCCGTATAAAATTGCTGAATATCAGCCTGACAAGGAAATGCGGCTCGTACGGAATGAAAAGTGGTACGGCTGGACAGATCAGAAACATAAAGACCAGTTTATGACGACAGGCATTTATATCCAGTATATTGATAAACATACGACGGATCTTGCGCTTTTTTTGCAGGGAAAAACAGACGACGTCGGTCTTTCCGCAACAGATCTCGATAAATACGGTAACAGTGACTATATTATGTTTTCACCGCAGTCTTATACCTGTAAATTCAGTTTTAATTCTGATTTTTCTTCACTCAAAAAAGAGGAAGTTTCCGGGGTCAATCATACTATTCTTTCGTATAACGACTTTCGTCATGCCATTTCTCTGTCGCTTGACAGGAGAAAATTTATTGCAACGAGTCTCCCCGGTTCTGATCCCGGATACGGTCTTCTGAACTATCTGTACGTTGCGAATGTTGAAACCGGTGCATTGTATCGGGATACACAACAGGCACAGGATGCATTGTGTAAATTTTATGGTACAAATTCCGTCGAAGACATAACAGGATATGACAGGGCGGAAGCTTCCCGTTATTTTCAAAAAGCCTATGATGACTGTTTAAAGGATGGAAACATCAGTTCTGAAGACCGGGTTGAGATTGATTACCATACTTATAATGCCGAAGACAACAATATGCGTCGGGTCAATTTTCTGCAGGATGCAATCGACGCTGCGGTGGAAGGAACTTCACTTGAGAATCGTATTACGGTCAAGCAGGTTACCGACGAAAACTATTATGACAATATGATCAAAGGTGCTGTCGATTGTGCCTTTACCGCGTGGGGCGGCGCTGCTTTTAATCCATACGGGGTACTTTGGTGCTATTCCGACCCGAAGGCAAAACTGGAATATGGTTTTGATCCGCTGCATGAACAACTTACTATAAATCTGGACGGGAGCGAAATTACCAAAACCTATAATATGTGGTACAAGGAACTTGTATCCGGTGAATATGCGACAGCAGATTTTTCTGTTCGTAATACGATTCTTGCGGCGAACGAAGCAGGAATTTTACAAACATATGACATGGTTCCGCTGGCCTATCTGAACAGCTCTTCTCTTGTGTCTCAGCGTTTCCGGCCTGGTTCGATGGAATATATCAACAGTCTCGTAGAGCACGGCGGTATACGATTTGCGACGTATTCGATGGATGATGCAGAATGGGATGCGTACTGTCGTAAACAGAATAATCAGCTGAGCTACTGATGCGGAGACCTCTATGCTGAAATATGTACTGAAGCGGATCGCATTGATGATTGTGACGTTATTCATAATCATGACGTTGCTGTTTGTTTTAATTCGTCTTATTCCGAATCAGGTGCAGGCAATTCAGGGTGGCTTTGACCAGGCGGTGCGGGATATGCGTACTGCCTGGGGATATAATCAACCTGTTATGATTCAGTACGGAATTTTTCTGAAAAATGTATTCGGCAGCTGGAACTGGGGTTTTTGTACGACGGTCGGAACCTATTTGCAACCGGTGACAGAATATCTCGCGGAAAAACTTCCGGCAACCGTTTATATAAACGTACTTTCTCTGCTGATTTCGCTTCCCGCAGGGATTATTTTCGGTATAACGGCTGCCGTTTACAAAAATAAATGGCAGGATCATATCATACAGCTTTTCATCATGATTTTTATATCCGTTCCGGCTTTTGTCTATGCGTTCCTTCTGCAGTATTTTGTCGGATACCGGCTCAATTGGGCACCGCTCATTATGAAAGGCGGTACTGATTATTTTTCCTGGAGCATGTTTCATTCTGCCATAATGCCGGTACTTGCCCTTTCGTTCGGACCTATTGCCGGCAGCATGCGGCTGATTCGTGCCGAACTCACGGAAACGCTTACGGGTGAGTATATGCTGTTCGCCCGCGCAAAGGGACTGACCCGCAGACAGGCAACCATACGGCATGCGTTCAGGAATTCGATGATTCCGCTTATGCCGTCATTTCTGGCAGATTTTATTTCAGTACTTTCAGGTTCTCTGATTATTGAACAGATATTTGCAGTTCCCGGAATAGGGAAAACCTGGCTTTTGTCGATGATGAACAAAGACTACAGTGTATTTATGGCCTGTAATATGTTTTATGTTTTTCTCGGACTTGCGGCCGGTATTATTTTTGATCTGAGTTATGGTTTTATAGATCCACGGATTCGTATGGGAGGCGGCAAAACAAATGAGTTCTGAAACATTTTTTGAAGATATTCCCCGCGAAAAATTTGTCTTTGTTCAAAGGAAAGAGCAGATTACCGGTCTGGATCTTAAGACAAAACCGGTCGGCTATTTTACGGATGCCTTTCATCGGTTTGTCCGTAACCGCGGATCAGTTATATGCGGTGGCATTATCACGGTTTTAATCCTGTATGCGCTGCTTGTCCCGTTTTTCTCTCCGTACAAGGTGTCTGATAAGGATGGCTATTACTCGTTTGCGCTTCCCAAGAACATGTTTACAGCGCGATTGGGTTTTTGGGATGGCTGCAGCCGGCAGTTCGTAAATCAACAGACCTATGATTATCTTGAAAATATTCCGGGAGCAGTAGTCAGCCTTTACGGTACGGAAGAACGGAACATTGCCGGCCGCCGGCAACTCTGGTACAAAATAAAGGTTGATTCATATGCAAAAACCGGATGGGTTTCCATGCTGCTGACGAAGGACGATTATAGAATGGCGCATACCTACGAGCAGGAAACCGGTATTCATCTGTTTTATCCGGTTATAAACCAGGATCTGGTTACAAACCGCTTATACAGGGACGATCCGAACGGGTGGTTTCTTACTGATTCCCGCGGAATTGCAAAGCGCAGTGAAAAAGGAACAGTTGAAAACATATTTCTGAAAAGTAAAGAATCTTCTGACGGATACGCGTATTATATATCGCGGATGAACGGAGCACAGTATGAAACGCGCGTTCTCTATCGCGAATGGTATAAATACCAGAACGGTCATGAAGCACATTTTCTGTTCGGGGCAGATGCTTTCGGTTATGATATTTGTGTACGGCTTGCTTACGGGGCCCGGCTGTCGCTGGTTTTAAGCGTCCTTGTTGCCGGGGTAAACCTGTTCCTTGGAATACTTATCGGTTCTCTTGAGGGCTACTACGGCGGGTGGCTGGATCTGCTGCTGGAACGCATAAAGGATATTCTCTACGATATTCCGTATTTCATTTTTATGACGCTTTTTCAGATCTATTTTGCTGAAAAGCTTGGTCCCGTCGTTTCGATGTTTGTGGCTTTCATTTTTTTCGGCTGGATCGGGGCGTCTTCCACCGTCCGGGCCCAGTTTTATCGTTTTAAGGGACAGGAATATGTTATGGCCGCACGAACGCTTGGGGCAAAGGACCCCCGGATTATTTTCCGGCATATACTGCCGAACGCTATCGGATTTATTATTACGACCTCGGTACTGACTATACCGGGTGTCATTTTTTCGGAAGCAAATCTGACCTATCTCGGAATCGTCAATCTTCAGTCGGGATCTGCGACAAGTATCGGGACGATGCTGAACAATGGTCAGGCTACGCTTTCAACGAGTCCCCATTGTGTTTTTTTTCCGGCAGTTTTTATTTCGCTGCTGCTAGTCTGTTTTAATGAATTCGGAAACGGATTACGGGATGCGTTTAACCCATCGCTCCGCGGTGCCTAGTACTATAAGGAGTTTTTGTGACGGATCTGGAACTTGAAATAAAAAATCTTCGCATTTCATTTCATACTAACGACGGAAAAGTTCAGGCTGTCCGCGGTATAAATTTATATCTGAACAAAGGTGAAACCCTTGCGATTGTAGGAGAATCGGGGTCCGGCAAATCGGTAACGGCAAAGTCTATTATGGGCCTTCTTCCTCCGAACGGTATTGTTGAAGACGGGCAGATTCTTTATAATGGTGAAAATGTTCTGAAATATTCAGAACAACAATATGATTTGATTCGCGGCAGAACTATTTCGATGATTTCTCAGGATCCGCTTTCTTCCCTTGATCCGATTATGAAAATCGGTAATCAGATGACCGAAGTTATGCTGCTGAGCAACGGAAAACGCCGGTATCATACGGAGAAAGTAACCCGCCGTGCTGCTTTCCGAAAGGCAGCGGAACTTCTGAAAAGTGTCGGTATAACTGATCCGCAAAACCGTTTAAAACAGTATCCGTTTGAATTTTCGGGCGGAATGCGGCAGCGGATAGTCATTGCAATTGCAATAGCTTCAAATCCTGAGATTCTGATTTGCGATGAGCCGACAACTGCTCTCGATGTTACTATTCAGGCACAAATTCTTGATCTTATAAAAACGATAAAAACCGAACGGAATATGTCTGTTATTTTTATTACGCATGATCTTGGCGTAGTTGCCCATATGGCCGACAGGGTTGCGGTCATGTATGCCGGAAAAATTGTGGAAGAAGGAACCGCAGAGGATATATTTTATCGTCCCGCCCATCCGTATACATGGGCTCTTCTTTCTTCGATGCCGGATCTTGCTACGCATGAGAAACTTGAAGCTATTCCGGGGTCGCCTCCCAATATGATTTTTCCTCCAAAGGGAGATGCTTTTGCCGGACGGAACCGTTATGCCATGCAGATAGATTTTGAAAGAGAACCTCCGCTGTTCCGGATTACCGATACACATGCTGCCGCTACCTGGCTTCTGCATCCACAAGCGCCGAAGGTTGAACTGCCGGCGGCCGTTCGGGAACGAATAGAACGTATGAAAGCCCGTGAGGAGCGTACTAATGATTGAACAGATACCGTTGCTTGAAGTACGTCATTTGCGTCAGTATTTCGGAAAACAGGAATTTCGGGCTGTAGACGATATCAGTTTTTCGATACACAAAGGTGAAGTATTCGGTCTTGTCGGAGAATCGGGGTGTGGCAAAACGACGACCGGACGATCCATTATCAGGCTGTATACCAGTACCGGCGGTGAAATTTTTTTTAAAGGCCGGAGAATCAGTGCCGGGCTCCGGGATTATACGGATGCGATTTCTTCGGAGAAAGAACTCTGCAGACGACGATGTTCCGAATACCGGAAGACAGGCAGAAGAAAGCTTATCGCCCCGGAGAAGCGGAGATTTGAAACGTTCGCCGCAGAGCAACGGGCAGCATTAAAAAGAGCTGTCCACGATAACCGGTACTGTAACAGCGATTACCGGCACGACCAATGCCGGGAAATAAAAAACAGTACACTGTCTTCTGCTGAAAAGAGATCAGCCTTGTTCCGCGAGAAAAAACGGGATTTTAGTACCGGCATTCAGATGATCTTTCAAGATCCGGTATCGTCGTTAGACCCCAGAATGACGGTTCGTGAAATTATTGCAGAGGGATTACGTATCCGCGGTATACGCGACGAGTCGTATATAACAGAACAGGTTTGTATATTACTGGAGAAAGTAGGGCTTCCCTGTCAGTATGCGGACCGGTACCCGCACGAATTTTCCGGCGGCCAGCGGCAGAGAATCGGGATAGCGCGGGCACTTATCGTGGAACCCGAACTTATCATCGCTGATGAACCGGTAAGTTCTCTTGATGTTTCCATCCAGGCACAAGTCATAAATCTTCTTGGAGATTTGCGGAAGGAAATGGGACTTACAATACTTTTTATTGCTCATGATCTCTCTGTCGTTAAGTATTTTTCGGACAGAATTGCAGTCATGTATGCAGGAAAACTTGTAGAACTTGCCTCCTCAGATGAACTTTTTGCTCATCCGCTCCATCCCTATACCCGATCCTTGCTTTCAGCTGTTCCACAGCCTGATCCCCGTTACGAGAAAACACGGAAACGTATTGTTTATAACGCTTCTGCTGAAACTATGTATACCGGAGAGCAGGTTCAGATGAGAGAAGTGACGGGCGGGCATTTCGTACGCTGCAGTATCAGCGAATTTGCAAAATATCATGCGATGGTATAAGGTATGACTATGTCAGAAGAAAACAGTTATTCAGAGAATCGTGTTCCGGTTCCGCACCGTCCGGCAGGAAAATGGCACTATTTATCTGCCGCTGTCGCAGCAGGATTTCTTTTTTTTATTACAGCAGTATATGAATATTCTCGTTTACCGCATACCAGGGTTAACGGAATACGCGTCATCTGCGACGGTTTTTTTATTCCGGGGATCATTCTTATATGTGCCGGCTGTTTCACCGCCGTAGCAAATTATGGCGGTTTTACAGCGTTCACTTACGGTTTTTCCGTTCTTTTTCATCGTTTGTCATCACCGGGAAAATACGGCAGGGATGAAGAGAAACTCACGTATACCGAGTATGTGCAGGAAAAAAGCAAAAAAATCAGCCCCACGAAACATCTTTTTATCGTAGGGCTTTGTTGTATCGGGTTAAGCGCCGTTTTCCTGCTGGTATTTAATCATATGAGTTCAGCAGTTCGGTAAATTTTTTCGTATAGTCGTCCGCTATCTTTGTTTCGATAGTGCGGTAGGCACTTTGTTCCGCTTCTTCCGGAGAAAACTTCCCCTGCCGGCCGTTGAATGAATACGGCAGTAAATCTCCGCCGGATGCTGTTTCGATAAGATTTGAACTGACCACGTACCGGACGTAACTGTATTTAGAACCGGAAATATCTGCCGGTTCCATAGTTACAGTACAGAGCAGTACATAGGGGGAGTTGTCGTCTTTGCCGCCGGATGCACCGGCTGTCGTTTTTATTCCCATTCCGGTGAATACCGATGAAAAAGCATGAGCAATTCGTTCCTGGTTGTCGCCGTCGACGTTTATCATAACGGTTACGGACTGCTGCAGCGCGGCCAGTTTCGACCCGACTGCCGCCGAATTTCCATACGGAAGATCAATCATTTTACCATAAATCGGGTAAATAATTGATGCAAGATCCGCATAGTAGTCGTTTTCAGCAGCTTTCCGGAATGCTTTCATCATAATTTCGCAGCCGTAGAAGGTTCCGGTGTGTTTTTCCGCTTCTGAAGTCAACGTTTGAATTTCTGAAGAATTGTTTTCAACTTTGTCGAAATAGTATTTCCCTGTTTTTTGCCGGTCTATTACCGCCCGTGCATAAACGGTTCCGGTACTGTCTGTCCAGACTGACTGTATTTCAATTCCGGTGATATCTTCAAGGGAGGTCGTTGCTTCTATATCCGACAGATAGGTAGCGAGTCCCTCGTTTTCGGAACTGAAAGATTCCTGACTGGTCTCCTTTGATTTTATATCCTGCTTGAAATACTTTCCGACTGCTGCTGCCGCTGCGTTTTCGGCATCGGACCGTGTTGTCCCGGTTCCGACTGCTGCCGTAAACTTGTCGGGATTCAGACCTTCTGCAGGATCATTAATCCATGAAGGGGTGACTGCTGTCGTACCGGTAGTCGTACAGGAATAAAAAATGAGTGTTGACAGAATCAGCGTTGTTGTGATGCATATAAATCGTTTCATACTGTTTACGGACGTATTGAAGGCCGGGAAATAACTTTCTTGATGCTGTCGTTTTCATTTACCCAGATTTTCATATTGGTTTCTATATCGATCATTTCTGTCGATACAAAATAAGTTCTCGTCATTTTTTTGCCGTTAGAATCGACAATTGTTTTTACCGATCCGATCAGCATATAATTGGCTCCGGTTTCATTCCCGAGATTGGCGGCGGTTTCTTCACTTGCGTTTGTCTGCTGGTCTTCCCGTTCTGCCCGCAATTCTCCGCGTTCATCGGCATTAGCAACAAAATTTACTTTTCCGCTGTTGATGAGCGCTGCTTCAAGCTTTTTGGTAAGTATTGTCGTATCTATGTGCTCATCGCTCTGATTCCGATAGGTGCCGACAATGACGACCGGCAGTTCACCGGTATGCTGTGCGGCATAATCTTTAATGCGGGGAGAGTCAAGACATTGTGTTATTACTTCGTCTGCGACTATCCGCACATCCGTATCATTCCAGTATCCGCTCAAATCTATCTGCTCATCGGAACTCACCCGTGCTACTTCCGGTGTTGAGCTGCAGCCGGCTACGACGAACGAAAAGGCAAGAAGCATTGTTAAAACAGCGGCTCCTTTTGCAAGAATTTTTTTCTTTGTCATGTACGATTTCCTTAATCCTGCCGCCGCTCCGGCTTTGAACAGCGGCTGTCCTGGCTTATTATTTTTCAAGAAGCTGGTATTTTTCCACAGCTTCAGCAACTTTCTCTACGGTGACTTTTGACTGCTTGTCCTCACTGTATTCCTTCACAATGTTGTTGACTTCAGGAACTACCGCATTGTAGGGCAGATACATCAGCACATAGACTGTTTCATCCTGTCCGACCCAGTAATCGGCCTGTGTGGACCCCTGCAGTATTGCATCTGTTCTCTGCACCGTTGCTTCTTCAAGATAATTGAGGTTGTCGTCTGCAATTCCCGTATCTTCAGCATAAGTTGTTACTGCACTTTTCACCGATGCCTGGACGGTGTTTGCAAGTTCTGCCCGTGCATTAACCCGCGCAGCTTTCAGAGAATTCTGCAGTGTACTCATTTTCGCGAAGCCGCTTGCGTATATCCCGTCTGCAGACTGTTTTCCCTGCATGACCCAGTCCGGACGCGCAACCCCTTCTGCTCCGATAACAGTTGCCTGTTCTTTTTTCTGAACAGAAGTCTTTTCGACTTCTTTTGTGCTGGAACAGCCGGCAATAGTTACTGCTGCTAGCGCTGCAGCAAAAATTATCAGTGACTTTTTCATAAAGCCTCCTATAAATATCAAGCGGAGCTTGTACGCCTGTTGACGTAACCGGGGCAGGCGGCATGCAGTGCTACAATACGCTGAGACGCATACTCCGGAATGAGTTTATACAGACTGTACAAACTCATTTCTCCTTTCATTGTAAATACTATACCATAAAACAGTTTTCCTGTCATGGAGATACACATGATTTTAAGATTGTGTAATTGCAGATAATGTATCTGTACTGTATACTTGGAAGATATGGATGATCAAACAATAGCTACAAATAGTCCGGTGGGACAGCGACTTGATGCCATTGCAGAAGATAGTGCAGTGTCGTATCTTATGTTTAATAAAAAACGGATAAAACTTGTCGCGAAAATCACTATCGGCAGGGACAGTTCCAATGATATTGTCGTTGACAACAAACTTGCGAGTCGCCATCATGCTGTTATTCAAAAAATTCGGGATGCATACTTCATTAAAGATGATGAAAGTACCAACGGTACCTATCTGAACAAACGGCGGATCCCGTCTGGTAAGTATGTAAAACTGAATCCCGGCGATAAGATTACTATCGGAACTGCAAATTTGGTAATTTCGTGACAGGATCAGAAAGCAGCCGTGACGGAGATTCCTTTTTCGAGTTTCTTTCCCGTACGGCAGATGGAATGCGGCTGCCTGCCTATGAATATCTTTATTCTCTTCTTGACAGAACGGCGACAGTCCTTGAGAATGAATTTACGGTCTACCGCCCTGATTACACTAACGGCGGGGAACGGAAAGCCGGATCTCTGCTGGATTTTAAGAACGAAGTTCAATTACCGCTCGTAATCGTTCCTGATCTGCATGCGCGGCCGAATTTCCTTCTGAATCTGTATAATTTTCAGCTACCGCGTGACTTTACTGGCGGAACAGCTGCTGTTACCGTCGGAGCGGCGCTTGAAAGTGGTAAAATCAGGGTGGTTTGTGTCGGCGATGCGCTCCATTCCGAACTCCGCGGATTTTCGAGATGGATGTCTGCCCGGGAAGAATTTCATAATTCGGATTATACCGGTTATTTTATGTCGCAGGAAATGGCCGAAGGTCTTTCTCTTGCAATTATTGTGATGGAAAGTAAATGCAGATGGGTATCCCGTTTTCATTTTTTGAAAGGTAATCATGAAAATATAACAAACCGTGAAGGCGGCGGAGACCATCCGTTCTGCAAGTTTGCAGACGAAGGCCAGATGGTTAAGGATTTTATGATTACAAAGTACGGCGATGATATTCTCTATCTGTACAGTTGTGTTGAAGACGCACTGCCGCTTGCGGCAGTTTTCCCTCAGTGTGTTATTTCCCATGCAGAACCGCTTCGTGCTTTTTCGCGGGAAGAACTTATCAGTGCCCGCGATCATGCGGAAATTGTTCACGGACTTACCTGGACTTCAAACGGCGAAGCCCGGGATGATAGTGTGATGACAATGCTTAAAACACTGCTGGGACCGGAAGCGGCCCGTTCTTCCTATTATTTTGCAGGACATCGTCCGGTGACAGGCAATTATGCGCTGCGTCAGAATGGTAAATTCATTCAGATTCACAATCCTTCACTGCAGAACGTGGCGCTCGTCTATACTGACAGGATTTTTAATCCTGATACCGATATACATTCGGTCGGATAAGTAGTTCCGGCTGTATTTCAGGAGAAAAATTTGCATGAGTGAACCGATACCGCAGACAATAGGAAAATACCGTATTCTGGGAATGATTGCGAAAGGCGGCATGGGAACTGTCTATAAGGCTGTTCATCCATCTTTAAAACGCCAGATTGTTATAAAGAAAATGACAGTCCGCCGGAATTCTGCCGCCAGAGAACGTTTTAAAAGAGAAGCTCAAATTTTACTGGATCTTCAGAGTCCGTATATCGTGCATCTGTTTGATTATTTTACTGAAGGTCCATACGACTATATAGCGGAAGAGTTCGTTGACGGTCTGGCTCTTGATAAACTTATAGAAAAAGAGACAGTCCTGAATCCGCAAATTGCACTGCTCATCTTCCTGGACGCCTGTTATGCATTGAAGGTTGCCCATTCGCAGGGAATCGTACACCGTGATATAAAACCCGGAAATATACTCATTTCCCGTCGGGCTGCGGTAAAACTCGCGGATTTCGGAATAGCAAGCGGCGATAAAGATGAAAAAGACGCTTCGTTAACTCAGTCCGGGATGGCGCTGGGTACTCCTGCCTATATGCCGCCCGAGCAGTTTGAAAACAGCAGCAGTGTGGATAAACGTGCAGATATTTATGCAATGGGTATCATGCTGTATGAAATGGTTACCGGAACAAAACCGTTCCCGTCATCGCTTACACCGGAAACTTTGCATAGTATACAGAAAGGGAAATATATTTCACCGGAAAAGATAGACAGAACGTTACCGAAAACCATCTGCAGACTTATAAAAAGAATGATTCAGCCCCGTCCCGAAAAACGTTTCCAGACAATTGATCCGGTTATACGGATAGTGAAACGCTATCTGGCAGACTATCCGCTTCACGATATCAGAGTAGCGCTTGCACGACAGGTTATTTCGGCAAAACCCATACAGCAGAAGCCTTTCCCCAGAAAAAAGCATACGGTACTCAAAATATCCGTCATACTTCTGCTTTGTACAGCCGCTGGTGCCGGTTTCAGTTTTTTATGGCAGGAAGGTTTTATTCATAAGACTGTTCTCTGCCACTGGTATTCGCCCGTTTATTTAAACATGGAGTTGCCGACGACTGCGGCCGTAGGTTCGGAACTGCCGGTTAAGGCATTCTTTTTTCAAAATGACGGAAAAGAGATCCCGGAGGTACCCGGTACGCGCCGTGTTTTTACAGAAGGTGGCGGCAGCGATCAGAACGTTACCGTCATACGGGCCGGGGCACGGAATCGTCTGTATCATATAAAGCCGGTCTATCTCAAGCCAGGAAATTACCGGCTTAAAGTTACAGCAGGTCCCTATGTATGGTGGCAGTCATTTACCGTAACCGGAACAGAGAAGGTTATCAATTGCGATTTTCTGAAAGGACTCAGGCGCAATCTTACGGTACACCTGCGTGCATTTGATACGCAGGACGGTAGTGAAATTACGGATGCTGCAGTTTTTTCTATTCTGTATAAGGGAATTTGGGAAAACATAGCGGCAGTTCCCGCTGATAAATTAGTATCCGGTACTGTCTGGAAAATAAAAGTTTCATGCAGCGGCTATACCGATGAAGTTTTCTCTCTTCTTATCGATTGGTATCAGGATGAACTTTTTATAACGGCTTCTTTACGGAAAGATACGAACCCGTAACAGGAGTCTGTTGTGCTGTTTCCTGGCTATTCTTTGTTTTCTCTTCTTGCCGAACGGAGTTTGAGTGAGTATATTTGAACATATGGATAAGAATAATTCTATGGATAATACACTTGAAGAACTCGATGATTCACTGGTGGAACTGGCGAAACTTGACGGAGCGGAAGATGCTGCAGAAGCGAAACTGGTCATTGACAGTATACATAAAGAACAGAAAGATCAGGCAGCTGGAAAAGACAGCGGGTCTGAGGAAAGTACAAATACTGAAACTGCTGGTGGTGACGGCGGAGCAGAGGGAAGTGGTTCCGGCAGTTCCGATGACAGCGATGCCTCTCCGGTGCCGGCAGAAATCGTAACGGCTGATGGCAATGAAAATTCTATTTTACCGATCGATCAGACGCTGCCGAATAAACTTTTTTTGATTCCGCTTCAGGGGCGTCCTATTTTCCCCGGCATTTTTACACCGATTATGATTAATTCGTCCGACGATTCAAGAGTCGTTGAGAAAGCATACAGCGGAGACGGATTTATCGGTATCGTTATGCTCAGAAACGATACGGAAAATCCGTCTATAAGCGACTTGTACGAAGTCGGGACTGCTGCCAGAATTATCAAAAAAATAAATCTGCCTGACGGCGGGTTGAATGTATTTATTTCGACAATCAAACGTTTTAAAATCAGAAAATCCTTAAGTTCAAAACCTCCTATAACAGCGGCAGTTGAGTACCTTGACGATGAGGAAGATGATACCTTTGAGGTCAAAGCGCTGACGCGGGCGTTGTTGAGCGAGATGAAAGAAGTTTCTGAGAATAATCCGCTTTTTTCCGAAGAAATGCGGCTGAATATGGTTAATATCGATCATCCCGGAAAAATTGCCGATTTCATTGCTTCCATACTTACTATAGACAAAAAAGAACAGCAGCATGTACTTGAAATGCTGAACGTCCGGCAGAGAATGGAGCAGGTTCTTGTTTATATCAAGAAAGAACAGGAACTGCTTCGAATACAGAAGAAAATCCAGAATGAGCTGAATGAGAAAGTTGAAAAGAACCAGCGGGAGTACTTTCTGCGTGAAGAAATGAAATCCATTCAGGAAGAACTTGGAACTGATGCGGAAGGAAACGGGACTGATTATCAGAAATTCAAAGATAAAATAGATAAGTTCAATTTTGAAGGTGAAATAAAAGAAACCGTCTACGATGAACTTGAAAAGTTTCATCTGATGGACCCTAATTCTGCAGAATTCATCGGTACCAGAAACTATCTTGAACTTGTAACGAGCCTTCCCTGGGATGATGTGCCGGTTGAAGATTATAATCTGAGTGCTGCAAAACGAATTCTTCAGCAGGATCATTACGGTCTGATTGACGTGAAAAAGCGTATTATGGAATACCTTTCAGTCCGAAAACTTAAAAAAGACAATAAGGGATCTATACTGCTGCTTGTCGGACCGCCCGGTGTCGGTAAAACAAGTGTCGGACATTCTATTGCCCATGCTATGAACAAACCGTTTTATCGTTTTTCCGTCGGCGGTATGCGTGACGAAGCAGAAATAAAAGGTCACCGCAGAACGTATATCGGTGCCATGCCGGGCAGAATTATAGAGGGGCTCAAAATAACAAAATCCCTGAGTCCCGTTTTTATGATCGATGAAATAGATAAGATGGGTGCAAGCTATCAGGGTGATCCTGCCAGTGCTTTGCTTGAGGTACTTGATCCGGAACAGAACGTATCGTTCCGCGACAATTATCTTGATTTGCCGTTCGATGTCTCAAACGTCTTTTTTATCCTGACTGCGAATACGCTTGATTCTGTTCCATCTCCATTGCTCGACCGAGCCGAAATAATACAGCTTTCAGGATACATAGATCAGGAGAAACTTGAAATAGCCAGAAAATATCTTGTTCCCAAGAATCTGACAAAGAATGGACTGGATAAAAAGCAGGTTCAGTTTACAAAAGAAGCTCTCATGACGATAGCTGAAGAATACGCACGGGAAGCCGGTGTTCGTAATTTCGAAAAATGTCTTGATAAGATTAACCGTAAAATTGTTACGGAAATGATGACGGCGGCGGAAGAGAAAGCCCGTACGGCACGAAAATCCCGGAAAAAAGAAAAGGCGAAGACTTCGGTTGACGGCAAAGATTCCGGAATTGCCACCGCTGCGTTTATCGACAAAGAAAAAGTTCATGTTGTCGATTCGAAAGATCTTGCCAGGTATCTGGGAAAGCCGCTGTTTGATGAAAGTGAAATAAAGAAAGCTTCGGTTCCCGGAACGGCGATCGGGCTTGCGTGGACCAATATGGGCGGTGATACGCTGCTTATAGAATCTATTGCGTTCCCCGGAAAGGGAGGGCTGCAGCTTACCGGACAGATGGGTGATGTTATGAAGGAGTCTGCGACAATCGCCATGAACTGGGTAAAACAGCGTGTTCTGGAAAAAGAGATAAAGACCCCGGAATGGTTTGAACGGAATACCATTCACCTGCATATTCCCGAAGGTGCTACGCCAAAGGACGGACCGAGTGCCGGTATAACGATGGCGACTACTTTTATGTCCCTGTTTACCGGATCCGTTATAAAACCGAATCTTGCAATGACCGGAGAACTGTCTCTTACCGGCCAGGTTCTGCCTATCGGAGGCCTGCGGGAAAAAACTGTCGCGGCAAGGAGAAATGGTATAAAGACTATTCTTATTCCGAAAGCAAATCTTCGTGATCTTGAAGAAATTCCGTCGCATGTAAAATCCGGTATAAAGTTCATTCCTGTAACGGCAGCTGATGAAGTGATGGAACTTGTCTTCCAGAAGAAGAAAGCAGACCGTACGTAAGTTTTTCGTTAGCAGTATTCCGCTTGATTGCAAATTTCAACTATCGGCAGTATACTGATGTAATTATAGTGGTGGTTTCTGCAGTATTTCCTGTAAAAAGTAAGTACTGCAGTCTTTATAGTCTGTACAAGGAAGAATGCTAAAACTATATCATTGTATTTTTAGCATATGCGGTTTTCACGTTGTGAAAGTTGCGTCTGTGTCTTCTTAATGTCCCGCTCATGCGGATTTTTTAGAGGAGTTATATATGGCTGAAAAAGTGGAATTCAGATTTTTTATCTGTCGTCATTGCGGAAATATTATCGGAATGATTCATTCTTCAGGGGTCAAAGTTGTCTGCTGCGGAGAACCTATGGAACTCCTTGAACCGAATACCGTTGACGCAGCCCAGGAAAAACATCTTCCGGTCATTACCGTAAAGGGCGACACTGTCGAAGTAAAGGTCGGTTCTGCGCCGCATCCTATGGTAGAAGATCACTGGATCCAGTGGATTTATATTGAAACGGAAAAAGGAGGACAGAGAAAAGTTTTAAATCCCGGTGATAAACCGGAAGCCGTTTTTAAGCTTGCTGATGATAAACTGCTTGCCGCATTTGCTTATTGCAACAAACACGGCCTCTGGATGACAAAAGCATAACCGTTTGATTATATCAGATTTGTTTTTAAACTCCCGTGCTGTCACGGGAGTTTTTTTATATATCGATACCGAGGAAATGTTTTACAAGGAGTCCAATTCCGAACGAAAGAACTGCAACGCTGATACTGATGGCTGCCATTTCACCGAATTTCCTGAAAAATGATTCGCTTTTTGCAACCGAAACATAAAACATGAATGCGGCGATCAGTAAAATAACGGCAGCACCGAGAATAAGAATGGCAGACAGTCCTGCATCGGCTGGAAGCAGCAGGTAGGGAAGAATCAGTACGATAACGGTAAGCAGATAAACGCCGCCGGTATAGAGCGAACTTTTTACCGGATGCGGTTTTCCGTCCGCTTTTTCCGACAGATAGGCGCTGCTTGTCATTGACAGTGTTGCCGCTATACCGGTGATGAGCCCTGATAATGCAACGAGCCGGTTATTTTGTAATGCAAAGGTAAGCCCTGCAAGCGTCCCGGTCAATTCCACCAGCGCATCGCTTAATCCCAGAACCATGGACCCGACATACTGAAGCCGTTCTTCGTCGAGAATATCGAGCAGCGCGGCTTCATGTTTCGTCTCATCTTCCGCGATGGCAGCAGCTTCAGGAACCTCTCCGGATATAGCCCGGTATGCGGGTGATGCGGATTTTTCTCCGCCTTCCATCAGTTTGAGCGTGAATGTATATCCCAGAAGTCTCGCCATAAGCGTGTATCTGAATATCTTCCATTTATTCGGTTTGCATTTTTTACCGGTAATATTTTCCCAAATACCGGCATGTTTCTGCTCTTCTGCTGCGCATTGCAACAGTATTGCATGGTTTTTTTCATCTTTTACCAGAGCCGCAATATTCTCATAGATGATATGTTCAGTAAGTTCATTTTTCTGCGCTTTCAGCAGAAATTTATTTGTTTTTGCACTTAAATTCATAATTGTAGTATAGAATTGTTTCAAAATAAAATCTACAGGACCAGAACCGCAGGAACAGATAGAAAAAACCGCCGGACGGCGGTTTTTTCTATGAAGCAGGTGGCTAGAACAAATAGCTGACTCCGAGCTGGACGAAACTGTTGTTCCGCCATGCATAGAATTCGCTGTCGGTATCTTTTGCGTAAATATACATACCAGATGCACTTACATTCATACCGGTTTTTATGGTATACGTTATTTTCGGCAGAACTATAATATCGCCGCGTTCTATTCCGTACAACAACTGGCAGTCCAGCTTGAGATTTTCATGCATAAAAGAATCCGAAATATCGACGGCCAGTTTGTTGTTCGAGAAACAGTTATCAGCATCGTAATCGACATCGTAGCTGCCGTTATCCTTGATCTTGTCTCCTTTGAGAATATAGGTACCGATTTCCTGTACGTTCAGGTTGACGTTATGAACCGGAAGATCGATGTCAAATCCCGGAACCCAGGAGATACTGTTGTTATGTACGGACGGATCATCACCGTCCGTATCGTCAGTCAGATTATAGGCAGCTTCAAACCGCATATTGAGCGGACCGAAAGCCGTTGCTCCTTCGAGTCCGAATACCTGCAGGCGGTCATAGTCGAGGGTCGGATTTACATAACTGGTGCCGCTGTTCGCAATATATGAAGCCAGGTATCCGCTCATATCTGTACTTGGTTGTTTATAATGACCGTAATAGTATGATGCGCCCCAGTCGAAAGCTCCGGCCGTCCCGGTAAAACGAATGCCGGCCTGTCCGTATTTAAGCGTATTTGTATCAGGCAGCAGATCGTCTGACGAGAAACTGTTTGCTTCTTCCAGCGCTGTCAGATAGCTTTCTTCATACGCAGCATAATCTGCAGGGTCTGCAGTGTCCTTTTCATAAAGCGCCAGGGCTACTTTTGCACTTTCGACTCCGGTTACAAGCGTCGAAAGCTTTGTGTACGATGCGGGAGTCCACACACCGCTCGTCGCGAACCGGTCTGCCGTCATTGTCGGTGTATAAACAGCTTCCATCCGCCATGCTCCCGAAGGCGCGTTGTAAACAGCCCTGAGCATCGGTTCTGCCAGCCTGCGGTCTATATAATCCGGTATGATAAAATCAGTATAATCCGTTGCATTGAAATTATCGATAACATGGAGTTTGTCGCCTTTGCCCCACACGATTTTCATTTTACCGCCTTCGAGTATCCAGTTACCGAGATAGGCGCGTGCGGTGAATTCCTGAAGAACATCTTCCGGATAGGTTTCTATGGAATCCCTGCTGAAATTCAGTTTCAGGGATATTTCACTTGTATCCGTTGCGTAATCCGCTTTCAGTGTTGCATCGGGCGTTACTTTAGTCGGAAAGTCCTCCGCATCGGTATCGTCCTGGTCAACATAGGCACGTCCGTCAAGACTGACGGTACCGCCGATAGTTACTTTTGATAGCAAACCGCCGGATGATGATGAATTGTCCGTACTTCCGCTTGTCGTATCCCCGAAATCGAATCCGTCGTCAGCAAAAACCGCTGCCGTACCGAATACTACGACGGCAGCGCATGCAGAAATCAGTTTTTGAGTCAGTTTCATGTTTTCTCCTGTAAAATCAAACGGAGCTTGTCCGCCGCGAAGGCGTTGTACTGCCGTTTTTTTTGTCTCTTTATTCAGCCGGTACGGGATCCGTACCGGCTGCCACAAAACTATAACCGTCCGGTATTAAGGAAATTCGGCGTAAAGTAGCCGTCTTCGAGCGGTTTGTCTACCTGGATATTGACGATTTTGAGATTGGTAGAGTGCCCTGTCTGTACGTTTTTCATATAACTTTCGGTCGGAATGTTGTAAACGTAGTTATTGGCTCCCGTTTCCTGAAGGATAGTCCGTATTTCGTTTGTTTTTTCCAGATTACCTTTTCTGTCGTACATTTCGATATAGACCGGTATCCATGTTTTTTTATCGACCCATGACATTCTGTATGAATATTGATCGTTTTTATCTACCGGCGTTGATTTTACAACATAGCAGTCGTATCCGTTTTTGGTTTCCTCTTTTACCAGTTCGTGTACGTCGGCACTGACTGCACGCGTACTTATATCATCGTAGGTAAAATCGGTTCCGACAAAAGATTTATCACCTTCAGAAGAGGCTACGCGGCGCGTTGTACGCAGCGCGGGCAGATATATCCATTTGTCATCGTCCCGTCCCTTATTTTCTTTCTGCAGAAAACGGGTGTTTTTTACTGAGGCCGGACTGAAAAATATCATAACGGCATCGGTGAGATTATCCTTGCACCGGCCGTATTCGCCGACCTGTCTGTTCTCTGTTGTTCCGTCCTTGTCTGTCAGGCTCATGATGACGGCTGCTTTTGTAAACGCAGGTTTTTTGCGATCATATACTTTCTGCATAACTTCCGTGCCATCGATGGCGAATGCCGAGGCTCCCATTGCCAGCGTAACAAGTACTGCTGTTACTGTTTTGATCAGTTTCATATAATTTCTCCTCATGTATGAATTTTGGCAGGCATACGCCTGCCAGGAAATATTATTTTTCTGCGACCGGTATCTCACGGTTTTTTTCTTTTTTAATCATGAAAGCAGGATCGAAAGCATTCAGAATACCGGGAATAATCGTCATAGCCAGCAAAGAACTGGTGAACATAACGATGGCAACCAGAATGCCGATGTACCGTAAAATAATGAATTTAGAGAAAACCAGAACAAGAAATCCAAGTCCCACCGAAATTGCATTGGTAATAATTCCTTTACCGCTTGTCTTAAAGGTTTCTTTGGTAACCTGTTCCAGATTGTTGCTTTTTGAACGTTCGTTCCGGTAAGTTTCCATGAAATGAATCGTGTAATCTATACCGACTCCGATTGCAACCGATGCGATAATACTTGTTACCAGATCAAGATGGATTTTTGCAAATCCCATAATCATAAAATTCAGTAAAATGGTAAGAGCTAACGGAATTGCGCCGAGAAGTCCTGCCCACGGCGACTTGAACGAGATGCTTATAATGAGAAACACCATGAACAGCGAGAATGCAATGCTGGTAAACTGGCTTTTGAGAACCATTTTAGTCATGGTATATTCCATTTCGCCGTTGCCGGTTGCTGCAAGAGCGTATCCCTTCGGAAAATATTTTGCCGCATAGGCTTTTGCATCAGCAATAATAGAGCCCGTCTCATCGGTACTGTGCGTACGCAGCTCGACCTGTGTACGAATCGATTTCGGATTTGTCATATCGTCGGCGAACTTTTCCATATCCTTGCTGCTGAGCAGCAGCAGATACTGTGAAACGAGATCTGACAGCTGAGCTCTCGTTGCCGCAGGATATTTCGACGGGTCATAGGGTATTTCATAATAGTCACTGCCGTTATAGTTGAGTGTTTTTTCAAGTTCTGAAACAACCTGCTCGACAGTCGCCGTTTTTCCGCCGGCTGCCGTGTATGCGTCATGCAGCATTTTAAGACCTTCAGCAACAGTTATCTTTTTTGAAAGTTCTTCGGAGTATGCAATATTCGGGTCAACATACGGCGTTTCCGCCGGTTCTGCAGCAGTATCTGTATTCCCTGACGTTCCGAATCCGAAGTCATCGGATTCATTGCCATTATCAGCTGCTGCAGAAAAGGAATCAGCCGTTGTCCCGCTTCCGAATCCGAAATCGTTGAATCCGCTGTCGTCTGTTTCCGATGCCGGTGGTTGTACTGCAGAAGCCTGAGCAGAATCGCTGTTTTCAGACGGAACGTGCATAACCTGATTCATACGCTTAATGAACGTGGTAAATGAAACGATTTTACCGATGCCTGCATGCTTTTTCTGCAGATATTCCTGCATGTCGTCTGCCGCTTTCAGAATTTCAGGATTTGTCATGTCACCTTTCTTTTGTCCGCTGATGACAAAGTACAGACTGTTTGATCCTGCGAGATTCTTGTCTACGTATGAAATATCCTGCCGGAATTTACTGTCCGGAGGAAAATAATTTACGAGCGCGGTATCTACGACAAGTTTTTTTATACCGATGCCTGAAAATAACAGAATAAAAAGAAGGAACAGGGTAAGACGAGGTTTCGTTCCCGAGAAGAAAGAAAACAGCCGGTACATGGTCGTACTGTTTGCATCTTCTGAAGACTGGCTGCTGTTGCGCTGCAAACGACGCTCAATCTTTGCCCGTATGGCTGCTGAGTGCCGGTTCATCCTTCTGCTTCTTTTTCCGACTTTTCTGATTGGCGTTACGTAAAGCAGTGCAGGAATTAAGACGATGGAAAGCAGCAGTGAAAAAGCCACTCCAAGTGCTGCAAAAATGGAAAAAGTACGCAGTGGCTGAATTGGGCTTGTCAGATTTGAAATAAAACCGGCAATGGTAGTAATGGCGGCAAGCAGAACTGCAATCCACACATCTTTCAGACCCCATAAGATTGCGTCAAGATGTTTTTCTTTTGTCATTTCTCCTTCAGTCCGGTCTAGTGCGACGTAGTAGTGGGTAAGCACATGAATTCCATAGGCAGAACCGCAGGCGATAAGACAGACCGGTATGACACTCGAAACGATGGTAAATGTGATATGCAACATTGCCATCAGTCCGCAGGACCATATGGTACTTATAACGACGGTCAGCAGCGGCAGTATTGTGCCTGCAAAAGATTTAAATGAAAAATAGAGAGAAAGAAGTACGACAACAATGACTAGCGGAACCAGTGACCGGAGATCGGAGATCATAAAAGACCGCGAGTCATTGCTTAACACCGGATCTCCAAAATAACGTACTTCAAGATCATGTCCTTTTACGGCATTTTCCGTAATTTTCTGTATCTCGTGGTAAGCCTCCATCTGGGCATCTCCCGTTATGGGATTTCCCTGACTATCTTTTGGCTTGATTTGAATCATGATTTGTGTCGCTTTACCGTCATCGGTGAGTATCACGCGGTTGTACATCTCCTGCCAGTCGACGATTTTTTGTTTTATAGCTTCCATGTCTGCTGCACTGCCGGTGTAACGGTCTCCGCCGAGCAGGTTGCCGGCAACGAGGCTTCCGTTTTCGCCGTGTACGTAATCGATATTTGTGAGAGAATCTACATCTTCAACGTTTTTAACCTGAAGAGCTTCGTCTGATATTTTTTGTATAATGGCGATCGTATCAGGGGTAATAATTGAACTCCCCCGGGTTTCGAGCGAGATTCCCAGTCCGATCATACTGCCGAACGTGTCTTCCGTTTTCAGCATAGTTGCATAGGAATTACTTTTGTGTGGCATATAAAGTCGTACGGTATTTTCTATAGCAGTTCCTTTCAGCTGCATGCTGAAAAAAACTGTAATACCAAGACTGATTCCGATAATCAACCATGGGTGCTTGAGCAGTTTTTTCATCATAGTGTGATTTCTCCTTGTGTGATGGTCGTCGTATGAAAAAAAAATTTGCTTTTCTCATACAATGAGTTTAATATATTAAATGTTTAATATTATAAACCTTTGAACAGAATATAGCGACAAAGCGGATGTATGTCAATAAAAATCATGACGAAATTCTGGTCCGCTGCACTGCAGAAAAAAAGGGGGAAGCGGTATGTCCAAAGAAACCGGTAGTATAAATGAAAAAAAGAAGGCAATAGATTTGTTTCATCTGTGTTCTCCTTTGTTCCTTGCGATGGGAGATACAGTCCGGCAGCAGCTGCTGCTGGACATAGCGGACTGTTCCGAAAAAGGCTGTAATGTTGCTGAACTCACGGGAAAAACCAGACTTTCGCGTTCAGCTATATCGTATCATCTGAAAATTCTGAAAGACAGCGGTCTTATTACAGCCAGAAAAAAAGGTACACAGGTTTTTTATTTTCTACATCTTGACGAAAATTTTGTAATAATCAGGGAACTGGTGGATACTCTGCAGCGTTTAATTGCGGTAAAGACCAGACAGCTCGACGGAAGCGGTAAACCTGGTTTAAAAAATCAGGGTGAACAGCAAATTCCGTAATGGAACAGATTTGTTTATTGACAATGAGTTTTTTCAGCCTTATCATAGAGAGACGCTTTTCAGATACAAAGATGCTATTTTTTAAGGATAACCCTGATGATTGATAAAAAAGAAATAAAACGGACACTTCAGCTGTTTAAAACCTGCGGACCGCTTTTTTTGGCTCTTGGTGATAATATACGGCAGAATTTGCTGCTTGATATGGCAAATGCAGGTGATAAAGGAATGAACGTGACGGAACTTACAGCCAATACCCATCTGTCGCGGCCCGCGATTTCACATCATCTGAAAGTACTTAAAGACAGTCATCTGATTAAATCATATAAGATCGGACCCCAGGTTTTCTATTCTCTTGATCTGAAAGATAATATAAAAGAGTTGAAGATCCTTATAGCTTCTATCGAGGCCATCGTAGACAAAATAAGTGCGGCGGGCGCTGCCGTTACTGCATCTTTATAAATTTTACTGCTTGACAGCGACCGGTGACGGCAGGTACCATTACGCCATGAAAAAAATAGAGATTGTGCTGTTCGACATGGACGGTATTATTCTTGATACAGAGGCGGTCTGCCGTCGTACGTGGAGCAGCGCCGGTACGGAGTATCGGATGCCGGAATGGGAAGAATCATTCAATGCCTGTATCGGCTGCAATAAAAACGATACAAGACTTTTTCTCGAAAAAAAATACGGCGGTGATTTTCCTGTCTCAGAATTTATGCAGCGGACGTCCGCTCTTTTCCATCAAATTGAAAAGAACGAGGGGCTGCCGCTGATGAAGGGTGTTATAGCTTCGCTTGAGTACCTGCAGCAGGAGAAGTATCGAATTGCGCTTGCATCATCGACAAGGCGGCCGGTTGTTGAACGGCAGCTCAAACGGGCAGGTGTCTTTGACTATTTTGAAACGATTACGACCGGAGATCTTGTCGAACACAGTAAACCAGCTCCTGATATTTATCTTCTTGCCTGTGAGAGCCTGTCCGCAGCTCCCGAAAACTGTGCAGCGGTGGAAGACAGCCCGAATGGAATTCTGAGTGCATGTTCGGCCGGCTTAAAGTGCATAATGGTTCCCGATCAGGTCCGGCCCGATCCGCGTATAAAGGCCCTGCTCTGGGGCTGCCTCGAATCTCTTGAGCAGCTGCCTGATTTCCTCAAATCCAATAACAGGTAATTTTTCACTGCATGGTTTCAGATGACGCACGCTGACATACGTTGATGTACGTTGACGTACACTATTGAGAAAAACATAGTAACCTATTATAATAAGAGAATATAAGATGGCTTGGACACAGGGACTTGAATACTGTTCCAGACAATAAGGATTAAGTATGCTTGAAAAAATGAGAAATATCGGAATTATGGCTCATATCGATGCCGGCAAAACGACAACGACAGAGCGGATTCTCTATTATACAAAAAAAATACATAAAATTGGTGAAATTGACGACGGTCAGGCGACTATGGACTTTATGCAGCAGGAACAGGAGCGCGGTATCACGATAGAAAGTGCAGCGACGACAACTGACTGGCGCGGTTACCAGATAAATATCATAGATACTCCCGGCCATGTCGATTTTACCGCGGAAGTCGAGCGTTCGCTGCGCGTTCTCGACGGTGCCGTTGCTGTTATTTGTGCGGTAGACGGTGTTCAACCCCAGACAGAGACTGTCTGGAAACAGGCCGACGGGTTTCATGTTCCGCGTCTGTGTTTTGTGAATAAGATGGACCGGATCGGTGCTGATTATTTTGCATCGCTGCAGGACGTACACGATAAATTCGACTGTGAATGTATCGCACTCCAGATACCGATCGGACAGGGTGCCGCTTTCGAAGGTGTTATAGATCTGCTTCGCATGAAGGAGATACGATGGGACGCAGAGTCGGAAGGTGAAAAATTTTCTGAAACCGACGTTGCACCGGACCGGCTTGCTGAAGCACAGAAATGGCGTGACCAGCTTGTTGAAACCGTTGCGTCCAGCGATGATACACTGATTGAGCTCTTTCTCGAAGGCAAGGAAATTCCGATTGACCGCCTCATGCAGGCAATCAGAAAAGGAACAATAAACAGAACTTTTGTTCCCTTTCTGTGCGGTTCAGCCCGTCACAATCAAGGGGTGCAGCCGCTGATTGACGCTGTCGTCGACTATCTTCCCGCTCCCGATGAAGTACCTCCTGCAGAGGGAATTCATATAAAACACGATAAGGAAGAAAAAATAGCAATTCCGTGTACGGAAACCGGTACTCCGCTGGGACTTGTATTCAAAATTCAGTACGATCAGAATATGGGTGCGATGTGCTATGTACGGATGTATTCCGGCAAAGTAAAGACTGGTCAGCAGATTTATAATGTGACGAAGAAAAAACGCGAGCGGATAAACCGGATTCTTCGGGTTAACGCGGATAAAACGGAACCGATGGATTCTCTTTCGGCGGGCGATATAGCGGTGTTTATCGGTTTGAAACTGGCGCAGACAGGAGATACGCTCGGTAGCGAAGGAATGCCGGTTTCTCTTGAAAATATGCGCTTCCCTGAGCCTGTCATATCCGTCGCTATAGAACCTGATTCTTTGTCCGACCGTGATAAGCTGAAAGATACGCTGGCAGTTCTTTCCCGTGAGGATCCTACTTTCACGTACCACGACGATGAGGAAACCGGACAGCTCATTATAAGCGGCATGGGGGAATTGCACCTTGATGTTCTGGTTACCCGGATGAAAGATGATTTTCATGTAAAAGCCCGGGTCGGGTCTCCGCAGGTAACGTATCGCGAAGCCGTGACGGCTGCTGCCGACTATACGGCTTCGTACAGCAAAGTTCTTGCCGGAAAGGAAAATACGGCGGGGCTTACTGTTCATGTGGAGCCCCGGGAGCAGGGAACGGGAAATTCATATGAATGTACCGTCCGGCACGCTCAGATTCCTGATGAAATATTTGAGGCAGTTGAGAGCGGATTCAGGAATTCCCTGTCGGCAGGAATAAATTATGGTTATCCCTGTACCGATACGGCAGTAAAAGTTACTGCGCTGGACTATAATGAACTCAGCTCGACTCCGTTTGCTTTTGAAGCCTGCGCCGTTGCCGCTTTTGACGAGGTTTGCAGCAAGGCTTCTCCCCAGCTCCTTGAACCGGTTATGAATGTTGATATTTCCTGTCCTGCGGAATTCGTCGGCGATGCGATGAGTCAGATTACGCAACGCGGCGGAATAATTCTTGGTGAAGAGGCAAAGTCTTCCGCAGAATTGGTTCATGCACAGGCACCTATGGCAAAAATGTTTGGATTTTCGACAAATTTAAGATCAGTGACGCAGGGTCGCGCTTCATTCAGTATGGAATTCAGTCACTATCAGGTAAAACCTGACGGACTGGGAAAACGATGGTAGCGGCAGCGCAACTTATTGTTTTTATAGCTGCCGGTGTTATGCTGTGTAGTCTTTTATACAAAATTTACCGGATGAAGGAATCACGGCGGACCGTTTTAGCTTTAATGGGAACCTGTGCAATGGTTCTTCTTGCGGTTTCGTTCACCTGTTTTATTTTTGATCATAATCAGGTGAGGGAATCTTTTCAGCTTCTGTATACTCTTTTACTGGTGCAGTTATTTCTCCGGTTGCTGCTTTTACTGGCACTCTGTTATTTCATTTTTGAGTATTTTGAGTTCAACAGTTTTTCAACACGGCTGCTGTATGCTTTTATCGCAGTCTGTGTAGCGGTAACGTGCTGTATTCTTTTATTTATACCTTTAAACAGTTCGAATTTATCGGATTTTGTATTGTGGTGGTATAATTCCGGGCCTGTCAGGGTAAATCTCAACAGCAAATTGTGGAGCATCGTCTATCTTGCCTGTACCGGGTTCATGCTTCTGACCGCGATACTTCTTCTGTCCGTAAAAATTGTGAAGGCTCCCGCTTTATACCGGAAAAAATATCTGTATATTTTATGTGATCTTGTCGTGCTGTCCGCCGGTGACCTTCTGTATGTGTATAAGGTTATTCCGCAGCAGTTTTGCTACCATAACATTTTTTGGTTTTTACTGCCGGTGCTGCTGTATAATAGCTCCTTCCGGCACAGCAGCGGCGCCGGAAATTCAATGTTCCGGCGCCTGGTTTTTGACAGACTTGGAAGTCCGATCCTTTTATTCGACGTAAATGACTATTTAATCGATTTGAATACAGCTGCCGCAGATCTTTTTTCGATCAGTGTGAAACATCCTGCCGATTATAAACTTGCAGATTTTCTGCGGATACAGGCCGGCGGACAGATACGGAGACGGTCGGCTTCCTGCGTCGAAGAAATCCATCTTCGTACGGAAGACGGTAAGCCGAGAACCTACAAACTTGACTATACCTGGCTGAAGGATACTGCCGGTAAATTTCTCGGAACGCTGCTGGTTTTTCAGGATATAACCGAAATGAAAAAAATGTATGACAACATAGAGCATGTTGCCATGACAGATCAGCTTACGGGCCTTGCAAGCAAGTATATGCTGGACAGAAAAATTACGGAAATAAACCTGTACCGGAATTATCCGTATTGTGCTGCGGTCTGCAATATTAACGGACTTAAAATTATAAATGACGGATTTGGCAAAACATACGGGAATCTTGCTATAACGAAAGTTGCCGAGGTTATCCGGTCGACTTTACGTACCGGCGATTTTGCTGCTTCAGATTTGAGCGATATGGTGCTTCTGATGCCTGACACAACGGTCGAAAACGCTCATCGTATATTCAGCCGGATTGCGGGTAAACTGGAAAAGGAGCATTCACTTCCATTTGTCGTGAGTATTGAATACGGTGTAGCGGAACGGATTTCACCTGACACTGATATGCATGAGGCACTTGACAGAGCAAAAGTCGCTATGCTGAGTAAAAAGACGGCAAGCAGTATAGCGGTTCATGAAAATATTCTGCGGTCACTGCAACTGGCACTTTCGAATACGGAATATGAAGCAGGCGAACATATAAAGCGGCTGCAGCTTTATGCGGAAAAAACCGGAAAAATATTAGGACTTACGGAAGACGTACAGCAAAAGCTCATGCTCCTTGCCTCTTTCCATGATATCGGTGAATACTCGATTTCAGACACGATTCTGCTCAGTACGGAGGAACTCCTGGCAAAGGAACGGGACGAGATACGAATGCATACGATACGGGGCTGTTCGATCGCGAAGTCCGTTCCTTCTCTTGTTCCTGTTGCAGACGCTATTTTGTCCCATCATGAGTGGTGGAACGGACAGGGATATCCCAACGGTATAAAAGGAGATAAAATTCCCTTTATTGCACGGATTATTAGTGTTGCGGACGCATACGATGCTATGACGCATGACCGTCCGTACCGTGCGGCTGTGACGAACGATCAGGCCGTTACGGAAATAAAGAAAGGGTCCGGTACTCAGTTTGATCCCGCAGTCGTAGAAGCTTTCCTGACTGCAGCAGGGAATGACTGGAAATAAAAACGGCGGAATTATATTGACAAGAAATAGTGATTTTGGTACTATAGCTTTCACATGCGGGGATGGTGGAATTGGTAGACACGCCAGCTTGAGGTGCTGGTGGCAGAAATGCTGTGCCTGTTCAAGTCAGGTTCTCCGCAAAAAAGGACTGTTGCTTTTGCAGCGGTCCTTTTTTGTTTATAACGGAGTTTTTTATGATTGCTGTATATGTAAATTGTTTTGCAGTGCTTTTCGGGGCCCTTCTCGGGATCGTGTTTTCAGATAAAATCACCGATAAATTTTCAGCAGTCATCAGAACCGCGGCAGGGCTGGTCGTTATAGTAATAGGGCTGCAATCTGCATCCAGGTATCAGAATGTTATTTATCTGACACTGGCTTTGATTCTGGGAGGACTTCTGGGATCGTGGTGGAACCTTGACGGACTTATTCTTCGTTTTGGAACTTTTCTCGAACGGGTCGTCGGGATCATAAAGAAAAAATCCGTATCGAAAGAGCTTAAAGCCGAAGGCTGTCATGAAAAAAAACGTAACTCCGAATGGAATTTTTCTTACGCGTTTTTGAACAGTTCCCTGCTTTTCTGCGTCGGGACAATGTCGATTCTCGGCTCAATTCAGGCAGGAATAAATAAGGATTATACGATCATTTTTACAAAATCGGTTCTCGATGGTTTTATGGCGGTAAGCTTCGCAGCTGCGATGGGACCGGGCACGTTCTTTTCTGCCATTATAATATTCGTCTACCAGGGTCTTCTTACTTTACTGGCTGCTCTGGTAAAACCGTTTATAACAGATCAGCTGCTTCGTGAGATTTCTGCCAGCGGAGGGGTTCTTATCATGATGATCGGAATAAATCTGCTTGGATTGAAAAAAATAAAGACGGCGAATTTCCTTCCCTCTCTGGTACTCACCGTTCTGTTTGTTCTTGGCGGACAGTATGTCAGAAATTTGTTTTTTGTCTAAGTTTCTGCATTTTCTTTAATCTTTTGTTTGACTACTCAAAGGATACCATGTACAATAACTACAATAATATAACCCCAGGGGAGGCCATATATGGCTAAAGTAGAACTGAAGGGCATTGGTAAAGTTTACGAGGGTACTACCCGCGCAGTTACGAATGCCAATATTACTATTGATGACAAGGAATTCTGCGTATTCGTAGGTCCTTCTGGATGCGGTAAGTCAACGACACTCCGCATGATTGCCGGTCTTGAAGATATTACCGAAGGAAAGCTGTATATCGACGGTAAAGAAATGAATGATGTTCCGCCGAAAGATCGTGATATCGCAATGGTATTCCAGAATTATGCGTTGTATCCTCATATGACGGTGTATGATAACATGGCTTTCGGGCTTAAAATCCGCAAAATGGATAAAGCTGAAATTGACCGCCGTGTGCAGAAAGCTGCAGAACAGCTTGATCTGACACAGTATCTGAACCGCAAGCCGAAAGCTCTTTCCGGCGGTCAGCGGCAGCGTGTAGCTGTCGGACGTGCTATTGTACGTAATCCGAAGGTATTCCTCTTTGATGAGCCGCTCTCCAATCTTGATGCAAAACTTCGTGTTACAATGCGGAGCGAGATTGCAGCGCTGCATAACCGCCTGCAGGCTACGATGATTTATGTTACTCATGATCAGATCGAAGCTATGACGCTCGGTACAAAGATTGTTGTTATGAAGGATGGTATTATCCAGCAGATCGGAGCCCCTCTGTATCTGTACAATAATCCGATTAACAAATTCGTCGCGGGATTCATAGGCACACCGCCAATGAATTTTCTGACGGTAAAAGTTCTTGAAAAGAACGGAAGAGTTATTTGCGACGAAGGCTCCTTTGAAGTTATTCCGACGGAAGAGCAGCAGAAATTCCTTAAAGAATATGTCGGCAAGGAAGTTTCATTCGGTATTCGTCCTGAAGACCTTACACATACGCCGGATGCTTCAGCGGAAGGAACCATGCAGATGAAAATCGTCAATCAGGAACCGCTTGGTGCCCAGACGAATCTGTTCCTCATAACGAATAAGGGACAGAGTCTTACTGCACGTACGTCACCGGAAACGCAGGTTCATCTGGGAGATACGATAAATCTTGTTGCTGATATGACCAGAGCAAAATTCTTTGACAAGACGGAAAGTGAGAACAATATCTGCGACGATATAAAGAAAGAGTGGTAAGCATCGTTACCGGTTGTACTATCTGATTATCGTAAACAGGCTGCCGTGAAATACCGGCAGCTTTTTTTATTCTGATTTTGGTTGAAAGTACCGGACCACAGGCTTGCACGACGTACTGTTTTTAAAGTACACTGTACACGGTGAACATTGACCCTGTCAGGGCAGTGATTTACTGTTCTTAATTGAAACATTACCGGTTATTTCCGGTCGGCGATTATGCCGTACAAACAGACTTGATCCCTGAGGACAGGTACTATGAGACTTTCTCCTTCCGATTTTTCCGTACGGAAAAAAAACAATCAGAAAATTACGATGGTGACATGTTACGATTATACGTTTGCATGTCTGATTAACGACTCCGGCGTGGATTGTGTGTTAGTCGGTGACAGCTGCGCAGATGTTGTGTATGGTGCAGAAACGACTATTTCTGCGACCGTTTCAATGATGGCAGCTCACACGCGTGCTGTGCACCGCGGGCTTCCCGATAAATTTCTTATCGGCGATATGCCGTTTCTCAGCTGCCGGCAGGGCAGAAATTACGGAGTCCGTGCTGCAGGCAGGCTTATTGCAGCTGGTGCCGACGCCGTTAAAATAGAGGGCGCCGATGGTACCACTGATTTTATCGCCTGTCTTGTGCAGTCAGGTATTCCCGTTATGGGGCATCTCGGCTTGACACCGCAATTTTATCATGCATTCGGCGGTTACAAAATACAGGGACGGAGTGATGATGCTGCTGCAAAACTGACAGCTGATGCAAAAAATCTTCAGCAGGCAGGGTGTTTTGCTGTTGTTGCAGAATGTGTACCTGCTGAAACGGCGCAGTCAATGGCTGCAGCAATCGATATACCGCTTATCGGCATCGGTGCAGGAGCAGCGGTTGATGGTCAGGTTCTTGTTTTGCATGATCTTTTGGGACTGACTGCATTCAGACCTAAATTTGTCCGTCACTATCTCGACGGGGCAGAACTTGTAAAAAAGGCCGTGAACGCATATTGCGCGGATACAGAGAACGGTATGTTCCCTGCAGCGGAGGAGTCATTCACCCGATGAACACGATTCATACGCTGCCGGAATGGCGCAAAGTTGAAAAAAAACTTCTTTGCACCGGATCGGGAACCTCGATCGGCCTTGTTCCGACAATGGGTGCGCTGCATCAGGGACATGTATCTCTTATAAAACGCAGCATTCGGGAAAATGACAAAACAATTGTCAGTATTTTTCTGAATCCGGTTCAGTTTACGGACTCTCATGATTATGATGCCTATCCGCGACAGACGGAAGCTGACTGCAGGCTGCTTGCCGATACAGGCGTTGATTATGTGTTTCTGCCAGAATACCGTGACCTGTATCCCGATGATTACCGGTATCAGCTGACCGAACATGATTTCAGCAGTCTTTTGTGCGGTGCGTCGCGACCCGGACATTTCGACGGGGTGCTGACTGTTGTTATGAAACTGCTGCAGATTTTTCGCCCTGATCGTGCCTATTTCGGTGAAAAAGATTTTCAGCAATACCGGCTTATTGACGGTATGGCGAAGGCCTTTTTTCTTTCGACAGAAATAGTCCCGTGTCCGGTTGTCAGAGAACCGTCAGGTCTTGCCTTCAGTTCCCGTAACAGCAGACTGTCCGCTGAAGGGCGTACAAAAGCAGCTTTGTTTTACCGTGCGCTTTCGTCCGGAGAAGAACCTGAAATGATACGCAAGCGACTGGAAAAAGAAGGTTTTCGTATAGATTATATTACTGAAATGGAAGGACGGCTGTATGGAGCTGTCTTTCTTGAAGAAGTGAGGCTTATCGATAATGTCAAACGTTCCTGAAATAAAAGAAAAGCAGATTCGTGTTCTTCTTCATGTAAGCGGCTCTATTGCGTGCTACAAGTCGTGTGAACTTGCGCGGCTGCTGATAAAAAAAGGATTTGAAGTACAGGTAACGGCTTCTGCCGGGGCACTCCGTTTTCTGCAGCCGGCCGTATTTGAAGGACTGACGCACCGGCCGCTTCTGACCGATATTTTTGGCGGAAGGCCGGATTTTATACCGCATCTGACACTGGCGCAGCGCTGGGCTGATGTTATTATTGCTTATCCGGCTTCGGCCCACTGTATTAATCAGCTTGCAGCAGGAAACTGCGATGATTTATTTGGTGCCGTATGTCTTGCGAATAATTACCGGCATCCGCTTCTGATTGCACCTGCCATGAACAGTGAAATGTTTCTGCATCCGTCTGTACGGCAATCGCTTGAAAAACTTGCTCAATGGGGAACAATTATACTTCCGACAGAATCCGGACAGCTGGCCTGCGGAACAACCGGACCGGGAAAACTGATTGCACCCGAATGTGCAGCGGAATTTATTGATAAGGCCGTTTCGCAATCCGGCGTATCTTTATGTACGAAAAATACCATGATGAAAAATTTCCGTATTCTGATAACCGGCGGAGGGAGCCGGGAACCCATTGACGGTGTCCGCTGTATAACGAACATCTCTACGGGGAGAACGGCTTCGTTTCTTGTGGACCGTTTTATTTCCATGGGAGCTACGGTAACATATCTGAAGGCTCAGCAGTCGGTACTGCCGGCATCTGCACGAATCCGGGATCGAGCCGGCTTTCGTTCGGTAACTTATCGGACTGCCGGTGACCTTTCGGATCTCATGCAGCATGAACTGACTGAATATCGATACGACGCGGTTATTCATGCTGCTGCGGTCAGTGATTTTCGCCCCGTATTTGTCACCGTAAACGGCAGTGTCTTTCCTGCCGGTAGTGCATTTGGTAAAATTCCATCGGACTCAAATCTGTCTGTTACGTACGAACCGGTACCTAAGATAGCTGATAAAATAAAACTGTGGTCTCAGTCGGGGAATCCTTCCGGAAAAACTATAGTCGTCTGTTTTAAACTGACCGACGGAGCTGACCGTACGAACCGGGTAAAAGCCTCTTTGAAACTTTTCAAACGGAATGCTGCTGATTATGTTGTTTCCAATGAGCTGTCCGAAATATCTTTCAACACCCATCCGTTTGAATTATTCGGGCGGGGAACTTCGGAAAATGAAAAGATCACGTCTGTCTGTACGGGAAAAACACTTTCAGATCTGACGAATGCACTTGTATCTGTTTTACAGGAGGAATAATGATACTTACGTTTGATATTGGAAACACACAGATAAGCGGAGGAGTTTTTAACGGACAGAATATGGTTCTTCAGTTCAGGTACGGAACGAGTGCAGGAGCGAGCAGTGATGAACTCGGTGTTTTCCTTAGAAGCGTACTGCGGGAGAATCAGCTGGATCCAAAACAGATAAAAAATATTGCCTACTGTAGTGTCGTTCCGTCCATGAATTATCCGGCACTTGGTGCCTGTATAAAATACTTCGATGTCGAACCGCTCGTCATTCGTGCGGGCATAAAAACGGGACTGAAACTCCGGTATAGTAATCCGAAGGAAATAGGTGCAGATCGTATTGCAGCCGCAATCGGTGCGGTAACACTGGTTCCCGGTATCGATTGTATTATCGTCGATATGGGGACTGCGACGACAATCGATGTTATTACACGGCAGAATGAATATCGCGGCGGAGCTATTCTTCCGGGAGTAAACATGTCGATGCATGTGCTTGCCTCCGGCACGGCGCAACTCCCGGTCGTTGAAATCGTCGGGCCGGAAAAAGTCTGCGGTACTACGACGGTCGGTGCCATACAGTCGGGATTGTATTACGGAACGATAGGAGCAGTTCGCGAACTTATTACCCGGTTTACGACCGAATCATTCGGCGGCAGAAAACCGTATGTTATAGGAACAGGCGGTTTTTCCCATCTGTTTGAAAAAGTCGGATTATTCGACCGGCTTGTTCCCAATCTTGTACTTAGCGGCCTGCGGATAGCTTTGGAGCTGAATACGTAATTTTACCGGTACCTTTTAACCGGATCGGTTTTTGAATTTACTAAACTGCTGTTTTCCTTTATAGTGTCGGTATGATTACTAAAAATTCAGTTGTTCTGTATAAAAAACAGCCTGCCGTCGTTACCGATATTGAAAGCGATAAATATGTGATACGTTATTGTTCTGTGCCTGCAAGTCCGACCGGCAGGCCGGCCCAATATGCAACGCAGAAAGTAAGAGAAAAAGATATACTACCGCTTCATCCGGGACCCGTATCGTCATTAGAAAAACTGCTTTCATTTTCTGATGACGATATTGCCGGCCAGCTTTCAGAAGCATATGAGTTACTTATTTCTGACGAAGAAACAGCTTCTGCTTCGTATACGTTTCAGGAGCTTGCCGGTATAGTGCGCGGAGATTTTTCAGCCGATGAAAGCTGGCTGCTTTATAGCGTGCTGGCTGAAGGTTTTGAATTTAGTGTTGACGAGACTGCACGCAAGAACGGTGTACTTTCGTTTATACCGCGGAGCCGGACGGCGGTCGCCGAACTCCGCAGAAAAACATTTGAAAAGGATCATGCCGACGAAGTACGTGCAGCCTTCTTGAAACGGTTGAAACAGAAAAAGCTGGAACTTCCTGATGATGCGAAATATATGGTTGATGTGGAAGCGCTGGCGCTTGGAAAAACTGATAAATCAAAAACGCTGCATGATGCAGGAATTGCGGAAACACCCGAAAAGGCACACAAGCTGCTGCTCGATACCGGTATCTGGGATATAACGCGGAATCCGTATCCTGTCCGCGGCGGACTTTCGATGCAGTCTGCTTCTGAATATCTTCCGTCCCCGCCTGATGAAGACCGGATTGAAGTTCCTGGTGTATCGTATGCAATAGATAATGAATGGTCTGCAGATCCTGATGATGCCGTTGCCTGGGACGGTGAATATTTGTGGGTCCATATAGCGGATCCTGCATCGACGGTCATGCCCGACAGTCTGATTGATAAAGCTGCGCGTGCACGCGGAGCAACGTTATACATTCCGGAAGGGGCAAGCAGAATGCTCTGTGAAGGATCGCTCGCCGATTATGCGCTGGGACTTAACGAAAAAAGCCGGGCATTATCATTTAGAATACGGCTCGCGGAAGATGGCGCCGTTACGGACTGCTCTGTATTGAAGACTATCGTTGATGTAAAACGACTGACTTATACGCAGGCTGACCAGATGAAAGAGACGGCGGAACTGTCCGGGTTATATAGGATTGCCCGCCGGAATATAGCACGGAGAAATAAAGCGGGAGCTGTTTCCATAGATCTGCCGGAAGTTCACATTACCGTAGACCCGGAGACGAAAAAGGTATCGATCGGAGCTGTTTCTCATCCTGAATCAGGCGATATGGTACGTGAAATGATGCTGCTGGCAGGAGAAGGTGCCGCTCATTTTGCATTTAAAAACAGACTGCCGTTTCCGTATATAAGTCAGGAAGCGCCTGAAATTCCCGCAGATATTCCGGACGGAATTGCCGGTGAATTTCGTAAAGTCCGCTGCATGCGGCGGCGGAATATCGGCATAACGCCGGCTGTTCACTCAGGGCTCGGAATCGGAATGTACACCCAGGTGACGAGTCCGCTTCGCCGTTACAGCGATCTGGTAGCTCACGAACAGCTTCGTGCTTTTATAGACGGCCGTCCGCTTATCGACAAGGATATAATGCTGGAACGGATCAGTGCGGGCGATGAGGCGATGCGCGCAGGCCGGAAGGCTGAACGGAACAGCAACATGCACTGGACGCTTGTCTATCTTTTACAGAATCCGGACTGGACCGGAGAAGCTGTCTGTATCGAACAACGCGGCAATCAGGCTGTGTTCATCATTCCGTCGCTCGGTCAGCAGACGCTGCTGACGCCCGACCGGTCAGTTGCGCTTAATGACGTAATAACGGTACGTGCAGGGGCTGTTACTATACCTGAACTTTCCGTAGCTTTCCGGCAGGTCTGATGGCAGAGACGTGTTTTAACGGCCCGAACTATTGTTATTGCATAAATATACAACATACGGTATAATTATTCAAATTTTTTTATAACAAAGGCGTTGGATAACTATGATAGTAATGAAATTCGGTGGGTCGTCGGTTGCGAATGCGGAACGTATTAAGCATGTTGCCGCAATTATTGCTGCTTATAGAGATAAAAAACCTATCGTTGTACTTTCCGCAATGGGGGATACGACCGATCACCTGCTGGAAGCTGCAGATGCTGCCGTTGCCGGAAGCGTTAATATCGATAAGATCAGAAATCTGCAGGAACGTACGCAGAACGAACTTTCGCTGACTGTTCCCGAGATAGGAACGCTGCTGGATGAACTTGTCCGGCTTTTAACAGGAATTTCAATGATAAAGGAGCTTACGAAACGGACACGGGATTATGTCGTTTCATTTGGCGAACGAATGTCTGTCCGTATGATGGCTGCATTTTTGAACAAGAATGGTATCGCTGCTGCCGGATACGATTCCTGGGACGTAGGGTTTCTCAGTAACAGCTGTTTTATGTCCGCAGATCTGGAAGAGAGTGTCTGGAGTGAAATTCCGAAACATTTTAAAGCGTATGCTGCAGGTACCGACGGGGCGGTTCCTGTTGTAACAGGATTTATCGCTCATGATAAGGATGGAAACATCACGACCCTCGGACGTGGCGGAAGCGATCTTTCCGCCACGATGATCGGTGCCGCTGTGGGTGCTGATGAAATCCAGACATGGAAAGACGTAGACGGAATTATGACCGGAGATCCGCGGGTATGCAGGAATGCCCGTATGGTCCCTGAAGTTACGTATGATGAAGCGCAGGAACTTGCAACATTCGGCGCTCAGGTGCTGCATCCCCGTTCCATGATTCCCTGTCGAAAAACGGGAACGCCCGTTCGAGTCAAGAACTCCTACAACATCAAAAGTCCCGGTTCCATAATTGTTGAAAAACATACGGCAAAGCCGAACCCTGTCTGTGCCGTTACTTCCGTAAAGCATGTCACGCTCATTGATATCGTTTCGACCAGAATGCTGGGTGCGAGCGGATTTCTGGCTCATATTTTTAACCAGTTTCTCAAATGGAATATCAGTATAGATGTCATTGCAACAAGTGAAGTTTCTGTTTCGCTTACGATTAACTGCAGCGATGATTTGACCGGACTTATACAGGATCTTGAACGGGTCGCTGATGTCAGGGTTAAAAAAAATAAGGCGATCGTTGCGATTATTTGCGATGCCGCGCATTCGAGTTCCATCCTTGCAAAAGGATTTGCAGCCCTTGCAGAAGACGGTAAAAATGTTCAGATGATAAGCCAGGGAGCTTCCAAAGTGAATATCAGTTTTTTGTGCGATGAAGCAGAATCAGATCACATAATTCAAATTCTGCACAAGGCATATTTTGAATAAATGCGGTACTTTCAAATAGCGTTAACTGGAATCCGGAGGTTTCTATGAAAATTGCATTGGTTGGATACGGTAAAATGGGACACATGATTGAACAAAGGGCGAAGGTGTCGGGACACGATATTGTCTTAACAATCGATACTGCGGCACCTGATGCATCCGTCAGGGTTCCTGCAGGAGATTATGACGCAGTTTCCCGTGCCGTAAAATCTGCCGGAGCGCAGGGGATTATCGAATTCAGTCACCCTTCTGCTGTTATAGGAAATATCCGGGCGTTACTTCCGCTCGGACTACCGGTTGTTGTCGGTACGACGGGCTGGACCGACAGGGAACAGGAGATTGATGAATTAGCCCGGAACTGCGGCGGTATTATTATGCATTCCTCCAATTTTTCCATAGGAGTGAATATGTTTTACCGTATTGTGGAAGAAGCAGCTAAGATTATGCAGCCGTATGCTGACTACGATACGGCTGTTTGGGAGATGCATCACAATCAGAAAGCCGACAGCCCTTCAGGAACCGCGCTTGAAATTGCTAAACGCATCATGAAATATAATAAAAGTAAGACCAGCGTGGTAACGGATGCTTTTCATAAGAAACCCGATGCAGCCGACCTTCATGTTTCAAGTACACGGTGCGGTTTTGTTCCCGGCACTCATACCGTTTTTTTTGACGGACCGGCCGATTCTATCGAAATAACTCATCGGGCGCGGAGCAGAGAAGGCTTCGCGGCTGGAGCAGTAGCAGCCCTTGAGCGATTACAGCAGGCTGTCGTTTCAGGCCGTCTTCCCCGCGGACATCTTTACACTATGGATGATCTGTTCTGACCCTGCTATGAAAGCAGGGGCCCTGCTATGAAAGCAGGGGGAGTACGGCCCCTGTAGTGAGCAGTACCTGCGCCGGTATATAGGTAAGCATAATAAAGAATCTTGAATTTTTGAAGTCTTTTCTGAATACGCTGTATCCCAGAATACTGTCCGAGAGCAGAAAAAGAAGCGACCCGGCTGCTGCAGCAGCTGCTGCCACAGAAGGCGTTTTTATAAAAGCTGCTATAGTAAACAGATTCAGTACGAAAAGCACAAACGCATATATGACGATTCCACCTCCGACAGGAGCTTTGGGCTTTCCCAAAAGAATATAGCTGACGGCGGCAAGTATAATACTCAATGCGGCCCCGCCCAAAAGCAGAACGGAAGAGAATTGCTGATGCAGCATCGGCTGTGAGAATAAATTTATGTAGAATAAATGAGCGATAAGAAAAGCACCTGCACCGGAAGTAAATGACAGGTCATTTGTTCCAAGCAGCATTGTATCACCGAGAAAACAGAAGGCGAGTGCAAGCACCAGCATGAGCATCACATGCTGCGATCCCGGTAAAAACGGCAGCAGAAAGGCAACCTCGATAAATGCCAGAAGCGGCATGAGCAATGGTTTTGTCAGATCTGCCAGTCTTGTTTTTCCTAAAAAGCAACCTGTAAGATGGACAACCGATACTACACTGAAAAGTATGATAAAAATAATCCGCATTTCCTGCTCCTTGCGTGGAAAATATGTTTTTCTGATTATAGCAGATTTTTAAAAAATACACATGTCTGATTGAATAAATATAATCATTACTCTATAATTGGAATAATCGGCAATTTTTTTTTGATGTTTAATTTTATTTGATTTCATTTAAAACTGCCAATATTTAACAATATACGGAGGATTTATGACAATATCTGAAATGCTTGGGCAAAGTCTTATTCTTACTCTGCTGGGTATGGGTGTTGTTTTCTGTTTCCTTATAATTTTAATCGGCGTAATGCACTTTCTTCATTTTATTGTTGCCGCGCTGAATCTTGAAAAAAGTAAGGACAAAACTACACAAAAATCATCTGCTGTTCCGGTTAGTAACCCAACGGTACCGGCAGGCAGTAATGAAGCTGTAATAGCGGCTATAGCGGCAGCTGTTCACGAAAAGCAATAACACAAGAGGAGAAAACTATGGCCAAGAACGTAGAAATTACAGAGCTGGTGCTGCGGGATGCTCATCAGTCTCTGCTGGCAACTCGCATGACACTTGCAGATATGCTGCCTGCATGCGAAATGATCGATAAAATCGGGTATCACAGTGTTGAAGCGTGGGGCGGCGCAACGTATGACTCCTGTATCCGTTTTCTGAACGAAGATCCGTGGGAACGACTCCGCAAGCTGCATGCGGCGCTTCCTCATTCACATATCCAGATGCTGCTGCGGGGGCAGAATCTTCTCGGATACCGTCATTACGCCGACGATGTCGTTGATAAATTTGTCGAGGCTGCTGCAAAAAACGGTGTCGATGTTTTCCGTATTTTTGATGCCTGCAATGATCCGCGCAATCTTGAACGTGCTGCAAAAGCTGCTAAAAAAACGGGGAAACACGTCCAGATGGCTATTTCCTATGCAACGACTCCGTATCACACAAAAGAAGTTTATGCCGATCTGGCTAAGAAATATGAAGAATTCGGTGCCGATTCTATTTGTATCAAAGATATGGCCGGCCTTCTGAAACCATTTGAAGCCTATGATCTGGTAAAGGCGGTGAAAGCTAAGGTACATGTCCCTGTACAGATTCATTCTCATGCAACGACCGGATTAAGCGTCGCAACACAGCTGAAAGCAGTAGAGGCCGGAGCAGACTGGGTGGATACTGCCATTTCTTCCATGGCGATGGGAACATCGCACAGCCCGACTGAAACCGTTGTAGAAATGCTTAAGGGTACAGAATTTGATACAGGTCTTGATACAAAGGCGCTGCTTGAAATCGCGGCTTATTTCCGCGAAGTCCGTTCTCATTATTCATCTCTTGAATCGAAGTTCAAAGGTGCTGATACCCGTATTCTGGTATCACAGGTACCGGGCGGAATGCTCAGTAATCTTGAGAACCAGCTCAAACAGCAGGGTGCCTCCGACAAAATCGACGATGTTCTTAAAGAAATCCCCGTGGTACAGAAAGACTGCGGGTATATTCCGCTTGTTACTCCGACAAGCCAGATTGTCGGAACTCAGGCAGTGTTCAATGTTCTGTTCGGCCGCTATGCACGGCTTACACAGGAAACCAGAGATCTTCTGACCGGTAAATACGGTGCAACACCGGCGGACCGCAATAAAGATCTCGTGAAACGTGCACTCGAAGAAAACAAGATGGATGAAGTCGTTACCTGCCGGCCGGCGGATATGATTCCGAACGAATGGGATAAATTCGAAACTGAAGCTAAAGAGAAGGGTGGAAACGGCAGTGTTGAAGACACATTGACCTATGCCATGTTCCCGAAAGTAGCTGAAAAATTCTTTAAATCCCGGAAGGATGGTCCTGTTTCCCACGATATCTTTACTGCAAAAGAGGCTGCACCGGCTGCTGCAGCTTCCAAAGGCGGAAACTATACAATTACGGTGAATAGTACTCCGTATGCTGTCGTCGCCGGACCTTCCGGTGATACGATGGATATTACTGTAAATGGTACCGCCTATAAAGTTGCCTTCGGTGCTGCGGGAGCTGTTTCTGCAGCAGCTCCTGTCGTTTCCGGCGGAACGGAAATTAAGGCACCTGTTGCCGGCACGCTGCTGCGGTACGTTGCAAAAGCCGGTTCTACGGTCAGGAAGGGTGACACCGTCATGATGATTGAATCGATGAAAATGGAGCTTGAGATCAAGGCACCTGAAGACGGCAAGATTGAATTTGTCGCACAGCCGGGATCTCAGATCCAGGCCGGACAGGTTCTTGCCACACTCGGTGGGACCGTTGCGGCTGCGCCAGCTGCTGCAGCCGGCGCTGTGGTTGCAGCTCCGGTCGCCGGAACGCTTTTGCGCTATGTAGCTGCGGAAGGTGAAAGTGTTACTGCCGATAAAACAATCATGATGATTGAATCGATGAAGATGGAACTGGAGATCAAAGCCGGAACTGCCGGAAAAGTACATTTCATTGCAGCACCGGGAAGCCAGATCACAGCCGGTCAGGCTCTTGCAGAAATAAAGTAGGTTAATTGATGACAGATAGTAAAACGAAAAACACAAAAAATATTCTGGGCGCGACACTGGTCATCATGACTATTGCCGCCGTGCTGTCGTTTGGGAGTAATGTCTTCGCTGACAATAAAAATGAAGACCTCGCTTCGGCACGAACCGCAACCAGCTCAGTCATCAAAGGCTCAGAAGATATACCGCATATTTCCATAACGAAATTTTTACGCAATATCGGTAAAACGACCGGTATTTACCAGATGATTCACACGCAGACGCCGGAAGAGATTGCTGAGGCACAGGCGGAATCAGAAACTGAGACCGCAAAGAAAGTCGATCCGTTCGCCGGTAAGACTGCTCCCGGCTGGCAGAGTCTCGTGATGATGCTCGTCGGATTCCTGATTGTTTATCTCGGGGCGGTGAAGAATTTTGAGCCGCTGCTTCTTATCCCGATCGGATTCGGAACAGTATTCGTCAATATTCCGGGAGCCGGAATGGGTGTCGCTCCTGACGGGATGCTGAATATCATTTATCGTGCCGGTGTCGGAAACGAATTTTTCCCCATGCTTATTTTCATGGGAATCGGTGCGATGACGGATTTCGGCCCGCTGATCGCAAACCCCAAAATGGCTCTGCTCGGCGGTGCTGCGCAGTTCGGCGTATTCTTTACGCTGTTCGGTGTTGCACTGATGAATTTTATTCCCGGAGTAGATTATACGATGAAACAGGCCTGTGCGGTTGCCATTATCGGTGGCGCCGACGGTCCGACTTCCATTTACGTTTCCGCAAAACTTGCTCCTGAAATTATGGCAGTTATTGCGGTAGCGGCTTATTCGTATATGGCGCTGGTACCGATGATTCAGCCTCCGATTATGAAGGCTCTGACAACGAAACAGGAACGACATATTACGATGAAACAGCTTCGGCATGTATCACAGGCTGAAAAAATTCTTTTCCCGATCATGCTGCTTATTCTGACTATTCTTTTGCTTCCGCCGGCAGCACCGCTTATCGGTATGCTCGCGTTCGGCAATTTTGTCAAACAGTGCGGTGTCGTCGACCGTCTTTCCAAGACGATGGAAAACGAGCTTATGAACATAGTGTCGATACTGTTGTCTCTGGGGGTCGGTTCTCAGATGACTCCTGAAAAGATTATCAACATGAATTCCATCGGTATCATTATTCTCGGACTGGTTGCGTTCTGTATTGCAACGGCTATGGGTGTTCTCATGGCAAAGTTCATGAACTTGTTCCTCAAGGACAAGATCAATCCGCTTATTGGTTCTGCCGGTGTATCTGCTGTTCCGATGGCTGCCCGTGTAAGCAATAAGGTCGGAATGTCGTACGATCCGAGCAATTTCCTGCTGATGCACGCTATGGGGCCGAATGTCGCCGGAGTTATCGGTACGGCAATTGCAGCCGGCGTTTTTATCGCAACGTACGGCTGATGCTGCCGCAGTGATACTGCAGTGATACTTCAGCGCTACTTCTGTAGCTGTTAGTTTTATCTGTGATAGGATGACTTTACAGGGGAAAATCTTTTAAAGATTTTCCCCTTTTTTATTTTCAATAACACAGGGCGCAGATTTGTCTGTACTGTTCCGCCTTCCGGCCGAAGAACGCTCCGTCCGAAAGACTTTTATATGCCGGCCGCATCGTGTAAACGCGGCCGTACTATCTATGGGGATACAGGAAAAACGGTTCATGGAAAAGTCTGACGAATTCTTACGGATCTGCATATAATGCGATGGCGCTGGATATCCATGTTGTAACGAATTAATCCGGTAAAACAGACTGTTTTAAATTTTCCGGAAGGCATACTTCCGGTATCGAAGGTGGTTATGATTGCCGTATCTTTGATCCTGCCGGTCCTTTTACTACTTCGATGCACGACGGAATTGCGTTTTTCATACTTTCAACATGCGATATCACTCCGACCATACGCGTTTCCTGCAGGCGGTTCAGAACGGCGATGGCATTATCGAGCGCATCGCTGTCGAGCGAACCGAATCCTTCATCGATAAACAGAGAATCGAGCCGTATTCCGCCGCTTTTTGCCTGGACGACATCGGTGAGTGCAAGCGCGAGACTTACCGATGCCATAAAGGTTTCTCCCCCGCTGAGCATCGCCGTGTCCCTGTCCGTTCCCGTATAACTGTCCGTTACCAGAAGATCAAGTCCCTTATACCCGTTTCCGCTGCCGGTTTCGGTTGACAGTTTAAAACAGTAACGCCCGTCGGAAATGTCGCGGAACCTGCGGTTTGCATAATCAACGACTTCTTCAAAGTACATGCCTAAAATCCATGCGTCAAACGGCGTCTTTTTCGGATTGGTCCCGTTGAGATCCGCCGAAAGCTGCAGATACGGCGCACTTTTCCCCTTGAGCTCCCTGAGCTGCTGCTCAAGTTTCCGGCTGCGTTCAATGTCCGTGATCAGTTTTGACTGTCCGATGGTTTTTTCCTGCAGCAGTTGATCCGCTGCCGACAGTTTTTCTGCCGTACGCTGTTCTTCCGATTCAACATTGTGCAGTTCTTTTTCCAGCTCCGGTTTGCTGCCGGTTGTTTTTATTCCTTCCAGCTGTGCTGTAACGGCCGTCAGTTCTTCAGTCCACCGGTCTATTGAAGCGGTGAACGATTCCGTTTCCTGCGGAGACAGCTGTGCCTGTTCAACCTGCTCAATAGAAGAAAAGACAGATGCCGCAAGTCGTCCGGCAAGATCACTCCGGGCCTGCTGTGCCGATTTTTCCGCTTCCGCAGCATTTTCGTGCAGCGTTTCAAATTTAGACTGGGCGGAACTCTTTTCATTTTCTGCTGCTGAAAGTGATTTTTGCCATTCGGCATAACACGCGGTATTTCCGGTGACAGTCTGCCGCAGCTGCGTTATCTGCCGGCGCAGCTCTTCTGCGTCCGGGATACCGTCCGTTTTTTCTTCAGAGAAAGTCCGGATTTCTTCCCGCAGCGAATTGGCCTGCGCTTCCGCCGCCGCAACCGTCGATGTTGCCGCCGAAAGCTGTTCCAGACAGTTTGTCGTATTCTTTTCATTTTCCGACAGCTGCCGGTTCAGTTGTTCAGCTTCCTGACAGGCAGCTTTGACCGTTGCGTACGTGGTTTCAAACTGCAGACTGGCATGAACCGCGTCTTCCACCGGTACCGCACCGGCTTGTTCCGCCAGGTCCTGCTGCAGTCTGTCCAGCGTCGTCTGCTGTGCTGCCTGCCTGCTTTTGAGTTCGGAAATTTTGGCTGCAATAAGTTTCTTATTGTCTTCCTGTGTTTGTATTTTCTCGGTAAGATCGATCGTATCCGCCAGCGGTTGAACCGGCGCCGGATGTTCCTTTGAACCGCAGACCGGGCAGGGTTCCCCCGTCTTGAGCAGAACGGTCAGCGTACACGCCGCGTGGTTCGCTTCGATTGCTTTCTGGCGTGCAGCATAATCATCAATGCAGTGCTGCGTATTTTCAAGCTGCCGTTCAGCTGACGCCAGTACGGATGCGGTACCCTTCAGCTGCTGTTCCGTTTCTTCCGCAGATTTTTTCAGCTGCGCTGCTTTCCGGGCGTCCTGTTCCTGCTGTTGTCCCTGTTCACGCTGCCGTTCCGCTTCCTGCTGCCGGATAAGCAGCTTTGTCAGGAGCTCTTCACGGCTTTCTGCTTTCTCCACCGGAATTTCCACCCGGGCCGCGGCTGCCGTCAGTTTTGACCGGAACATTGCCGTCCGGTTCTGCAGCGTCTGAAGTTCGGTCTTCAGCCGGTCCCGCTGCTGTACCGAACCGGTTAAGTTCCTTGCCGCCTGAAGGTATTTTTCAACGAGCGAAAGCTGCGCTGTAAGCCGGCTGATGCGCTGTTCTCCGTTTTTTGCCGCTTCGTTTTTCTGATTCATTTCTGCGGTTCGGGAAAGCAGCTGTGAGGTACGTCCGTCAGCAGCCTTTGCT
>JALCCK010000007.1 GCA_022640795.1 Treponema sp.
TAGTATGAACCGATTTAGTGTATAGTACTATCGCATAGTATAAGAAGCGGGGGTATATGACTTTCTTCGAACTTTTTCTTATAGCAATAGGACTTTCGATGGATGCATTTGCCGTTTCTGTTTGCAAAGGACTCTGCATGCCGAAAATCAGGAAATCGGAAACATTCCTTATAGGCCTTTTTTTCGGTGGTTTTCAGGCGCTTATGCCGTTTGCGGGGTGGATTCTCGGAACTCAGTTTGCAAGGTACATTACCGGCATAGATCACTGGATAGTTTTTATTCTTTTAGCTGTTATCGGTGGTAAAATGATTTGGGAGGCGCTCATTGCTGCAGACGAGCAGTCCTGTCCGGTAAAAGGTGTTGCACTTGGAGAACTTTTTCTACTTGCTCTTGCGACAAGCATCGATGCGTTCGCGGTCGGAATTACATTCAGTTTTTTACAGATCGACATTATTCCCGCGATAGTAATAATAGGCTGTACGACATTTTTGCTTTCAATTGCCGGCGTCTTTTTCGGACATATTTTCGGGACCAGATATGAAAAAAAAGCAGAAATCGCAGGCGGTATAATTCTGATTCTGATTGGTTTGAAAATACTGCTGCAACATCTCGGTTTTATTAACTTTTAAATAATACATTAAATTAAAAAAAAATAGTTCATTAATAGCGCCATAACAAAGAACCTTTTTAATAATTGCTGTAAAGACCAAGGCGACTGGGATTCAGTTCCGGGAGGCAGAAAGTGGCTGGCACAGCAATAACAACCGGTACAAAGAAAAAAAAACTGGCATTTTCGTGTGCTGGAGAGGGTTTCGGACATATTGCACGCATTGTTGCATTGAGCGAATATCTTCAAAATGATTTCGAAATTATCTATTTCGTACCGGAGTCTGTGCAGGACTTTTTGCTTAAACACCTTGGTAATGTCAGAATAGTTACCATACCTTCTTTTCATTTTGTACTCAGAGATCACGGCATTGATTATCTGCGGACAGCTAAAGAAAACATGGGGTATCTATTTAACTATTCTGATATTGTTGCAGAGATTAAAAATTATTTAACAGACTATGCCATAGATTCTCTCGTTTGTGATTTTGAACCGTTTGTTTCCCGGGCGGCAGCCTGTCTTGGAATTCCGTTTATGAATTTCAGTCATCCCGGTATTTTGATAAAGACGATTCCATTTACGTTTTCGGGTTTTTGCAGCCGGACGGTTGCCCGATTTATGACTCCAGGAGCACAGGCAAATTTATTTTGTTCTTTCTATAACGGCGAAATAGGTCCGGTGATCCGTAAAGAAATCAGGATGAAGGTTCCTGCTCAGGAAGATTTCTATTTGGTATATACAAAAAAAGATTCCAGAAAACGGATGATTGACTGCCTGAATTATTTCCCCGGCAAGAAGTTTGTGATATATCCCAAAAAAGATGGTGATTTTGCAGAAGCGTTGCGCCGGTGCCGCGGTGTAATTGCACCTGCCGGTCACCAGTTGATTTCAGAGGCTCTTTATCTTTCAAAACCTGTTCTGGCGTTTCCGCAGACGGGTCAGTATGAACAAAAAGTAAATGCCAGAATGCTTGAAAAATCGGGACGTGGTTTTTACGGACATATCCGTCATATGCAGCACGATATGAAAAAATTCTTTGATCATATAGATGAATTTCCCTATCCAGAAAATCGTTTCGAACGCTTCTGTTTTACGGACGATACAGGGAAAATAGTTAGTTTTATTAAACGGTTTGTACAATCCGCTGTGCTCTCGGGGACTATTTATACATACACTTATTTTGATACGATACAGGAAAAAATTGAAATTATACGACAGGAACTGCAGCGAAATATGCGCAGTACTGACCGCACTTCCGCATAGAAAAGGAGTAAAAGATGGAATTAAATTTATTTAAATTTGTAACGGCAATATCCTTGTTTGCCTTTCTTATTGTAATGAGTGGATTCGCGCTGTAGATTTTTAACTCTGATTTCTGTCCTCTGGTTCATGGCAAGTACCGTTGAGGTTCAGATAAAAGAGTTCGTTTTTGAAAATTCATAGACTTTTTTCTTCGAACGGCTGATTTGATAATTGATCTGAACTGAAGTATACTACTAAGTGTAAGGCTATTTGTAAGAGGGCATATGAATTTTGGCAGAGCGTTTTTTTTTGTATCTTTTATACTTGTTACCTTCTCTACAGTAATAATCGCGGAACCGATACAGGTCGGGATTTTTGAAACTGAAGATGATATGTCCCTTACAGCGAAGGATTCTTATACCGAGTTCTATAATTTTTACCTTACGAAGATTGCTGAGAAAACAGGATGGAAGTATAGTTATGTGCCTCTTGATTATGACGAATGTTTTAAACGGCTTGAAGCGGGAAGCATTGATCTTATGTATGGCATCGGCCGTACAGAAGACCGTACCGGTAAATTTTTATACAGTGCTGAACAGTGTTCGGTAAAAAATATACTTTTGGAATGCCGGACCGACGATCCCCGGTTTCATAACGGGGACAGAACTGCCGTAAACGGTGCTGTTGTAGGAATTCCCGATTATTACGTTTTTCAGGAGTCCATTTTTGATAAATTTCTTATTGAAAAGAACATAAAAGTACATAAAAAGTATTATCCGGATATCAGAAATCTTGAGAAAGCTTTGGCAAAAAAGGAAATTGATTTGCAGCTGGGATTCCTGTTTATTCCTGATAAAATGAAAAAAGTCGTCTACAATTTGGGACCGTATTCGTTATATTTCGTGGTAAGTCCTGCAAAACCGTATTTAAAAACCGCGCTTGATTCTGCCATGAGAGTTATGGAAGAAGAAAATCCGCTGTATCGTTCACAGTTTCTGCTGCAACATCATAGTATACCGACTTTCAGCTATGAAAATATAACGGATGAAGAACGTTCCTTTATAAAGAATTCAAAACCTCCGCATGTTTATTCTTTTAGTAAAAGTTATCCCTTTTCCTATTTTGATTCCGAAGGAAATTTCAGGGGTATTTACAAAGCGGTGTTTGATAAGGTTTCGGATATTTCTGGTATGAATTTCGAATTCAAGCGGGTTTCCACTGCGCCGGAAAATATGATCCAGATTTTTCCGGTTTCGGAAAGCATTCCGACAGAGGGTACCGGACTGGAGGTTTCAGATCCGTTTGCAGATAAGTCTGTCTGGGTAATTTCTTCGCCGCACGACAGTGTTTTTGAATTCTATAAAACGCCGGGCCGTTCTACGCAGAAGCAGAAACTCATTTTTGCCGTTACGGAAGATACGTTGATCTTGAATCCGTATTTTAAAAAAATCTTTGCACCTTTTATATTATATAAATTCAATACTCCCGGTGAATGTCTTGATCAGGTACAGGCCGGAAATTGTAACGGAGCGATACTGGACGATTTCTTTCTGAATACAATGTATCATATCGGTGATTATCCTGCGTTGAGTATTGATAATGCACAGAATTACACGGTTCCGCTCTGTTTCGGGATACGGAACGACAGGGATGGAAAAACACTTTCTATTCTTAATAAATCGATCGCGCAGTTTCCTGCAGGATTTCTTCAGCAGCAGAAAGATGAAGCCGGTCTTTTCATGGAATATAATCCGAGTCGTGATATTATAATCAGGCACTACATTTTACAAAGTGCTGTTATTTTACTTGTTCTGGCTGTTTTTGCTTTTCTTTTTTATCGGCATGCGGCAAAGCGTTATGCACATATAGCGAATATAGATGAGATTACCGGACTTTGGAATCTGACCTGTTTCGAGCGTGCCTGCGAAAAAAGGCTGTCAGGAGATTCAGCTACCTTGTATGTGCTGGTTGAAAGCGATATTCGGGATTTCAAACTGATTAATAAAATTTACGGTATACAGCACAGCAACAAAATGCTTTCCGATATAGCACAGGTTATGAAAACCTTCTGGTCTTCGGAAGCTTTCTTTGCACACGGTTATGCAGACCATTTCTATCTTTTCGAACGGATTGAAAATGAAGATGAGTTTCTTGATAAATTACAACTTTCGAAGTATCAGTTGTATGAATCGCAGAAGCGGTACGGGTACCATATGACGATGAAATTCGGCGTTGTATTTACCGGTGGAAAATATGGTTCCGATTCAATAAAAGATATCATCGGAAAAGCGAGCTATGCGCGGAAAACAATCAAAAGCACACTTCAGCAACAGGATCTGGTTGTCTTTGATTATGAAATGCAGCAAAAAATGATAGCTGAAGAACAGATTACCCGCAGTATGGTACGTGCTTTTGAAAATGAAGAATTTTTCGTAGTATATCAGCCGAAAATAAATGTTATAACCGGAAAAACAGAAGGTGCAGAAGCTCTTGTCAGGTGGAAAGATCCTGAATACGGCGTTGTCGGACCTGATAAATTTATTTCCGTACTGGAAAAAAATGGATCTGCCTATAAACTGGATTTCTATGTTTATAAACGGGTGTTTGATTTTATAAAACAGCAGTTACAGAATGGCAGAAAAATTGTGCCGATTTCCATGAATATAACGCGGTTTCAACTTGATGCTGAAAAATTTGTTAAAGATTTTACGGAACTTTTTTCTCAGTATTCCATTCCTCCGTCTCTGGTGGAACTTGAAATTGTTGAACGTTCTGAAAATCCGGAACGACATATTCTGACTGATTTTACAAGGTTGCTGCACGAGTCCGGATTTAAAATAGCCATGGACGATTTCGGATCCGGGGAATCTTCTTTGAATATGCTCAAGAATATTCCGGTAGATACGGTAAAGCTGGATCAGGAATTTTTGAATGAAGCGGAGTCTACAAAACAAAACCGGATCATTATCAGCGAAACAATCCGTATGGCAAAGCTCCTTGGAAAAACGACAGTGTGTGAAGGAGTTGAAAAGGCATCGCAAGTCAGTTTTCTTATTGCAGTTGGTTGTGATCTTGCACAAGGTTTCTTTTATTCCCGCCCGCTTGTACGGGAGGATTTTGCCGCATATATAGAGGTAAATGTTTAGCAGGTGATTATTCACCGCCGGCTGATTTACCGGCCAATTCTCCCAGCAGTACAGCACCAAGGCCCAAAAAGAGGCTTGCCAGTGCATAAACGAATCCCTGTGTCGTTTGTCCTTTTTCAAAGAGTGTCATTGTTTCAAGTGAAAATGTAGAGAACGTTGTAAATCCTCCGCATACGCCTGTTTTAAGGAACAACAGAGCCTTTACGGAGAACAGCGGGCTGTCTTCCCGTGCAAGACTGACTGCAAGTGCTGTTATGAAACCTATCAGCAGCGCACCAAGAATATTGGTAACAAGTGTTTGAATCGGAAATATACCTTTCGATGGAACAAGACTTATGAAATACCGGAGTACGGCACCGATTGCTCCTCCTGCTGCGACATAAAAAACTTTACTACCCATGGTCTGACCATACCATGAAGTTCTAAAAAACACAACCGTAAACGTTTCCTCATTTTCTACCGATTGACTGTCCGTACGTTTTCGTTTATAATTTCAACATGTTTGATTTTTTTATACCTACCCTTATTGATACTATTCCTGCCGGTCCCGGCGGTTTTTTTATACTTCTTGTTATTATACTGGTAAGCCTCTGGCTGCTTGGTAAAGGTGCCGATATGCTTGTCGATGAGGCTGTTTTATTATCGGAACGATGGGGTGTGCCGGAGATGATAATAGGTGCAACTGTGGTGAGCCTTGGTACAACACTTCCCGAGGTTACTGTTTCCGTTATGTCTGCACTAAATGGGGCACCCGGATTGGCAATGGGCAATGCGGTCGGGTCAATTATCTGTGATACGGGACTTATTCTCGGTGTATCTGCATTGATACGTCCGCTGCCGTTTAAAAAAGAAGTTATCAACAGGCAGGGATGGATACAACTTGGAGCAGGGGTACTTCTTGTTGCTACGGCGTTCATTTTTGGTCATGGAACGGCCTCTTTTACTCACGGCGGACGAATACCCCGGTTTGTAGGTATCATTTATCTGGGACTTCTTGTTTTATACATCATGATGACGATACGAACCGGGAAACAGGCTGGTAGTGATACTAACCATGAAGTGACAGATTTATCCGTTCCGGCTGACAAGATGCAGGATTCTACAATTATTATTCTATTAAAAATGCTTTTCGGAATGTTTCTTGTCGTTTTTTCATCCAAGATGCTTATTCCGGCGGTACAGGAATTTGCCGTCAGACTGCATATCCCTGAAACAATAATAGCTGCTACACTGGTTGCTTTCGGAACGTCCCTGCCTGAATTAATGACTGGTATAACGTCTGCACGGAAAGGTCATGGAGATCTTGCCATAGGAAACGTGATGGGAGCTGATATTCTGAATGTGTTGATCGTCGTCGGAGCTTCCGCAGCCGTTACTCCGGGCGGACTTGAAGTCGGGGTCAGTTTTTTCAGACTGCTGTTTCCTGCAATGCTTTTTATACTGTGCGTTTTTAAATGTTCTGTTCTTTTTTCAAATAAATTCCTGAAACGTCCGGTCGGCTTTGTCCTGCTGGCTGCCTACGTCGTTGTTACGGTATTGAGCTATCTGCTTTAATTGATGACTTCCTGACTGATTGAATGCATTTTCTATTTGTGATATTCTTGTTTCGTTGTACAGAAGCAGTAAATTAACATGGGAATGCTTCCCGTGGAGGATATTTTATGAATATTGTTGTAATGGGCGCCCAGTGGGGTGATGAAGGGAAAGGTAAAATCGTCGATTACCTTGCGCAGGATGCAAAGTATGTTGTCCGTTATGCAGGCGGTGCAAATGCCGGCCATACAATTGTAGCCGGCGGAAAGAAAATTGCACTGCATCAGGTACCTTCTGGAATCCTCTATCCCAATAAAAAAGTTTATCTCGGTTCCGGAATGGTAATTGATCCCGAAGCTCTATTTAAAGAACTGAAAATGCTTTCGGACAACGGAATAGAGTGGGAAGGTCGTGTTTTTATTTCTGATCGTGCCCATATAGTACTTCCAAGTAACCGCCGGATGGATGTTGAACGTGATAAGGCTCGTAAACGTCCTATCGGAACGACAGGAAGAGGAATAGGAACTACCTATTCGCAGAAGTCGGAACGCGACGGCATCAGACTTGCGGATCTTCTCTGGGAAGAAAAGATGTCGGATTTGGATGATGAGGATAAAGAATTTATTACCGAATATAAAGATAAGCTTCTTGACCTGAGTGTGAATATTGCCGAGAAAATGTGGAAACACCGTAAGGCAAATACATTGTTTGAAGGTGCCCAAGGGGCAATGCTTGATCTTGACAGCGGGACATATCCGTATGTCAGTTCAGGAGCGTCCTGCTCGGCTGGTGCGGCAATCGGGAGCGGGATCGGGCCAAGAGCAATCGATAAAATCTACGCAGTCTTCAAGGCGTACGAGACACGGGTCGGGAACGGTCCGATGCCGTCAGAGTTCAATGATTCTACTGAAAGCAAATTATGTGATTATGTACGTACAACCGGAAATGAATTCGGTGTGACTACCGGTCGTCCGCGCCGGTGCGGCTATCTTGATCTGGTTGCGCTCCGGTATGCCTGTCATGTAAATTCGATCGATGCACTCGTACTGACACATCTTGATATTTATGATGAGCTTGAGGAAATAGAAGCGTGCATTGCCTATGATGTTGATGGCAAAATCGTTACGGAATTCCCTGCAGGTATCCCTGATTTGAATGCTGCCAAACCGATTCTGCAGAAATTTAAAGGATGGAAGAAATCTCTTTGCAGCTGCCGTTCATATGCTGAACTTCCTAAAAAAGCGAAGGCCTACATTAAATTCATAGAATCTTTTGTTGATACGCCGGTAGAAATAGTCTCCATTGGAGCGGACCGTGAACAGACCTTTTTCCGTAGAAAACCATGGAAAAAATAGTATACTGAAGCGGCGGTTATTCATATAAAATTCCTGAAAACAAGGCTTACTATTTTTAGTCTATAAAAATTGACTTCTGCACAAACAAGGACTACATTATAAGTAGAATCATAGGATTTTGTGTCTTTGTTTGTGCGGTAAAGACATATTTTCCGTGCCGGAGGCCGAAAATCTGACCGGTCTCTGTTGCATCTTCATGATTTATAAATTTTAAGGAAGGTATGTTTTTTGGAAACAATCGATGATCTTGGACTGTATACATTTCCTGCTCTTTTTCGTAATTCATTAAGAAAATTTTCTGATTGTCCGGCTCTTTCGCTGGTGAACGGCATTCCTGTAACGTACCGGCAGTTGGGGACAAAAGTCGAATCTTTCGCAAAACTTCTGCACTGTTTTGGTTTTCATGTCGGCAGCAAGGTTGCCATTTTTAGTACTGGAATGCCTAATTGGGGAGCTTCATATCTGGCGGTGGTCAATTACGGTGGAACAGCTGTTCCGCTGCTGCCTGATTTTTCTGCCGAAGAAGTTGGCGCCATATTTGAGCATTGTGGTGTCGATATGCTTATCGTTTCAGAACGGCTTTTTGACAGAATAAAGGTGCTGGATGCAAAACTCCCGCCGGTCATCATTCGTATTGAAGATTTTAAAATTATTACCGGAACCCCTGTTGTTAATTCTTCTAAAGTAACAGACTTGATGGGCCCCGATGATTTTTTTTCGTTTAAACTGCCGGAAGTTCATGTAAAAGAATCCGATAGCGCCTCTATAATTTATACTTCAGGGACGACCGGACGTTCAAAGGGTGTTGAACTTACTCATAAGAATCTTGTCTGGACGGCGGTTCAAGGTCAGAATTTTCATCGTATCAATAAAATGGACCGATGTCTTTCGTTTCTTCCGCTTTCCCATGTCTATGAATTTACGATCGATTTCACGATGCAGCTTATGAACGGTGCCTGTGTTTACTATCTTGGAAAACCGCCGGTACTGAGTATTTTGCAGCCGGCTTTTCTCAAAATTCAGCCGACGATTGTTTGCAGCGTTCCGATAGTTATGGAGAAAATTTTTAAAACCAGAGTACTTCCTGAACTGACCGGCAAACCGCTGCTAAAAACACTTTATTCGATTCGTCCGTTCAGAATACTGTTGCATCGGGCCGCCGGGAAACGGCTCATGAAAACCTTTGGAGGACATATAAAATTTTTCGGGATTGGCGGGGCCAGAATGGATCCGAAAGTTGAACGTTTCCTCAAAGATGCACGATTCCCGTATGCGATAGGATATGGCCTCACGGAAACTTCACCGCTGCTTGCAGCAAGCGGTCCGCATATAACGGTTCCCGGTACGATAGGACTCGTCGTTCCGGGCGTTAAAATGCGAATCATGAATCCCGATAAAAAAACAGAAGTCGGAGAAGTTATTGTAAAAGGGCCAAATGTCATGAAAGGGTATTATCGGGACCCGGAACTTACAAGGGCTGCTTTTACAACGGAAAAAGACGCCTGTGGCGCCGGATGGTTTAAAACAGGAGATCTCGGTGTTATAAAAAAATATAAAGGCAGAATGAGGCTTTCTCTCAAAGGTCGTTCAAAAAATATGATATTAGGACCGAGCGGTGAAAATATCTATCCTGAAGATATAGAATTTGTATTAAATCAGCATCCACTTGTTTCCGAATCGCTGATTGTTGAAGATGATAACGGTCTGGTTGCACTTGTGCAGCTTGATGAAGATAAACTACGGTCTGAGACGGAGCAGCAGCAACATACTGCCAAAGACCGGATTGAGGCGGTGAAGAACGGTGAAACAACAGTAGGTAAAGCTGTCGGCGAAGTTCTCAGAGAGGCCGCTGAAAACGCACGACATTCTGCAGGAGATGCAGCGGAACAGCTCAAGCGCGATATTGCTTATAAGCGTGAAGAAATACTTTCTGAAATTCAGTTTTTTGTGAACAGCCGAACAAATAAAAATTCCCGGGTCGGAGATGTTCGTCAGGTAGACGAATTTGAAAAGACTGCCAGTCAGAAAATAAAACGATATTTGTATGATTTACGGACAACTATCAATAAAAAGGGCGGTAGAAAATAGAAAATTACGGTTGTTTTGTAAACACAACCGTAGAGATCCCCTGCTGCCTGTAAAACATTATCTGATTTTTGCAAAGGACTTTACGCAGTACCGAATAGTTGCCTGACGGTTTCCATAAATTTAGTACCGCGATCAAATTCATTTATAAACATACCGAATGATGTCGCACCCGGTGAAAAAACGATTGTTTCATCTGTCTGTAGTAGTGATGATGACGCAGTTTCCGAAAGTTTCCGTTTTACCGCTGTCAGCATATCTTCCAGCGATGGGTACGGACCGTTATAGGATACTTTGTATTTCCTCAGAAGCGTACAGAGCTCGTCTGTTGCACTGCCTGCAAGCAGATAGAGTGATTTAACCGGCATTTCATGATGGTGGCACGACAGAGATGCGGCAAGCGGTGCCATGGACAGTCCTTTTTCTGTACCGCCGCAGAGTAAAATGACCGGATGTCCGAATGCCTGACTTGCTGCCGCTGCCGCTTCCGGAACCGTAGCACAGGAATCATTATAAAATTTTACAGAACGCAGTCTCGTCTTTATACCGGCATTTTTTTGCTGGTCCGGTGTCCAGCTGAAAAAATACTGCAGGCGGTGGGGCAGTCCCTCCCAGTTTCCCAGTATACGGATTATTTTTTCGGGAGCAATCTTCATGAGCCGAAGTACCAGCGCAGCATTCAGCACGTTAGTCTTCATATGGTCCCCGGGAACGGCAAGTGGTCCCAGAATGGTTTCCGTATCATCCATATTTTTTTGTGCAGCAGATGAAAGCATCGTCCGCGGTAAACGGGCTACACCGTGAAAACTGCCGTCTGCTGCTGTTTCCTGCCATACACCGAGTATGCCGTGGGGCAGCGGCCGTCTGCTGTAGTTCAGCACCAATCCCTTTGTTTCAGCTGCAAAGACAGTCCCCCAGGTACTACCATTTGACGGTCCGCTTCCGGGTTCATCCTCGTCTGCATCTATTATCGTAAAATCATTTTCGGTCTGATCGGCATAAATAAGTTTCTTGTCGGCGATATAGGCTTCCATACTGTGATAAAAATTCTGATGATCGGGAACAATTTTTGTAATTACCGCAATATGCGGCCGCAGTACTGCCCGTCCGCGCAGGTCCGCAAGCTGCCAGCTCGAAAGTTCAAGTACAACAATAGTTTTTTCATTGGTTTTTTCAAGAAAAGAAAGCGGACTTACGGTAATATTACCGCCTGAAAAAGAGATGAAACCCGCCTTTTCAAGTCCGTACTGGATTGCGCTGACTGTTGATGATTTCCCCTTGCTACCGGTAACAGCAATGATTGGTGATTTCGTGAAGTGCAGAAAGATACTCAGATCTGTTTCTATAACTTTTGCAGCAGCCAGAAATTTATTACCATCGTATTTTATACCGGGATTTTTTATAACGCAGTCAGCTTCGCTAAAGTCCTCGACACGATGTTCTCCCAGTACGTAGGTGAGCCGCGTTTTATCAAGCGACGGATCGGATTCCAGGGATTTTATAGTCGGTAAAAGTCCGTCGCGGTTTTTCATGTCGGTTACCGTAACATATGCACCGTGTTTAAGAAAGAATCGTACGGAACTTTCTCCACCACCGTTTAATCCGAGTCCCATTACGGTTATATGACTGTTTCGTATATCGGATAATGTCCTGAAGAAGCACCCTTTCGGGTAGCAGTGGGCAGTCATTGTTTACCTCGACGTCTGAAGCGAAGCATGTGCTTTATAGCGCAGTACAGCTTCATTCAGGAGCAGCTCGATGAGTTTTGTAAATCCGATTCCCGATGCATTGCAGAGCTTCGGGAACATACTGATTGAGGTAAAGCCAGGCAGCGTGTTTATTTCATTCAGAAATATTTCTCCGGAGTTCTTATCGACGAAAAAATCGACACGACTTAATCCCGATGCGTTGACGGTTTCATAAGCTTTGACAGCAACAGCCCGTAATTTCTTCTCCGTTTCTGCCGGAATATCCGCTGGGATTTTCAATGCCGCTCCGTTTGGATCGGTATATTTCGCATCATAATCATAGAATTCGTGTGACGGAATTATTTCTCCGGGAATAAAGGCTCTTACTTTCTGGACCTCATCGTTTACCGGTGAGGTAATACTGTTCCCGATAACCGAACATTCTACTTCGTGTGCGGTAACAGCTTTTTCGATCAGAACCTTATTGTCCCAGTGGAAAGCATCCAGCAGTGCTCCCGAAAGTGATCTGAGATCTCCTGCCTTTGTTGCGCCGACGGATGAACCTGCACAACAAGGTTTTACAAACAGCGGAAATCCAAGTTTTTCGACAGCATCAGCAATAACTTTATCATATTGTCCGGAATCAGAAATATCGGTACGTGTCATCGTCACCGATGGAACGACTTGTAGTCCTGCCTGCCGCCATAGTTTTTTTGTGATGTCCTTGTCCATAGTTATACTGCTTGCCATAACACCACAGCCGACGTACGGGATATCTGCCATTTCGAGCAACCCCTGGATCGTACCATCTTCGCCAAAAGTACCGTGAAGTACCGGAAAAACGATATCAGCCTGAAACGGCTCTCCATTTGCGCTGAATGCATACATACCGCCACCGGGAGTTACAGAGACTTCTTTCTTTTCATCTGCAAAGATTTCAAGAACATAATCGGAATCCTGCTGTAGTTTCTGCAGAAGGCTGTTATTCTGTAAATACCATCTGCCGTTTTTTGCTATTCCGATAAGAATAATCATATGTTTTGTACTGTCGATATTCCGTACTACAGAAGATGCCGAAAGGAGTGATATTTCATGCTCTCCCGATTTCCCGCCATAGATTACTGCAATTTTCATTTCTGTTCCTCCCTGCTTCTGTATCCCATTTCTGTCAGTGCTGTTTCAGCCTCTTTTATCTCATCATACGGCATGCTGTGGTCTTTATAGATTATTGAGTTTTCATGTGATTTTCCCAGCAGCAGAACGATATCGCCCTGTCGTGCTGTATTGAACGCTGCACGGATTGCTTTTTTCCGGTCCGGAATAATGAACATTGTTTGATCAATACGTTTTCCTTTTTTTTCTGCCCCGGCAGCTATCATTTTGAGCAGGCTGACAGAATTTTCACCGCGAGGGTCTTCGTCCGCAAGAAAAATTATATCACAGAATCTGGCTGCAACTTCTCCCTGCAGCGGTCGTTTTTCCCTGTCGCGTTCTCCTCCGCTGCCGAAGACGCATATCATTCGGCCTGTACAGCGTTTTCTGACCGGCGGAAATATGGTTTCAAAAGATGAAGGTGTATGTGCGTAGTCGACAATTACTTCGAATGGCTGTCCCTGATCGATTACCGTCATACGACCTTTTACCGGTACAAGATGTGATGCCATAGTTCCCAATTTCTCGAACGGAAGCTCCGCAAGACCGCTGACAGCGATCATAGCGGCCATTATGTTATACGCATTAAAAGCTCCCGGCAGAGCTGCATTGATATGGACCGAAGAATACGTATGAGGCATAACCGGATCGTCTCCGGGGCGGAAGACGGCATCCTTTCCGTCTGTCTCAAGTCTGAAAGAGATGCCGAATCTTGCCGCAGCGATATTTTTAGCCGTCATATAACGCATATAATCAGGAATTCCGGGCAGGGCAACCGCATCTTCTCCTGTTTCGGCAGCGGAGCGGCCTGCTTTTCCGTCAGTCGTAAATCCGTAAACCGGTTTTTGAGTGGCATCCATAAAATACGTAAAGGAAGCGTCCTCAAGATTTACGACTCCGAACGATGGCACAACTCTCCGTTTACCATCGATGAATTTTATATGATCGTGTCCGTCGAGATTTCGAAAAAGATTTGCCTTGTCATTCCTGTATTGTTCGAAGGTATGATGAAATTCAAGATGCTCCAGCGTTACGTTCATGAATACACCACAATCGAAGAGAACGTTGCCGAGACGATTCAGTTTTTTTGAAAGACCATGAGATGAAGCCTCTATGACTGCATATTCACAACCGTTTTTTACCATTTCGTTGAGATGATGCTGGATAACAGGAGCTTCCGGCGTTGTCTGATGCTGTGGATTATCGAGCGCTTCGCCTCCGAACGAATACTGCACGGTCGAGATAAAACCTGCTTTTTTTCCTGCCAGCCGCAAAAACTGCCAGATAAAAGCTACCGTAGAACTTTTCCCTTCCGTTCCCGTGACTCCGATTACGACCATCTTTTTTGAGGGAGCGTCATAAAATGAATCGGCTACCGGAGCCATTGCAAACCTGGTGTCGGGAACCTTCAGAAATGCAGGAATGACATGCCTGTCTGTCAGTCCGAGATGGGCTTCCAGTATCCGTCTGGCTGTTATTGCCGCTATTTTTAATTTTAAAGCATGATCCATATCTCCCTGAAATACTATAACATCCGCTCCCTTTTCAAGTGCGGCCGGAATAAAAAGGTTACCGTTCAGATGGGTTCCCGGCAATGCAAAAAAAAGATCTCCCGGATTTACGGATCTTGAATCAAACGCTAATCCCGAGACGGTAATATCGGAAATAAACGACTCTTCTACCGGTGTCATACCGTCTGCTGCAACAGATATATGTTCAAAAGAAGCAAGCAGCTGATTTAAAATTTTACGCATAACGCTCTGATTCTACTCTGAATTTTGTCTCTGCACAAGACAAAATGCCGTAATCTTTCCGGATGAAAATGCTGTACAAAAATTACAGGAAAATTGTATACTGAAGATATGTATGAAGTTCGGGTTGAAGCGGATTTTTCCGCAGCGCATTTTTTGCGTGATTATAATGGTCGATGTGAGCGGCTGCACGGGCACAACTATAAAGTATTTGCACATGTCCGCGGAACTGAATTGTCGGAAGGCGGAATGCTGCTTGATTTTTCAAAACTTAAATATATAGTAAAAAAAATCTGCGACAGAATGGATCATACGAATCTGAATGATATGCAGATATTTGAGCAGAATCCGAGTGCTGAACGTATAGCTCATTATATTTATGATGCAATTGTTGCAGAAATGAAAGAAACCGGCGTCGATCTTACCTCAGGTGAAGGAAAGAAGTCCGCCTTTCTGTACGCAGTAGATGTGTTTGAAACAGATAGAAATCGTGCCCGTTATTTCCAGTAAAATTCACATTCGAAACTGGTAATACCGTCATGCCGGCCGACGATGACGGCTTTCTTCTGTTCATCATTGAACGAGCCGAACATTTCCATAAGATCGCCTCTGCGGGCTTCTTTTGAAAAATTGATTCTGAAATCGCTGAATTTCTTTTGCTGGTATTCAACGGGCAGACTGTCGATAGCATATGCGCCGTAACGGGCGTTGTTCATATGGCCGTTTGCGTCAATATCGGAAAAACAGATATGCCGTTCACTCAGTTTTTGCAAGTCTTTCGGAATAGAAATCTTGCCGAATTTCATGCAATCAAGTTCACGATGGAAGACTGGCGGTTCCCGTAGTGTGAATTCTGACGGTCGGACAATGCGGCGGCTTTTAGGATCAACAATAATCCACGAACTGATACCGGATATAAGCGGTGCTCCATTTTTATCGATGAATCGATATCCTCTCACGAGCTGAATCGGTTCCGGAGTTTCTTCCCATGTTTCAAGCGTGACAAAATCATTTTCGCGCGGCATACGATGAAATCTGAATGCCTGTCTGGAAACCAGCATTGCATAGCCGTGATCCTGCAGGAATTCTGCCGACATTCCTCGTTCTTTATAATCCTCGGTTGCTGTATCTGAAGAAATCCTCAGAAGTTCGAACAGATACAGTTCCCGTTTTTCATTACACTGGCTGAAATCAATCACCATCTGGCGGCTGAATATTTGCTTATGTTCATCGTGTTGTTCAACAAAAGTCAGCATTGCATATACTCCTTTCTCATGAGAATCGGAAAATCCTTGCGATAATCTTTTATTATATCAGGCGTTTTTTGAGCTTCCTTGAATAGTACCTCACCAAGGCCGTCCTGTACAACCAGTTTTTTTATTTTTTCAATCGGCTGGTTGTTTATGGCTGTACACGTAGGGGTGAGAACGATAACAATATCTTTGTTTTGCCGCATGATACGGAGCGGCCATATTTTACAGTCGAATGGTTTTTCTGTATCCTTTAAAATACAGCCCTTTTTTTGGTCAAGAAACGGACAGGGGGCAAATTCATCATTTGAATCCGTTTTATACAAGGGTTCCATGTTTAGCGTAAATGAATTTCCGACTGGTTTTACGGCAAAATCGCCGTATTTCTTTTTCAGCAGTGAAGTCTGTTTTTTTGAAAAAAGCGGAGTTTCCCAGGCTGCCGGACGTTCAAAAAGACAGCAGAATTTACACTGTGCGCAATCGTTTTGTGTCAGAATAGATGAAAGATATGAAATCATAGTTGTCCTCTTATGATACTTTTATAGTATATTTTGCAAGGAGAATTTCAGGATGGTATGACAGTTTCGCATGTCGTAATCCTTCCAGGCCAAGATCCTCTTCACGATTTATGTAGGTAAAATCCGTTAGAGTCTGTGCAAAACTTTGATTTACTGCTGCATAGGCGCCGTCCCGGTCAAATCCGCTTATTGCTTTTTCAAAATGGGTATCGAGTATACTTTTTGTTATGGCGGATCCAAGTGTCATTGCAACCGGTTTTCCGTTTGCATACAGTACTCCTCCCCGTAAATCAAATAGAGCAGTATTATCGAGAGATTCTTTTATTATCGTCCGCTCGTATTCCAGATCTTCCCGTTGATCCTTTTTGATATCAGGCGAAGAAGTATTTTCAGCAAACCATTGTTCCTCGACGGACCATGCATCCTGCTTATTGGTATCGGACAACGTATCGAAATGCCATTCGGGATATTTCCGGGAAAATTGCGATACATGATTTTTTTTCTTGTGATAGTTCTTACCCGACAGATTGGCAAGATCTTTCCGCAGGTAGATGTAGTCTGCATCGTCACGTATTTCCCGATAGAAAAATTTATCAGGAAAAGTTGCGGCGAGTTCTTTTTTCTGACGTTCTGATACGAGTACAAATTCCAGCGGTTCTCCGCGGGTTTCTGCATCGGTTTCATATACGTGCACAGCTTCTTTTAAATTTCCTTGTCCGAGCGGAAAGCCATAACCTTTAAGCCGTTGACGGCAATTATATCGTCGGAAAAGGAATCCGTTTTCGAATGCAATTTCCGTACAATATCTGTTTCGATAGAGAATCACGTTTGCATATGAAGCATCGCAACCCAATGCATCTGAGGTTTGCGCATAGTCGTAGATTTTTTTACTATCAGTCAGTGTCGGTTTTTGCCAGTTCAAAATTTTATTCATAATTAGTTATAATATAATATTAAATTACTGGGTAATACAAAAAATTCCGTGAGATTTTGTTTAAACAAAGCAGACCGCTACAGCCGTATTGGGATATTGCAGGCTGCAAGATCTTTTTTTATGGATTCGACCGTGTATTCACCCGAATGAACCATAGAAGCAATAAGCGCGGCATCTGCTTTGCCTTTTGTCAGAACATCCGCCAGGTGCTGTACCGTTCCGCCGCCGCCTGAAGCTATAACGGGAACACTGACCGATTCGGCTATCATACTGGTAAGCGTTATTTCATATCCCGTTCTGGTTCCGTCTGCATCGATAGAATTCAGAACAATTTCACCGGCCCCCAGCTTTACGGCTTTCTGTGCCCATTCGCGTGCGTCGAGGTCTGTCTTTGTTCTGCCCCCGTTTATATAAACGCGATAACCGCTCGGCATTGAATCATCTTTTGCTGCATCCATCCCGAGTACAATACACTGATTACCGAAAATTCTTGCACCTTTTTGTATCAGTTCAGGCTGTTTTACCGCCTGTGAATTCAAGCTTACTTTTTCGGCTCCTGCCAGAATGGTAGACCGTATATCATCTACCGTACCGATACCGCCGCCGACACAGAAGGGAATGAAAACCTGTTGAGCGACACGTGCTATGAGTTCAAGAATAGGTCCCCGTCCCCGTGCCGATGCCATAATATCGTAAAAAACAAGTTCATCAACTCCCTGCCGATAGTATTCCGCCGCCATCTCGACAGGATCACCTATATCAATATTGTTCTTAAATTTTACTCCCTTGGTTGTCCGGCCGTCTTTTACATCAAGGCAGACTATGATTCGTTTTTTCAGCATCAATTTGCTTCCTTTTTTTGAAGATCATCGCTGCAGTAATTCTTTAAAATCTGCAGGCCGTGTACCCCTGATTTTTCAGGATGAAACTGAAAGGCGGTAATATTTCCCTGTTCAACACAAGCCGGTACCGGTATACCATAATCAGCAAAGGCCTTTATTATTTGTGTATCTGCAGGCTGGATAAGGTATGAGTGCACAAAATAGAAATCACTCTGTTCTGGAACAGAATCAAGAAGTTTTGATCCACCCGCTGCAAACGTAATATTATTCCAGCCCATATGAGGGACTTTCAGATGAGAATTTATAGATTTTTCTTTCCAGACAGATTCAAAGCTGCGGATCGTTCCGGGCAAAAGTCCGAGGCAGTCTACGTTTCCTTCTTCGGAATGCTCAAAGATTATCTGCGAACCAAGGCAGATCCCCAAAAGCTGTTTCCCGGCACGTGTCCACTCTTTTAAGAAGTCGTCAAAACCTGTTTGTGACAGCTGCTGCATGGCATATGCCGCATCTCCGACACCGGGAAAGATAAGTCTGTCGCAGTTCTCCAAATCTGAAGTTTTTTTTGAAAGTATAAAAGGTGCTCCCAGAGCAGCAAGCGCCTGTTCCACGCTTCGAATATTCCCTGCATTATAATCAACGATACCTGTCATATTCAAAATGTTACTGATAATAGATACACTGGTCAACTATAAAAGAAAGATTTCCTATGAGAAAATAAATTTTTGCCGATAAACATGGTATGAGTATGAACGAAGTACTGCCGATAGCCAGACAGGTTCTCACTGACAAAAGAGTGATTGGCGTAGCTATAGCTGTTTTTCTGTATATGGATTTCGCGAGTTTTGTTGCAAAATACCGAAAGAAACCTCCGAAACGGAAAATCAGAAAAACTATCATGTCTTCTTCCCCTGAAAAGGCCGCTGCTGAAAAAAAACCGGAAGAACAGACGTCCCAGCCGGCTTCATGAGCAGAATTCAGCGTTATCCGGTATAACGCTTGCTGCTGTTTTTTTAGCCGGTCGTGTGATTATATCGATTTTGTTTTTCCATAAAAACCGGCAGGTGTGAATTTTATTTTCTTTTTCAAGTTGCTCTAGTATATCCCTGATATCACTGTAATTCCAGATATTTACTTTTGTAGATTTTCTATATTCGCTGTTCAGTATCGGCAATGCTCTTGTACATAATTCTTCTTTATCATAGCATTTTCGATGCGTCCTTATTATATGGTAAATAATTTGTGCATCCGGTGCTTTATTCGTATATTGTGCGTTTTTTCTTTTGTCCTGTGGTTTTTTCAGCTCATCGCAATTATCACATCCGCTGCAGACTGCTGGTTCATCTCCAAGCGCGTCGAGCAATATTTGTCTGCGGCAGGCTTCTGTTTCACAGAAATCATACATGACGTGCTCTCTGGAGTTTGCGGGAAACCGGGAAAATCTTAAATTATCATTTTTGTTCCACAAAACTATGGCTCGTGCCGGTTTCCCGTCTCTCCCGGCCCGTCCTGCTTCCTGAACATAACTTTCCGCATTCGCAGAAGGTTCAAGATGTATGACTGTCCGTATATCAGGTTTGTCGATCCCCATTCCGAATGCAACGGTTGCACAGAGAATTGCGTTTTTAGCATTGAAATACCATTCTTCAATGTGTGTTTTTTCTGCTTTGTTCATTCCTGCATGATAAAACCTGACGATTTCGCATCCGTAGCAGAACGCTATATCCCGTGCGGTATTTTCTGCGTTTCGTCGTGTCCCGCAAAAAATGAGCTGCGGCCGCTGTTCTGTTGCAGCAAGCCGCAGCAGTTCTTTCTTTTTTGAAAAGACGTACCGGACACTATAATGTATATTCGGCCGGTCACCCGGCGATCTGATAATATGGACGCTTTTATGAAAAAGAACTTCTGATATACGGGACAGAACCTCCGGTGATGCTGTCGCAGTAAAAGCAGATACGATCGGAACAGCGAGGCGATTTATAATTATACCGAGTGTAAGATATGCAGGTCTGAAACTTTCGCCCCATTCCGATATGCAGTGGGCTTCGTCGATCGCAATGTGTGAAATTCTACAGGCACTTAATCGATCAAGCAGTCTACTGTTTTGAAGAACTTCAGGAGTCGCCAGAATGATTTTGGTTCCTTCTTTTATTTTTCTGAAATTTTCTTCCCGTTCCCGGTCCGTCTGTCCGCCTCTGAATACTACGCTGGTAATACCTGCTTCACGCATTCTGCGCCGCTGATCCGCCATAAGAGCGAGGAGTGGATACACTATCAGCGTGGGGCCTTTCAGGAGAAGTGCCGGAAGTAAAAAACAGAGTGATTTTCCGGATCCTGTCGGCAGTAATACAATCTGCTTTCCTCTGCAAATTACATCATCAAGATCAGAATTTGATCCGGTGTCCCAAAAGGTACCGGAAAAAGATTCTTTTTTTTCAGCGACGGCAGCGGAATCCATGATATTGGCGATTACCAGCCGCTGCCAGGGACGAACACAGGTTATACCGAAAATTCTCATTGCTGTTTCGGCGACGGAATCTTTGTTGTCTGTATAGCTGTCAATCGAAGCAGTATGCAGTGGTCCGGTTATAGTTGAACTTTGCATACCTTTAATTTGTCGATATCTGCGGTTTTTCTGTAAAATTATAGAAAATAAAGATGACTGTTAGTTATCCATAATCGTTATTTCGACACGTCTGTTTTTTGATCTTCCCGTTTCTGTATCATTTTCTGCAATCGGATTTTTACCTCCGAAGCCCTGCGTAAAAAGATGATATTTGTCCCGTATGCCAAGTTCTTCAACATAATCTGCGACTGCCTCGGCCCGTTCTTCTGAAAGTTCATGTCTGGCCTTTTCTGTTCCTGCCATAGCTGTATAGCCGCTTATGAGAAGATCATTATCCTTATATTCATTAAGAATAGATGCCAGCTTACGTATTTTGTCTTTTTCAGTTTCTCTCAGTTCTGAAGAATCCGGCTCAAACTGAATGTTTTCTATACTGATAGTAAGTCCTTTTTTTCCCGCCCGAACCGACACATCTTTCAGCCCCATTTCAGCAACCTTGTCCTGTACGCTTTTTACCTGCGCTTCAGTTGCGGTCCGTTTGAATTCTGTGACTTCTGCACTTGCCGTTCCTTCGAATTTGAATTCCGTTCCCCGTTCCGTCTCTATTACTATACGGAACTGCTCGTTATAATGATCGATAGCGCCTTTTTCCGCATCCCAGTAAATAGTCTGCTTTGAAAATCCCATCGTAGTCTGCGGAATTTCTCCGATATCAGAAGTCGCTACCTTCGGGGAGTTATAGTAAAGAGAATACTGGACGGTAAATTTGTAAAGTTTTTTTCCTGTTTTTGACGGTTGCTGTGCAGGCCCATCATACGTATAGTGTGCGGTAAATGGTATTTTAAATGGTTCTTTTAGATTGAACGATCTCCTGAGATCATGTGCTTCATATCCATCTGCAGACCAGGTATCTCCCGGACTCAAGGCGGACTCCGGAAAGAGCGGAACATCGCGTACAACCGGCATGAAATAGTCATCAGAAATTTTGTAGGCACCATCCGGACTTCTGGTAAAATTGCTCTCGTAGTTATTTCCTAATGTAAAGTGCTTATTAGTTTCTGCTGCAGTTGCATTTTCTGACGTCGCAAAAGCAGCATGCAGATTCCCGCTTCCATCTGTATTTATGCCGGTGACCTGTACGCTGATTCTGTTAAGAATTTCGGCATGGTGATCAAGTTTTTTATTTACAAAGACATCTTCATGAATTTGGGACAGTATGCGGTAGCTGTCGTTTTCTCTGTATTTAAACCGAAAAACAAGGGAATCAGAATCATCTGCAGATGCTGTGGAAGAAACGAACAGTATAAAAGAAAAAAAAACAGAAAGCAGTTTGTAGCTGTATTTAGTCATGGAATAAAGAAAAAACCTCCCTGCAGATGTCGTATTCTCTATCTTCAGTATCGGCTGTTTGCATGACGGTCATTACGATTCTATCGAGATTCTTTATATTTTGATTTTAGCCGATACTTATACACGAAAAAGTTGTAGAATGACGGCATGAATACCAATTCTCTTCGTCTTTTTGATTTTTTTTTACGACTGCCGCCGGTACAACGGCTATTACTGGCTGCCGTTCTCGTTATTGCGGTAGCCCTGATTTTTTTTCTGTTCGGCCGTGCATTTGGCAGACTCGAAGCACAGAACAAACTTCATGTGCAGCTAAAATCAGGAAGACAGGATGCAATAAAACGGTCCCGGGCAGTGCTTGGCGGACAGATGGTTGAACAAATTGCTCCTTTTTTGCCCGGTTTTCCGTGCAACCCTGCGGATGTGCGGTTTGTCGGCAAACCGGTAGATTTTCTGGGGTTTCCCGGATCTGCCGAAGGAACAGCTGTTTCAGAAATTCTCTTAATAGAAGTAAAGACCGGAAAATCTGTTTTATCAAAGCGGGAACAGGAAATCAAAAAAGCCGTAGAGGAGGGACGTGTACGTTATATAGAATACAGACTCTGATTTTTATTGACGCAGTACAAAAGACAACTGGTCTCCTTTTTTGTTTTCACCAGTTCGTACCGGAGACGACATACCGGTAAATAATTCTTCACAACGGGATTGCGGCATGGGTTTCCCTTTCAGAAATCCTTGAACGGTAGTACAGTTTATGCTCTTTAACAGAGCCATCTGTTCCGCTGTTTCGACACCTTCTGCAACTGTTGTAATATGCCGTTTGTTCATCATGGAAACGATTGATCCTATAATATCTGTTTCTATGCTGTCTGTACTTTTCATTTTATCAATAAAGGTACGGTCTATTTTCAGGGTATCAAGCGGCAGATTTTGTAAATAACTGAAAGTAGCATATCCCGTCCCAAAATCATCAAGCGATATTCTGACACCGAGTGTTTTTATCTGCTGGATTATTGAACAGGCATAGTCAAGATTTTCTATCATGACGCCTTCTGTTATTTCGATTTCGATAGAATCCGGATGGATTCCCATAGATTTTATTTGATCAGAAAGCTGGTCGACAAAGAAATTTTGTTTAATCTGTATCGGAGAAACATTTATAGACATTATGCCGTTGAAATTAAATTCCATTTGCCACTTTTTTAAGGTGGAAAGCGCCGTTTCTATAATCCAGTTGCCGAGAGGGATTATTTTGAGACTTTCTTCTGCGATGGGAATGAATGTTTCAGGATTTATCCAGCCGAGATTATCGTCATACCAGCGAAGCAAGGCTTCAAAACCTCTGAGAGAATTATCTGCCGTGTTGTACTGTGGTTGAAAAAATAGTTGAAATTTATTGGTTTTTAGAGCCGTTGTCATTTTTGTTTCAATATTTATTTCTGATAAAATTTTTTCCTGCATGTAGGTACGAAAAAACGTGATGTTTTGCCTGCTTCCCATCTTTGAATTTGACGCAGCTATATCGGCAAATTTGATGAGATCGACGATATCCGTTGAGTCACTCGGATATATTGCGATACCGCCGGATGCCCGTATGTTTTCGTTTGACAGGGTTTCAACGATAGTATCGCCGATAGTAAGCATCGTAACTTTTTCTTCAAGATTGAGTACCAGTATCAGAAATTCATCATCGCCGAGACGGAAAATTTCTATTCCGCTGTGCTGGAAAAGTGTCAGTACTTCTGCGCTGTGTTTTATAATCTCATCGCCGCTCTGCCTGCCGAACGCGCTGTTTATTCTTTTTAAATTATCCAAATCAAGAATCAGAACGCCGAAAACCCCGTTAGGATTTTTAGTGATATGTGACTTTATTCGTTCTTTAAAATAAAGCTTGTTTTTCAGGCCTGTAAGATGATCGGAATAGGCCAGTTTTTTCAATTTTTTTGTTGAGAGCGTAAGTTTATCTGCAAGCTCCAGTAATTTTACATTTTGTTTTTTTAATTCCAGTTCTATTTGTTTTTCATTCGTGATATCATCGAGCGTAACCAGAATGAAACCGCCGGCCATTCTGGTCATATAAATCTTTGACCACGTATTTTTTTCCGAATTAAATTTTATTAGTTCCTGTTTTTGTCCGGTTGCCCAGACTTCTGCGCTTACTGAAATCCAGTCCTGTTCTACGGGAAAAAGATGACTGTATTCGCTGTAGAAGTGTTCCTCAAGAATCTCGGATTTGTATTGTTTTTTAAAGGCAGTATTTATAAATTCAATTTTGAAATCGATTATCTCTTTTACTACAACATTATCAAAAAAGATAGGAGATGAAATTAGTATCGGGTTTATTATAAATTCCGCAACGGACTTAAAGTCGATGTTAGTGTGCATGTTATTCTATTACCTGAAAATTTTAACATTAAAATTGTATCTAAAAAACTGTTCTAACGATGCATGCAAAAATGAAAATACTTCTGCAGTAAATACTTATTTTACGGGTTTGTCAAGTTTTATTTTTTGAATTCGTTTTTTATGCCGTACTAATCATAAAAAAACTGATTTCCACCATGTTATGGACCGGAAATCAGTTTTTTTTATGACTGAAATATTACTCGTAGTATCGGATTTTTACTTTAGTGCCGGCTAATCGGCCGTAAAGCGTATATTTTCCCAGAGATTGTTGTATTTCTCAAGTCCCGATCCTACGTCCATCTTGAGTTCGCAGTTTTCCATTTCTTCGGCGTTGTACATAGGCTTTTTTGTTGTATATTTACCGGCTTCAGTATTTACGTAACCGGGAAAACGGAATGTATCGAGAAATTGTGCATAGACCTGGGGTCTTTGAATGAAATTGATGAAATCCATGGCAAGATCATAGTGTTTTGAATTTTTAAGAATAACCATGGAGTCAATATACATGGGGCCGCCCTCTTTCGGAATAAAGAAGTCTATCATATCCGCCTGTTTGTCTTCCGGAACTTCTCCGTAAACAACTTCTGCGTATCCCTGACAGACCCAGAAATCCCCTGCTGCAAATGATTTGCCGAAGCCTTCCGCATCGAACTTGACAAGATTAGGCTTCCATTTGTTGATAATGAGATCAGCTGCAGATTGTAATTCTGTGTCATTCAGCGTATTAACTGAATGACCCTGATAGGCAAGTGCGTCTCCGATGACTTCCCGCATATCATCCATCATTGTCATATGATCTTTAAGATCGGTACGCTCAAAAATATTCCAGCTTCGTTCATAATTTGAAACCTTCTGTTTATTTACCGCTATTCCGGCTGCACCCATATAATAAGGAACACAATATTTCATAGTCGGATCATACGTGGCTTTTTTCAGTACCTCGGGATTGATATATTCTGCATTTGTAAGCTTGGAATGATCGATTTCACGCAGCATCCCCTGGTTTATCATTATTTGCGCATAATCCTGAGAGGGAAATGTTATATCATATCCTGATGCCCCTGCTTTCAGTTTTGCATACATAACTTCGTTTGAATCGAATGTGTCGACTTTTACTTTGCAGTTAAATTCCTGTTCAAATTCCTGCAGCACTATATCCGGAGTATAGTATGTCCAGTTGAACAAATACAGTTCATTTTCGGTCTGCTTTTTCGAACACGACGACAGAATTACTGCTGTACAGAATACTGTTGCAGCGATAAAAACAGCCTTGCCTTTTTTCATCTTATTTCCTCCAATCATCTAACGCAGAGATAAAAATTGTCAGCGGGAAGCCGCTATAATCTTAAGTCCTTTACGGAGAACGAACGCAACACTGCTTGTAAAAAGTATCATGACGCAGGATAGCGCGTTTATTACAGGGGAGACACCGAATCGTATCATGGAATAGACATAGAGCGGCAGTGTCGTTGAACCGGGACCTGCTACAAAAAAAGTTATAACGAAGTCTTCAAGAGACATGGTGACTGAAATCATAAAACCCGACAGAATTCCGGGAAGCAGCATCGGTATAATTACCCGTAGCAACGTCTGCAATTCCGAGGCCCCGAGATCGTGAGCCGCTTCGATAATTGAGACGTCAAACTGGTCCAGTCTGGCTGCGACAAGCAGGTAGACGAACGGCAGGCAGAATGTTGTATGTGCCGCGAATATTGTAAAAAGTCCGAGCGGCATTTTTATACCGCTGAAAAATATCAGCATGGAAACACCGATAATGACCTCAGGCAGAACCATTGGAAGGAAACTGATAGTTTGGATAAAGAACTTGCCGCGGAATTTATACCAGTTCATACCTATAGCAGCCAGAGTCCCAAGTACCGTTGCAACGGTCGATGCAGAAACAGCTACTATAATACTGTTTAAAAGTGCAGCCCATAAATCATTTGAAGCAAAGAATAATTTCCTGTACCAGATAAGAGAAAAATTCGTGAACTCTGCACTTTTGCTTTCGTTAAAAGAGTAGAAAATAATAACCAGAAGCGGAATAAAAAGAAACAGCAGAGTAAGTGCAAGCATTGTTTTCGAAAAAGAGAATTGAGGATTTCGTTTTTTCCATGACCGGCGGGCATGAACCGCAGGCTCCGTTTTCGGCGGTTTCCTACTGATACGTTTTACGAGCCTTTTGTACGGACTTACAATTTTGGTCATTTCATATCCCTTCTTACATGCTGCCGGCAGTTATATAGTTATCTTCTTTTCGGGAAATTTTTTTTGATTCCGCATCTTTTTTTCCGGACGCCATCATCCATAAAACACCTGCGGTGCTTACGATTGTAATAATCATGGAAAAAGCTGCCGCGAGCGGCCAGTTACGGGTTTTATTGACCTGGTCTACAATAATATTTCCGAGCATATACGAGTCTTTCCCTCCGACGAGCAGCGGAACGGTATATGCACCGAATATAGGAATAAACGTAAATATAACGGAGGTAACTATTCCGCTTTTTATTCCGGGAATGAGAACCTTGAGCATGGACTGAGATTTTGTCGCGCCGAGATCTCGGGCAGCCTCAAGCAGCGAAAAATCGAAACGGTCTACAGAAGTAAAAACCGGCAGAATGGCATACGGCAGATACATATAGATTGAAACGAGAATCACGGCTCCCTGTGTATAAAGCATTTTCAGATAATTCTTTATCAGCCCCATTTTGTGCAGTATCTGATTCAGGGTTCCATCATTACTCAGAATTGACATCCATGCAAATATTCTGATAAGTGAATTGGTCCAGAAAGGAATAATGATAAGAAACAGCAGCAGCGTTTGGTGTTTGCTTCGTGCCATAGCATATCCGCAGGGGAGTGCTATAAGAATGGTAATAACCGTTGAAAAAAAAGCAATCCAAAAGGTACGCAGAAAAATCATTCCGTACTTCAAATTGAACAGCTGCTGGTACGCATGCAGTGAAAAAACCGGCTCGACGCCGCCGTACAAACCCTTTTTGAGGAAACTATAGAGAGTTATTATAACGAGCGGGATCAGAAAGAAAATTATGAACCAGAGACCCATCGGCCATGCATAAAATGGTCCCGGATTTATTCTCCGGTATTTTTCTGACTGTCCGGACGGCGGCTTCTCTTCCGTGTTCTGTAGTTTCATTTATCTATGTCCTCCACGATGTACCCATCGTCAGCCGACCATGAGACGTAGACTATGTCTTTCCACTGGATAACGGGACCGTTATCCAGATAGTCGGTATGCTGTTTAAAAACTTTTATAATAGTTCCGTTTTCGAGTTTGACATAGAATTTTGACTGAAAACCTGAATAGATAGGCTCTTCGACGATTCCTTTAAATACATTTATATCGGTCCGGCCTCCAAGATCCGGAGATTCCTTCGTTATACGTATTTTTTCAGGACGAATAGTGAAAGCAACTTTCTGACCGGTTTCTGTCGACTCGTAATCGGTTACCATCATATGCCGGGTCGTTCCGGTGAACGGGATCGATTGGCTTCCCAAAGCAGGAACATCCAGTGCAACCATAAAATCGGGATCCTTCCCCGGAGTCAGGTGTGGTGTGGAACTGATGACAGATGATTCGAATAAATTTGTATCACCTATAAATTGTGCCGCAAACTGGGTTGCCGGACTTTCATAGATTTCATATGGTGTTCCGACTTGCAGCACATGACCTTCATTCATGACGGCAATATGATCGGAAACAGAAAGCGCCTCGCTCTGGTCATGGGTAACATAGATAAACGTTATTCCGATTTTATCATGCAGACTGTCGAGATCGATAAGCAGATTTGCACGCAGTTTTGCATCGAGCGCCGAAAGCGGTTCATCGAGCAGCAGAACCTTCGGTTCATTGATAAGGGCGCGTGCAATAGCCACACGCTGTTTCTGTCCCCCGGAAAGCTGACTCGGTTTTTTGCTGCTGTGATCATCAAGTTGAACAAGATGAAGATAGTCTTTTACTTTTCGGTCGACGACTGCAGCATTCGTTTTACGGAGCCGCAGCGGAAAAGCTATGTTTTCATAGACAGTAAGATGCGGAAAAAGAGCATAATTCTGGAATATTGTGTTTGCCTGCCGTTTATTGGGAGCGAGCGGCAGTACATTACGATCATCAAAGAGAACTTCACCTTCATCGGGAAATTCAAAACCTGCAATGATTCTCAGCAGGGTCGTCTTTCCGCAGCCTGAAGGACCCAGTAATGAAAAAAACTCACCGCTTTCAATGCTGATACTGACATTATTCAGCGCGGTAAAATCAGCGAAGTGCTTTGAGATGTGGTCAATAGTGACCTGACTTCCTTTCAACCCGACACTCCTTGCTATACGGTACTTTTCAAGTGATATAGTTATGTGTTGTTATTGCCTGTATCGCCTGTTTTTGTCAAGAAGTTTTTCATAAATTTTTGCTGAGATTTAAAAAAAGCTGTATCCGGTAGAAAATCCGGCTTTTTACTGTATTTTCTTTATCATCAACCGGTGGCAGAAGATGAAATCGCGAAATCGTTTATAGCAATTCTAAAGTAAGAGAATCGTACGGCGCTCTGTTCCGGCTTGATTATTGACCTAGGCTGTAAAATGTGTAATAGTAACAATTATCAGTTTCTGACATACGATTATAGAATTATAAAAAGAAACTGTCCGGTACCATTACTGCATCTGAATCTGCAGATGGAGCTTGACCGGTATCTATTGTATTCGGGAGTTATAGCATGGTAGCAATGATTGTAGGACTTGTATTGATTTTATTTACTGTTTTTTCAGTTTTACCGGCAGGACTGGGCTGGGGAATGGATGTTGTAGAATTCCTAAAAGGTTGTGTCCCTGTTCTTGCTGCGTTTATCGGACTTATCTCGGTTTTTATTGGAATTGCGGATATTAAGGATAAGAAAGAAGCGAAAAGAGAGGAAAAGGAAGCTGCCGAACAGGAAAAAACAACCGAAAAATAAAGCAGGTGCTATCGTAGTAAAGCTTTCAGCCTTGTCTTGACAAAATATATTTGAAAACTTATACTGATAATCCCCGTATATAAGATCAGTGACTGCTCATCACTGGTTTGCGTTTCGGTCTGATGCAAGGCTGTTTCGCACAAAATATTATATTGTAAGGTATATATACATGAAAACTATTTTCATTAATGAAAATGCACAGGCACGCAAATGGTACATTATCGACGCTGCCGGTAAACCGCTCGGTCGTGTAGCAGCCAAAGCTGCATCCGTACTTCGCGGGAAAAACAAGGCTTCGTATACTCCGAATCAGAATATGGGCGATTATCTGGTGATTATTAATGCAGACAAAGTTGCGGTAACAGGCGGAAAAGAAGAAAAGAAACTTTATCGCCATTATACCGGTTTTGTCGGCGGTTTAAGAAGTTTCACTTTTGAAAAACTCATGGAAAAACATCCGGAAGATCCTTTAAAGATTGCTATTAACGGTATGCTTCCCAACGGCCGTTTAGGTCGAGTGATGATGAATAATGTAAAGATATATGCTGGTACCGATCATCCGCATATAGCACAGAATCCCCAGCCGCTGGAAGTGTAAGTAGGAGTTTATGATGGTAAAAAATATTGCAATTGGTACAGGAAGAAGAAAGACCGCTGTTGCCCGTGTTTTTCTGCGTGAAGGAACTGGCAAGATTGTTGTAAACGGTAAAGACCTGAAAGATTATTTTGCGACGGAAGATCAGATGCGTGTCGTTCATCAGCCGCTTCTTATTACATCTAATGACAGTAAATTTGATGTTCTGATAACTGTTGCCGGCGGTGGTCTCAATGGTCAGGCTGCAGCCTGTTTACACGGTATTTCACGTGCATTGCTGCAGGTCGATCAGGATTCTCACACGGCTCTCAAAGCAAACGGATATCTTACGCGTGATTCTCGTATGGTTGAACGTAAAAAATTCGGTCAGCGCGGAGCCCGTCGAAGATTCCAGTTCAGTAAGCGTTAACTTATTGGAACTATCCGGTATCAAGCAGGTCTCGCAGGATTGTATGAAAATTGCAACTTCCGCGGGGCCTTCTTTTTATATTCGAGTATCCTATCTGACCTGCGTTACCGCTGAAGAATTACTACCTCACGCTGTGTTTACCGGCGAAGAGGAAAATGATATTCTTGCTGCCGGCGAAATATTCAGTGTTGAACAAAAAGCGTTGACGTATCTTAATCGGGCCGAGCAGAGCAGATTCTTGCTTTTCAGGAAGCTGGCTGCGAAGGGAGCCGACCGTGTTTGTATAAACAGGGCTCTTGATTATCTTGAATCCAGGGGATATCTTTCAGATAGACGGTATTCGAGAGCATGGCTGCATACGCATGCTATAACGAAAAGTGATGGACGATTCCGCCTTGAAGCGGAACTTGCTGCACGCGGTATAAATCGGGATATTGTACGGGAATCTCTCGACAATTTTTTTGCAGAGACGAGTGAAGAAGAGCTGTGCAGGCGGGCATTTGCAAAATGCCGGCGTATCGGAAAGGATGCACAACGGACCATCCGGTATCTGACGGATCATGGATTTGCACGTACGATAATAAATAAAATTTTGGCAGAACAACTATTGTGAAACTAGCTTATTTTTTTCTTTTTTGATAAACTATATACTGGTTATATTTTATAACTTGTTTGAAATACGGATACTATAATTACTTAGGGTTATAAAATAATTCTGTGTAATTTCAATATGGAGAATTCTCAATGAGCAAAAATTCAGAAAAACCTGTCATGTTCTCTGCTTTAGAAGTTGCAAACCTGTGCGGTGTCGTAAATCAGACAGCAATAAACTGGATTCGAGGCGGATATTTAAAGGCCTTTAAGACACCCGGCGGTCAATATAGAGTATATCCGGATGATCTGGCAACTTTTATGAATGACAGGAATATGCATATTCCTGAGAAACTTTTGAATGTTTGTAACGATGCGGAATCTTACAAAACCAAGAGCATTCTGATTGTTGATGATGATAAAGGTCTGAATTCTGTTATTGCCCAGTATCTTGCAACAAAGTTTGACGGCATTGAAATAGTGCAGGCGTTTAACGGTTTTGAAGCGGGACATCTTATGTCGGAGAATCATCCTAAGTGCCTTATTCTTGATTTGGATTTACCCAGCATAGATGGTTTTGAAATCTGTCGTCAAATAAACGAAGGCAGTCCCTATGGGAATCCGGCGGTTATTATAATAACTGCACTTCAGGATGCGGATGCTGAAGCGCGTTGTCGTAATTACGGGGTTATGCATTTTTTCAGAAAGCCGCTAAAGATGGAAGAACTCTCGGATGCTGTCAGAAAAATCCTTTAGTCACTGTATTTCACAATAGTAGGCTGGATACGGAATATCCGGTTTGACTATGCTAAGAAGCATTTCCGGAACAGGTACGGAATTTTTTGTTTTTAGCGCAGCGACGGATGAAAGCGTACTGGTAAGCAGATCCAGAAGAGAGTTCTTTTCCTGATATTCATACTGGATTATATCAATATGCTGATTATTGAAATAGTCTTTTTCTATTTTGCTGATTTCTTCGTTCCATGAGCATATTGAATCGATAAGTCCTTTATTCAGAGCCTGCCGTGCGGTATAAATCCTTCCGTCAGCCAGTTTGCCTACGTCGTCATACTTCATTTTACGACTGTCTGCGACAATTTCAACGAACTGCCGGTAGCATTCATCGGCGACCGTCTGCATGATATTCCGTTGTTCCGGTGTCAACGGTGCATTATAATTCATCATGTTTTTGTTTTTGCCTGCTGTTATCGTTGTTGCTTTTATACCTGCTTTTTCCATAAGACCTGTGAGATCCACCGATTGGCCGGCAATAACACCGATCGATCCCGTGAGCGTGTTCCGGTTTGCACTGATTTTATCGGCTGCACATGCTATGTAATAGCCGCCGGAAGCAGCAAGCGGACCCATATAGGCTAGCACCGGTTTTCCTGTTGCTTTGTAATCCTGTAAGGCAGTATAGATTTCATCTGCCTGGTATACCGCGCCACCGGGAGAATTTATATACAAAACGATGGCTTTGTTTTCAGCATCTTCCTTGAGATTCCCGATAGTAGTCAAAAGCCATTCTTGATTATACGTTTTGTTTGCATTCTGAATTACGCCTTCTATGTGCAACACTGCAACATACGAGTATGCACCGGGGTTAAACTTCCGGACTATCGTATTTTTTATTTCCTTTGTAACAGTGTCCGTCGCTGCGGTACCGGATGAATTTTGAGCGGCATTCGTTATTTTTGAAATCGGTATGCGGAATGATTCTATAGAGGCTTTTACCGATACGATAAGTGCGACTGCAATGATAATGATGAAAATACTAAGACCGCTTTTATTCACCTTCTTTTTGGGGCGACGGGGCTCTGTTTTTTTGGGATCGTTGTCTGACATAAAAACCTCCGTTATCAGATCAGCAGAAATCGGAAAGGGAAAGTTCGCCTTTCTCCACTGATTGTTTTTTTAGTGCTCTGTATGAATTTACAAATGAAAGATTTACATACGGACTCAGCCAGAGATATCCTATTCCCAATGTAAGTGAAGCAAGAATGGCCCATCCTATAAAACTTAAATACATAATAAAGAGATCTCCTTTAGAACCTCTTGTCATGATTTTGCTTATTTTCATTGCCTTTGTGATACTCATATGAGGATATTCTGCTACAAGATAGAACATTTGCGAATAGGACACAGCCTTTACCAGTCCTGGTATGATAAAAAGAAGAAGCCACAGAAAAGACCACAGACAAAACCATAAGCTGGCAAGAATTGCCCGCAGCCACAAATTCAGCCCCTCGAGGAACGTGTTAAAAGTGACCGGTGCCGGAGATTCGGACATTTTGAGATAGAGATGCAGCAGTGCAAATGAAAGAATTATCGTAACAAAGATTGCAATGTATTGCGAGATTTGTAGTGCTGGTGTTGCGACGGCCGGTTCCATCGTTCTGTATAATTCCAGAAAATCGGCTTTGAGCGTTATTTCATGGGATGCCTGAACACTCCTGAGCAGCTGGATAAAATAGGGAATGTTGAAAATTTCTTTTATACAAACGACTATGAGTGTTGACAGCACCGGAATAGTCCATCTGCCCTTCAGCTCCCGTCGTGCGAACAGCTTGTACATTTTTCTGTCGAACATACCAGTCTCCTTTAATTTATAGTGATTCAGCATCGTGAAGCAAATCACGATAATAACGAGGTTCTACAGCAGATTTTGGCAGCCCGCATCTGCCCAAAAGTATTTCGAGCTGCTCTCTGGCCGCTTCAACGGATGCCGAATCATTTGCTGCGGACAGAATTTCTATTTCCAGAAAATCACCAAGCGGCGGGACCGTACATAATTCGAGGAGTGCTTTTCCTGCAGGCGTTGCAAATGTCCATGCGTCAACAAGTTTATGCTTTTTCAGACTTACATAAAAACCGGTATCCTGAAGAAGGGATTTTACCGGATCACTTTTTGAGAGCGTACATTCTTTTTCATCGTTGACTTCGCAGACGGTTCCATTTTTTTTGATTATTTCTTTTCGTTTATAGGTCAGAACAACGTTTTTTGTTTCGTTGTCGGATTCCGGATTATGAATTTCCGTTCTGATTCTTACCGTTATATGCTGATTGGGTGCGTCCGGTTTATCCAGCGTCCAGTACCGGTCCGCTTTGTCGGTAAAACCGACGTATTGTGCAAATGAATTCAGTTTCCGGATCGTTTCCGATTTATCGGTTACGTGGGCTTTTAATTCGATTTCATACATGCACATGAGTATAGTCTATTTTATGACTTATTCATAGAGCAGGTCTTATTATTTTTCCTTGTTATGCTATACTGGCTGCATGAAACTTATTTGTGCTCCTATGGCAACTTTAAGCCATGAGGCTTTTCGCTGTATACTGGAATATTTCGGCGGTTGTGATGAATATTATACTGAAATGATTAATGCAGGTTCTCTTCTGACACGAGGACCTTTTGAGAAGTATTACCTTTTGTCAGGTCCGGTACCGCAAAAAATTGTATGGCAGCTTACCGGAAAAAAGACTGAACAACTGGCTGCCGCGGCAGCGGTTGTTGCCGAACAGGGCGGGGCGGGTGTTGATCTGAATATGGGATGTTCTGCTCCTGAAATTTATAGAAGCGGTGCCGGTATCGCGTGGATGTGCAAGCCGGTTGCGGAAACCCGTGCCATGGTAGCTTCCGTCCGGAATTCTCTGGACCGGGCTGCAGGTAGCGATGCATCTGCGCTTCGATTGAGCGTCAAGTTACGCCTCGGTGATGAAAATTTTACCGAAAAAAGTTTTTTTGATTTTTGTGACATGCTTGTTGATGAAGGCGTTACACGGCTGACACTTCATCCCCGTACCCGGAAAGAAAAATATCGCAGCCCGCCGCGCTGGGAATATGTCAGAAAATTGAGCGAGCATTTTGCGGGTAAAAATATTTCAGTTATCCTTAACGGTAATGTAACGGACAGTGTTTCTGCAGCGGCGGCATTATCTGTCTGTCCGAACGTTGATGGTATAATGATAGGACGGGCGGCTGTAAAAAAACCGTGGATTTTTGCAGAAATAAGAGAAGAGACAGGGCTGAAAAGTGATTCCGGGAACACTATTTCAGCCGGTCCGGACGGCATACGAAATAATATATTTATTGTCAGAAATGGCAATGGTGAAAAACAGATAGATCTGCTGCAGATTGCCCTGTCGTATATTAATTTTGTTCAACAGTATCAGCCGGAAGAATTCTGGAAAACACGTCTGCAGCGCTTTTTTATGTACTACTGTACAAACTTTTCCTTTGCCCATTACGCGCAGACCCAGATGCTTAATGCTCCCGATATCGAAAGTTCTGTTCAGCGAATTACCGATTATTTCAGAAAAGTTCCTGAAGACCGGTATCTGACTGCATCTTTTATGTAACCGGTTTTGCTTTGCTGTTAAGCAGTTCCTGCAGAAGTGCTGCAGCGTCTCCGACAATTTCTTCACAGGGACGGGATTCATAGTAGGCTGCCGTTCTGGCGCTGCTTTGCGGATCCTCAACAAGATGTGTTACCGGAATCTGCTGTTTTTCTGCCAGCTCTGTCTGTCCCATCGGCGTCAGCCCCAGAAGTTCCCGGCAGACAAGCGTTCCGTGTTTCTCACGGAATTGTGCCGCGAATTCCTGTCCGTCATTATAGGACCGGGTTTTTGCGCCGGCATCTGCCGTATCGGACGAGCCCTCTGCAAGACCCAGTGCCATAAGCGCTCCGCTTACTCCCCCGCAGGTTTCACGCATACGGCTCATCCCTGCACCGAGCGGTTGCGCCATACGCATTCCTGTGTCAAAATCGAGCCCGAGTTCGCTGCAAAAAGCGCCGAACGTTGATTGCGCACAGTTGTAACCTGCATGGAATAATTCCATGGCTTTTCTGCGCGCTTCTTCTGGAGAACGTCGCTGCATTAAAGTTTCTCTATAACTTCTACTGCCGCGTCTATGTATCCTTCATCAATGCTTTCTATATCACCTGCGTCGACCGCTTTCGACATTGATTCTTCGATAGGAATGCGGGCAAGAACCGGGAGAGCATATACTTTCGCAACATTTTCAATGTTGCTTTCACCGAAGATTTTTATTTTTTTTCCGCAGTCCGGGCATTTTACATAGCTCATATTTTCGACAAGACCGATGATTGGGATATTCATGGTTTTTGCCATATTGACTGCCTTTTCAACGATAACACGAACGAGCTGCTGCGGAGATGAAACTACTATAATACCGTCTACCGGAAGAGACTGAAATACTGTCAGCGGAACGTCGCCTGTTCCCGGGGGCATGTCGACAAACATGAAATCGACATTATCCCACATGACATCCGTCCAGAATTGTTTTACTGCACCTGCAATGATAGGGCCGCGCCAGATAACAGGATCGTTTTCATGTTCCAGCAGAAAGTTCATCGACATCAGCTGGATGCCTTTATCTGTCGTGACCGGATTGATCGTTTGATCATTTCCGGTTGCCTTTTCATCGACGACACCGAACATGGAAGGAATGGAGGGGCCCGTAATATCAGCGTCAAGAATAGCGGTCCGATATCCTTTTTTATTCATTTTTGAAGCAAGAAGGCCTGTTACAAGCGACTTTCCGACTCCTCCCTTACCGCTTACAATTCCGATTACTTTTTTTACGGTACTACCCTCATGAAGGTTAACATGAAAGTCGCGGGATTTACATTCTTCGCTGCAGCTGCTGCAGTTATGATCACAGTTTTCTGACTTATCTGCCATATCTGGTACTCCTATAAAATCAAGCGGAGTTGCATCGTCTTGTTTAACGAAAGATCCACTGAATAGTTTAAAGACTAATTCTTTAGTACTAATATACGGAAAAAAACGTTCACCGTCAACGCACTGTATTAAATCATTGCCTCGCTGAAAACAGCAGGACTGCCTTCCCACTGCTTTTTTCCTTTTTCCATAAGCAGTATGCGGTCACTTACAGCTTTAGCTTCATCTATGTCGTGTGTAACCATTATTCCCGTAAAACTGATTTGTTTCTGAAGGTTTCGGATTTCGGCTGCAAGTTTTTTGCGAAGCGGGGCATCCAGTGCTGAAAGCGGTTCATCAAAGAGAACGAGGTCCGGATGGACGATGAGTGTTCGTGCCAGGGAAACACGTTGTTTTTCTCCGCCGCTGAGTGTCTGCGGATAACGGCTTCCAAAACCTGCAAGCCCGAATTGCTCAAGGAATTTATTTGCAGCAATTCTGCTTTCCTGTTTCTTCATCCCTGCGCACCGGAGCCCGTAAGCTACGTTATCATCGATTCGCAGATGGTCGAAAAGTGCATTATTCTGGAAAACCATTCCGATTCCCCTTTTTCCGGGGGCGGTTTGCGTGATATCTTTAGCGGCAAGGATGATTTTCGGTTCCTCATCTGTACCGGAACTGCGCTCATGACGTTCCGGTCTTTTGCTGAAAGATTCGAGTCCGGCTATCAGCCGTAAAACAGTGGATTTTCCGCAGCCGCTTGGTCCGACAATTGTTGTCATTGTTCCTTTTTGAGCGGTCATGGAGAAATCTACCGTAACGGAATCCCATTTCTTATACAGATTACTGGCTGAAAAATATGGTTCATTCATTGACGGTTCCCTTTTCCGATTTTAATTTTCCGGCTATAGTAAATACCATAATACAGAGCAGTCCGAGCAGTGCCCCGCTGGCGCATGATTGCGTGAATTTGTATGAACCGGCGAGCCGGTACGTGTAAAGCGACAGTGTATCAAAATCAGGTATTGCAAGGACAAGCGGAAGCGTCGTATCTCCACAGCTTATTGCGAAAGCAAATCCGAATGCGCTGAGCAGCGTGCGCCGTGAAACAGGCAGATAAACATGATAAATAATATCGAATGAATTTGAAGATAACAGGCGTGCAGCATCATCTGTTTCCAGTGGAAGCCGGTTCAGTGAAGGATAAATCTGTCTGAAGGCGAGCGGCCAGTTAAGTGTCGTCTGGGCTATGACCAGGGCGATTGGAGTTCCTCTCGATATGAGCATCGTTATGCCGAAGCCCATGACAATTGATGATACAGCCATGGGAAGTACCGGAATTGTTCGCAGAAATAAATTTTGACCGTTCGGGTCGGACTGTCGCAGAATACAGGAATACGTGAAAGCTGTCGCAGCAGATAGAAAACCTGTCGCTGAAGCAATCCCGATCGTATGCAGCAATGCTGTCTGAAAGCCGTGACTGGCGATCAGCTGGTAAAATAGAGAAAAGGTAAATGTTCCGTTGTACCCTCGGCTGTGCGGGAAAAAACCGGCGAGAATAATACCTGCAAAAGGTGCAAGAAAAAAGAGCAGAATGATGCTGAAAAGAAAAAAAGCACAGAGTTTTTCTACTGCAGCGTGAACCGCAGGACGCTTTTGAATTTGTGCTGGTTTGTGGGCGCGGAATAACGTTTTCTGCGTCTGGCCTATACGGGGCTGATTCTTTTTTTCTGCGGAAAATAGTATACCACGATTTTTAGCAGATCGCTGTTCCATCATGCTGTACAGCACGACAATTCCGAACGCGCACAGGGTTTCAAAAAGAGCGAGTGATGCTGCTTCGTGAAAATTCAGAGTAACCCGTGCTGCCTGATATATTTCAACTTCCAGCGTTGAACAGCCGACGGCACCAAAAAGCAGTACTATCATAAAACTGAAAAAACAGTAGAGAAAAACAGGGATGGCGGCAGAGATGATTGCAGGTAGAATTTGGTAAAACGTGATCGTCCGGAAAATTCTGATTTCACCTGCACCCAGTAATCGGGCTGCATCTGATTGATCCGGTGGAATTCGTTCCCACGTATCATTCACGGTATTCATGACAAGCGGAAAGTTGTAAAAACCTTCTGCAATAATTATTCCCCAGAACGAATAGAGAAATTTGAGTGGGGAAGTTTTCAGTCTGAACAGCCACTGGAGCAGTTTATTTGCGACGCCATTTATTCCGAAGAAGCTGACAAACCCCAGGGCAACAATAAGAGCGGGAATGCAGAAGGGAATAGCCGACAACGAAAGCAGAAATTTCCTGCCGAAGAAGTTCCTTCTGGACGTAAAAAAAGCAGTCGGAATTCCTACGGCAAGCGCGATTACGGTTGCTCCGAAAGCTACCTTAAAGGTAAATAACGCAGTTTGAACTACGTGTGCCGTAAGAATTGCGGAAAATCCTGCTGTACCGTCGGTCCAGAGCGGAGAAAAGGCTGCCTTCAGCGGCAGCAGGAAAGCGATGCAGACCAGAACAAAGAGGCAAAGTACGATGAGCACGGGTAAGCCCATAACCAGCTGTCGTAATTTCATATGCTGAGAGAATCCTGTCTGATTGCTGCCGGTCATACAGTTTATTGTCCGAGAATCTGCATGATTTTCGGAACCGCCTTTTCAAGCGCAGCAGGTTCTGCGGATACTGTTTTTTGAGGAATTGGTGCTCCTTTTATATAGCATTCCGGAAGTTTGATATTTTTGCTGGCAGGATACATCCACTGTGTCAGCGGGATCGTATTCTGTGCTTCATCACTGATAAGGAAGTCCATGAAAGCTTTTGCCCCTTTTAAATTTATTGCGCCGTTTGTAATCCCTGCTCCTTCGACCTGTTCCGAATGGCCTTCGCTAAAGATAAGCGCCTTATACCGGTCTGTTTTGTCATATTCAATGTGATAGGCAGGACTTGTTGTGTAACTGATGACAAGAGGGGCTTCTCCATCGGTAAAAAGACCGTATCCGGCACTCCACCCGGGTGCCATTGTCAGAATGGAGGGTTTCAGTGCTTTCCAGTAGTTTTCATACTTAGTGCCGAATATACCAAGCGTCCATGCCGCAAATCCGAGCCCCGGCGTACTTGTCCGCGGGTCCATAAGAATGAGTTTTTTTGCATATTCCGGCTTGGTAAGATCTTCGAGGCTTTCGGGTGCAGGAATATTGGACTGTGTATCATAGATGATGGCGAAATGACTGTAATCATACGGAGTCAGAAGGTAATCGTTGCCAAGAGCTTTCTGAAGGTTTGCCGGTATTATTTCTTCCGCATGAGCCGGTTTATAATCCTGCAGAAGCTTTTCGGAACGGGCTTTTGCTACAAGGTTATTGTCGAGACCGAGGAGAATATCGGACTGCGGATGCGCTTTTTCGAGCAGTGCTTTTGAAAGAATTTGTGCACCGTCACCGCAATTGATAAACGTGATTTTTAATCCTGTTTTTCCCTGAAATTTTCTTGCAATTTCAGGACCTGGACCCCATTCCCCCATGAATGAATCATAGGTGTAAACAACGACTTCTCCAGCACGTTCTGCATCTGCGGCTGCATCTTTTGCACCGCCGGCAGTAAGCGGCTGCGAGAGAAATAAAATTGTACTGAATATAAAAAGGCTGGAAATAATTTTTTTCATACCTTCCTCCGCCGGTATTATCCGGATCAGGTTGGAGCATCATGCGATGCTCTGCGGGTGTAATCTCAGCATGCGGCCGAAAGGGCTTTGCATGCACCCCGGTTATACTCATAGTATAGTCGTAAATTATATGCTGGTCAATAAACGAGTTGGTACGAAATCTGGAACCCGGATTCCGGTGTTTCAGATTACCGGAAGATTTTACAGTACTTGTTTGAAACCATCCGAAAACTTGTTTGAAACCATCCGCAGTCTGCCGTGAGAACAAAACAAGACTTATTTGAAAACTCCCGTACGTTGCCGTGATTCCTGCGGCAGTATTACCGCGAAAGTCTTCGTAAGCTTCTGTGACTCTCACGACAGTACTGCCGTGAGTTTCCTGCCTTACTTGGAACAGTTTCCTGGTAGTACTACGAAGATTCTAAAAGAAGTACATACAGGTCTTTACGATCATATAACAAATACTCTCAAAACAGTACTGTCTCCGTTGCAATCGATACCGCACTTTACTAAATCAAAGATATTACCGATAATACGTAAAGATGTATGGATCACTTGCAAAAGTTAACAGACTTTTGCAAGCGGTTCGTGTATATATGATTTTTACTGGAGGCTCTATGAAATTACGGGCAGTTTGTGCCGGCGTTGTTTTTCTTGCAGCAACTGCAGTCGCTGCAGCTGATTCTGTTGTGGGATTTCATGCAGGGATAGGTTCCGGTTATATTTTTTATGGTGATACGGATGTCAGAAACCGTATTTCCGATATGAATGGAAGTTCTTTCAGCAGGTTTATCATAGCGGGAGATTTCGGCGCTGATATAAAGCTCGCCGACAGCTTTTTTTTCGTTACTGGCGGGGAGGTCACGGCGGATCTTTTCTGGAACGGAAGCGAACATTGTAATTATCTTGACTACGCGCTGCTGAACGGTCTGAAAATATACACGGGTATCGGCGGTCTTGCCGTTTCTGCTGATTATGCTGTCGGCCGTCGTACGGATTTTGTAAAAACCGGTACGGAAGACGAAGTAATATCCAGTACCGGCTGGGGGAACGGATTCCAGTTTGAAGTTGACTATGATTTAAGTTACGGTACCGGAGGCTGGGCTCCGGTGTTCGGTGCCTACTGGCGGTATATGCCGCGGGGCGGTTCCGCCGATAATATCGTTTCTGTTTTTGTACGGTTGCAGTTCGGCGGTAAATAAAAAAGGCTGTCCCACCACGGGGACAGCCTTTTTATGTAAAATCAGCGTGCATATTCGATGATTCGTGTTTCCCGTATCATCGTAAGTTTTATGCGGCCGGGGTACCGCAGATCTGTTTCTATCTGCTTTGCAATTCCCCTGGCAAGTTCCTTCACATCCTGATCCGGAATTTTTTCATTATTGACCAGAATACGGAGTTCCCGTCCCGCCTGAATCGCATAGGCCTTGTCGACTCCATTGAAGTTTTCGGCAATAGTTTCAAGATTTTTTAACCGTTTCACGTAATTGTCTACCGTTTCGCGACGGGCACCCGGACGTGCGGCCGATATTGCATCGGCAATCTGAACGATGACTGCTTCAATGCTTGTCGGTTCAACATCGTTATGATGTGCGGCTATAGCGTTGATAACGTGCGGATCTTCTCCCATTTTCCGGGCCATTTCCGATCCGACTTCCGCATGATTCTGGTCGCTGTCGTTTTCGGCCCCTTTTCCGATATCGTGGAGAAGTGCGGCGCGTTTTGCAAGTTCTCTGTCCGCACCTATCTCTGCAGCAAGCATTCCTGCAATCAGTGCTACTTCACGTGAATGAGTAAGTACGTTCTGTCCGTAACTGGTACGGAAATACAATCGTCCGAGCGCACGCACACCGTCGGTACTCATATCATGTATACCGAGATCAAAGATGGCTTTTTCGCCTTCCTCATAGATTTTCTGCTCTATTTCTCTCGTAACTTTCTGCACGATTTCTTCGATACGTGCAGGGTGTATTCTCCCGTCGGAAATAAGGCGCTCAAGAGAAATTTTCGCTATCTCTTTACGTACCGGATCAAAACAGGATATTACGACCGCTTCCGGTGTATCGTCGATTATTATATCAACGCCGGTTAGTGTTTCCAGTGTCCGGATATTACGGCCTTCACGCCCTATGATACGGCCCTTCATTTCGTCACTCGGTAACGACACGGTTGTTACGGTAATGTCGCTCGTCGTTTCTGTAGCGATCCTCTGGATTGTCGTGACAAGAATGTCCCGCGCTTTCTTTTCCGCTGTCAGCTGCGCTTCCTGTTCGACTTTGTTAAGCAGTACCTGTGCATCGTGTTTTGCATCGTTTTCAAGATTCTTGATGATCAGGTCTTTTGCCTCCTGAGCCGTCAGTCCTGAAATCCGCTCGAGCTCCTGACGATACATTTCCTCCTGCGTCGTCATCATCTGCTCCCGCTTTTCCATTGCGGTCACACGCTCTGCGAAACTCTTTTCCTGCTTTTCAATCTCTTCTGCTTTCTTGTCAAGTAATTCTTCTTTTTTTGTTACTCGTGATTCATACCGTTGTACTTCAATGCGGCGGTCACGGTTCTCCCGTTCCTGCTGGTTTCGTTCCCGAATGAGTTCATCTTTTGCTTCCAGCAAAATTTCTTTTTTCTGTGCCTCAGCTTCTTTTATTGCATCCTGTTTGACACGTTCAGCTTTTTGTTCTGACGCTGATAGTTGAAATCTGGCATAAAGCCAGCGAATAGTCCATCCAAGAACAATTCCTGCAACGGGCAGAACAATGAATAAAACAATAGTGCTATTCAAGTTCCATCTCCTTGCGCTAATTTCATAAAGAAATATTGGAATAGTTCACTATACATAGTAACGTAAGGAGGAACTAATGTCAAATAGAACAATGAATAAAAAGAAATATAGCTTCTGAACTGCAGCTCCCGGGTATTGGTTACATCGAAAAATCTTTTCCGAGATAGATTTCTCTTGCAACAGGGGAATCAAGGATATTCTGCCGTGACCCCTGCATGACAATCTGTCCGGCGTTGATAATTATTGCACGGCTGGTTATTTCAAGTGTATCTCTGACATTATGATCTGTTATAAGAACCCCTATTCCACGTTGTGCCAGCAGCAGAATCATTGATTTTATGTCGGCAACGGCGATCGGATCGATCCCTGCGAACGGTTCATCAAGTAAAAGAAACTTGGGTTCGATTGCAAGCGACCGTGCGATTTCAGTACGGCGCCGTTCGCCGCCTGAAAGCGTAAAAGCCGGCTGATTACGTATTTTCTGTATGGAAAAATCTTCAATAAGCTGTTCAAGGCGTTCCTTTTTCTGATTTTTTGAGATATCTCTGCGGGTCTCCAGAATCGACCATATATTGTCTTCAACGGTAAGTTTCCTGAAGACTGACGGTTCCTGCGGAAGATACGAAATACCGAGGCGGGCCCGCTTGTACATCGGCAATCTGGTGATGCAGCTGCCGTTCAGAAATACTTCTCCGTTAGTGGGCCGGTAAAATCCGACGATCATATAAAAGGTTGTCGTTTTTCCGGAACCGTTTGGGCCGAGCAGTCCGAGAATTTCGCCGCTTTTCATTGAAAAATCTATTCCCTGTACTACTTTTTTCTTTCCGAATATCTTATACAGACTGGAAACTGTCAGCGTATGGCTGTCTGATTCAATCATGTTCTGTCCCTGTTTTTGCAGTGGTGTCGCCTTTTTTTCCACCGGAATCCCCGGAATCTGTTTGTATGGAACCGCTGACGCGGCCATCCATGGATAGTTCCTGCGTAGTAAGATTCAGCAGAATCGTTTGCGCCCTGAAGGTATCGTCGCCCTGTACGACCTGCGGGTTACCGTTCATTTCCAGCGTCTGTTCTTTTTTTCGGTAAATTGCATGGGCGCAGGTACAGACATTGTTTTTCTGTTTCAGTCTGACCTCTATTTGAAGTACTGCGATATCTTCCGCCTGATTATATTCCATTTTTTGCGCTTCTGCCTCTATATCGTTTTTCGGATCTTCCATATGTACGGTATTTTGTAGTGAGGCAATTTTTGTTGTTCTGTCATATTCGAGCGTTGCACAGGTGAAAGTCATTCCGGAGTCGGTATCTTTTCCCGTAACGTTACCTTCGGCGTGTATGTATCGGAAATTATCTCCCGACAGTTCAATAGTATCAGCAGAAATTTCCATGCTTTCGGTTTTGACGTATGCAGTACCGGTTAATGTCGTCGTATCAGATTTACTGCCTGCTTTTCCGCTCATGCTGTCTGCGCTGAATGTTATTTGTTCCCCGGAGAGACAGAGAGAAGCGTATATGAAAATAACAGAAATACACAACAGCCTTTTTGGGGACCGCAGCTGTATTTTATTTGGCTTTATCATTTTCATCTTCACTTGTGATGGTTCCTTTTACGCTGCCGCTGAACGTAAAAGCTCCGCTGACTCCGCTTGCAGAAAAACCTGTTCCCGTCAGTGAAATTTTATTTTTTTGTAATTCGATACTGTCTTTCTTTCCACTGACCAGCTGTTCCGATTTTCCGTCCCACCGGAGATTTCCGGCCGTTATTCCTGTTTCCTGCGGATAATTATAAATTTTTATCGTTCCAAACAACGAATACTGTTCTTTTTTCTGATCAATGGAAATAAATCTGCAGCTTCCATCTGTCTGCAGCACACCATCTTCGTCCCATGTTGTGAAAGAGACCGTATGCGCATATATCATACCATCCGTCCGGTACTGCTCAAGTTCCCTCGCTTTCAACTCTGCAGCACACGAACCGTCGCGATACGTTTTAAGATCAGCGTTGCTGAAAAACATCTCCGGTACGGAATCTTCCGTATCTATAGCGGTTCCATAATCCAGTGAGCAGCCGGTGACTCCTGCCAGAAGACCTGGTAAAAGAACCACGAAAAGATACGGTTTCATGGATGGACGTTAAGGGCGGCCTCTATAAATGCGGTGAACAGGGGATGCGGTTTTGTCGGCCGGGAAGCAAATTCCGGATGAAACTGGACACCGATTCCCCAGGGATGTTTGTCCCATTCAAAAGCTTCTGTCTGTCCGTCCGCCGCCGCCGTTGCACTTGTTATGAGTCCGTTGTTTTTCATATCTCCGGAGTACCGCCGGTCAAAAGTATATTTACTGCGATGGCGTTCCGTGACTGCTTCTTTTTTATAGATGGCCGAAAGTTTTGTTCCTTTCCTGATAATAACCGAACTTGCACCAAGTTTCATCATTCCTGCAGCGGAAAGACCTGCCTGTTCTTCCGGCAGACTGATAACAGCGTGTTTACAGGTTTGCATGAATTCAGTACTGTCAGCATCTTCCCAGCCGAGAAGACTTCTGCCGGTTTCTATTGCCATAAGCTGCATGCCGAGATCTATGCCGAGATAGGGAATTGCATGTTCCCGTGCATATTTGACGGCGGCAAGTAATCCGAGAAATCCCCGTTGTCCGTAATTTCCGGGGACGACTATTCCGTCGACGTTTTCAAAGTAAGGAGAAATATCGCTGAAGCTTTCAAGTGTTTCGGCATCTATTTTTCTGATTTCAAGAGCAGCCCCGAAGGAAGTTATAGCCGCGTGGAAAAGAGATTCCCGTACTGACTTATAACAGTTGTCGAGATAATCTTTCTTTCCGACCATGGCGATGATGACCTTCTTACCCGGATTGTTAAGCCGTGCCAGAAAATCTGTCCATGGTTTTATAATGCATTTACGTTCTGCATATCCAAGTTTTTTAAGAATCGCCGTATCTATTCCCTGCTCATGGAAGAGGACGGGGAGTTCATAAATAGAATTGGTGACGTCGGTCGAGGTAAAAACAGCTCCCGGGGCTACATTACAAAACAGTGCAACTTTTTTACGCAGATTTTCTTCGAGCGTGGTTTCACAGCGGCAGAGAAGTATGTCCGGCTGGATGCCCGCTTCCTGCAGCTGCTTGACAGAATGCTGGGTCGGTTTCGTTTTGAGTTCGCCTCCGGTGATTATCGGCACCAGTGTAAGATGTACCGCCGCTGTATTTGTTTTACCAAGTTCGTGTATAAGCTGCCGGGCGGCTTCCAGAAAAGGAATCGATTCTATGTCGCCGACCGTACCTCCTATTTCGACTATAACGACATCGGCACCGCTCTGGCTGCCGACTCGGAGAATACTGCGTTTTATTTCATCGGTGATATGTGGAATTACCTGAACGGTACGGCCGTTATAACGTCCTGCCCGTTCGTTTCTGATGACATTGTCATAAACTTTTCCTATTGAAATACAGTTGTCGTTTGTTATTTTTGCATTGGTAAATCGCGAAAAATTTCCGAGATCAAGATCCGTTTCGGCTCCGTCTTCGGTAACGAAGACCTCTCCGTGCTGATACGGACTTATATTTCCCGCATCAACATTTATATAAGGATCGCATTTCATCATTGCGATTTTTAGCCCGCTGCATTCGAGCAGGCTGCCGATTGAAGATGATGCCACACCTTTCCCAAGGCTTGAACAAACACCGCTGGTCACCAGAATGTACTTACTCATAACAAATGATTTTCCCATTATCGATGACTTTAGTCAATATTTCAGGTGTTTAAATAATCTTTCATTTACTTTTATAAAACTAATGTGTATAATAAATATATGCCGGACTTATTGACAGACAGTGAATTCGATAAATTCCGCAAGGTCATTTACGATGAAAGCGGTATAACTTTTTCCGCAACCAACCGTTCAATTCTGGACAGCCGTCTGAAAGAACGTCTTCGTGAAAAAAAGCTTGCAGCGGTCGAAGATTATTATAAACTGATTATGTCTAACCGCGACGAAATGAAGACGATGCTTGATTCTGTTACAACGAATCTTACACGGTTTTTCAGAAATCAGCCTCATTTTGATGCGTTAATACATTATATCGTTCCTCACGTTCTTGAGAATAAGAAAAAAGCGGGTGATACTGTCGTACGCGTATGGAGCGCCGGCTGCTCTACCGGAGAGGAACCGTATACCATTGCCATGATTTTGAAAGATATTCTTCCTGCTCCGTATACTTTTTCGATAACTGCTTCCGATATTTCGCTGAAATCGCTCATGGTCGGACAGCAGGGATTTTATCCTGCAACGAGAGTTGGAGGAATACCGGAGAAATATCTTGCCCGTTTTTTTACAAAGAATGAAAAAGGATTTCAGGTAAATAAAGATCTTATGGGTATGATTCATTTTGATTATCATAATCTCAGAAATGATTCGGGTGCCCGGAATCTGGATATTGTTTTTTGTCGTAATGTGCTTATATACTTTGATGAAGCTGCCCAGAAAGCCGTGATAAACCGGTTTTGGGATTCTATGGGGCCTCATTCATATCTCTTTATCGGACATTCTGAATCTCTTTTCGGAATGAAAACACAGTTTGAATTCCTGAAAACGGATTGGGCGTGTTTGTACCAGAAGAACGTAAACTAGGATTATTTATGGACGACATTTCAGTACTTATTTGCGATGATTCAGCACTGATGCGGAATCTTATATCCAGAATTATAGCTGAAACGCCCGGACTTTCCGTCTCTGGAAAAGCTATGAACGGGCAGTTTGCACTCGACAAGATTCCTGTCCTTCATCCGGATATTCTCATTCTTGATATTGAAATGCCGGTCATGAGCGGAGTTGAATTTTTACACGAACGGAAAATACGGCACTGGGATATTCCCGTTATAATTCTTTCAAGTATAGCGACGAAGGGTGCTGCAGTGACAATGCAGTGTCTTGAGCTCGGGGCCTCTGATTTTATAACGAAACCGAATGGTTCTGTTTCGAGCGATTTGTCTTCAGTTTCGGAACAGCTGATTGAAATGATTTCGTCGTATGGTGGCGCTTATGCACGGATTCATGGAAAAAATCCTTATACGCCGGATTTTTTCATGCATCAGGCAAAAATGCGGCAGGCGGAACTTTTTGTTGCAAAACAGAAGGGAGGGTCTCCCGAAGCTGTCGTTCCGAAGACTGCTGCTGATAAAACGGAACTGCATCCGGCGTTGTGGAATACGCCGGAAAAAAAGGAACCGGCTGTAATAGAACCGCTTCGTGACGGCGGCCCTATAAAACTTATCGCGCTTGGCATATCAACCGGCGGTCCGAATGCATTGCGTGAAATATTTAAACTGATAGATCCCCATCTTAAACAACCGATTCTTGTCGTTCAGCATATGCCTGCCGGTTTTACCAGCGAATTTGCCAACAGTCTGAATCGTATCTGCCCGCTTACCGTGACGGAAGCGAAGGATGGAGATAAAATTGAAGATGCGCATATATATATAGCACCGGGAGATTATCATATTTTCGTTGAACGTAGTGTTATGGGACCGGTTATCAGACTTTCTCACGGGGCGGCCAGAAACGGGCACCGGCCGTCAGCAGATGTGCTTTTTGAGTCTGTTGCGAAAGAATATAAAAATGATGCACTTGGCGTTATCATGACAGGTATGGGGCGGGACGGTGCTGCTGAACTGGCCGAAATGCGCCGCCAGGGAGCCTGGACGCTGGGACAGGACCAGAAGTCAAGCATCGTTTACGGTATGCCGAAAGTAGCATGGGAACTCGGTGGAGTCCAGAAACAGGTTTCACTCGACGCCATGGCAGATGAAATAAGCGCTCTTGCCCGGACCCATTCTTTCTAGCGGTCAGCAGATTTCAAGAATTTCTGATTTTACGATTTTCGTTTGGTTGCGCGAAAGGACGTAGACGGTCAGATATGAAAGAGCCAGAAAGAGCAGAATACATCCTGCGTGTAATCCTTCTGTCGGCTGCAGTCTAAAGAAGGATGCGAGGGGAGCGGTTGCAAAATAACCGCCGGCCGCACAGAGAATCGGGAAGAGAATAGAGAAAAAACCCTGAAAAATCATTATTTTTACCGGTGCACCTATTTTTACGACAGTCCCCGGAGTAACAGCGAATTTCTGTGGATTGCTTACCGGAAACGGTTTTCCCCTTTTTGCACATCCCTCGCTGCAGCCGAGACAGGCATTTGTTATCAGGGGAATAACGGTAATGCCCGAGTTTGAAACACTTGTTATGACAGCTTTATCTCGCATAATAATCTCCTGAGGAAAGTTCTTTCATTCGCAGACTGCACTCCTGTTTACCGGTTGCGTTGCCCAGCTCGTCATAGGTGTCACGAAGGTTAAAAAGTGCATCGTAATAATAGGGATTAAGCGTTACTGCCTGTTCAAAGGCATTGCCGGCCTGTTCGTAATCCCCTTTATTGAAGAATATGACGCCGATCGTATTCCATATGTGAGGATTTTTTCTGTTGAGTTCCAGACCTTCTTTGCAGTATTTCATTGCTTCTTCATTATTTCCGATGTTATAACTGAGTACCCCAAGTGTTTCTATAACTTCCTGGTCTTTTTCATTTATCCTGTGTGCGGTTTTTACCGCTGCAATTGCCTTTTCAAGATCTCCTGCATCTCTATAGGTAACACCGAGATTAAACCACAGCAGATAGTTTTTTGTCTCCATGGAAAGCGCCCGTTTGAAGCATGCGATAGCATCCTGAAAATCGCCTTTTGCGGCCAGCTCAATTGCCTGTGTGTTTAAGATTTCTACATCTTCAAACATTGCCTGTCTCCTGTTTGTTTTTGAAACTCGCTGTCATTTGATCGAACAGACGGATTATAAGAGAACCAGCTCCTGCAGCTGCGTTTCCGCTGTAGACTGCTGCAAGTTTTCTGCTGCCGGTATAGATGAGTTTGCATCCTGAATCCCGGGCATCTGTTATACAGTCGCTTTTTGTAAGATATCCTATAAATTCTTCGACCGCCGTTGAAGTTATACCTTCTTTTCCCGCTTTTGAAAATAGGTTTTCAATAAGAGACTTGTCGTGCGGATGAGCAGTAAGATGCAGCAGTACCGGAAGACTTTTTTTGCCTTCTACTATGTCGTCTCCTCGTTGCTTGCCGGGGTTGCCCGTCGTTAAATTCTGTACGTCGTCAAGAATCTGAAAACCGATACCTATTTCCGCTGCAATTTCGCCTGCCCGGGCTGCCTGAGTTCTGGTTCCGCCACCGGCGAGAATTCCCGTCTGCACAGCCAGTGCGGCAAGCGTTCCCGTCTTGCATCTGACCATCGTTGTATATTCGTCGATCGTCGGAATAAGATCGGGAGTACGATGCCATTGAATATCCAGCGATTGCCCTAAATGTAACCGCCTGAGTTCTTTTGTGTAAAGCTGGTAGAATATGTTTTTTTTCGAATTTGTAGCGGCAATCGCATCGATACAGGCTGCCGCTTCGAAATAGAGCCATGCTGCTGAATTGACAGCCGTATCCAGACCGTATACGAGATGTGCTGCAGGTTCGCCACGACGTATGTCTGCGTGATCTTCTATGTCGTCATGAATAAGGCTTGCCGTGTGGCAGAATTCAACCAGCGGTGTTAACAGATAAGCATTCCGGATATTTTTTTCCGTAACGGCTGGTTCCTGTTGTTTTTTTTCTTTGAAAAAAGCGGCAGTCATTTCCGCGCAGAGAACGAGCAGCAGCGGCCGCCATCGTTTTCCTCCGAGGTTCAACAACCGTTTGCCGGGATCCGAAAGATTTTTTATGGCACCGGCATGTATACATGGGGGAATATCTCCGAATCCGGCTGATATCCACTTACTGTCCGGATTTTCAGGAAGAAATTCTGAAAGTACGGATTCTATTTTTTCAAGACGCTCTGTGAAAGCCTTATCCATATATATAAGTATACCGAAAACTATCGTGAAAGACAAATACACAAAGAACTTTATCGGTGACCGGAAACTGCCGATACAGAAAATATGGGATCTAATTCATATGAAAAACCTGATTTTTGGTCAAAGAAAGCCTTTTCGGAAGGCTTTCCGGCAAGATCAGTTTATAAATTGAAAGAAATTGATGAAAAATTCACTATCATCAAAAAAAATTCTACCGTACTTGATCTTGGAGCAGCCCCCGGAAGCTGGACCGTTTTTCTGCTCCGCCGGTTAGCAGGGACCGGAAATGTTGTTTCGGTTGATTTAAATCCGCTCGCATCAGATGTAAAAGCGGATAATCTTTTCTTTTATCAGGGGGACCTGAATGATGCTGGAATACGTAGGACTATACGTGAAAAAGGTGAATATGATCTTGTCGTTTGCGATGCAGCACCTCTGACTACGGGAAATAAAACAGTCGATACTGCTCGTTCCGAGCAGCTTGTTGAAATGGCTTTATGGTATGCAGAAACGATGTTGAAACGCGGCGGCAACTTTGTAGTCAAGATTTTTCAGAATGGAGATCAGCAGGCATTTCTGAAAACGATGCGGCAGCTGTTCACGACCGCCCGCGGTTTTAAACCGAAGGCCTGCCGGTCGGAATCTTTTGAGACATATCTTATTGGCATAAATAAGAAATAATCGTAGAATAAGGGGCGTTATGTCTTTTTCTGTAAAAAATATCGTTCGAGTCGGATTACTGTCTTGCGGGGGACTTCTTGTCGCCGGAACCATTTTATACGGGATACGCATTTTTAAGCCGGCGGGAGGACAGGGCGGATTGGAAACGACGCAGGCGCCTGTCTATACGATCGATCCGGATGAAAACGGTACCGATCAGGACGGTCTGGATACGATGCCTGCATCTGAAAATCAGGAAGAAGACGATAACATTCTTTCCTATCATTCGTATCGTGTAAAGAAAGGCGATATGATCAGTGTCATTGCAGAGAATTTCGATGTGACGCAGGATACGATTATCAGTGTCAACAATATACGGCAGTCGCGCCTTATCCAGATAGGACAATATCTCAAGATTCCATCCATGCCGGGAATTTTATATTCTGTACGAACAGACGGCGAAACTCCTGAGTCCATAGCCCTGAAGTACGAGGTTGCCGTAAAAAAATGTGCAGAAGTGAATAATATGAATCCTGAAACGGCCCTGACGGCCGGAACCATTGTATTTGTTCCTGATGCACAATTAGACTGGGTGACACGACAGGAAATAAACGGTGATTTGTTTGTCCGTCCGATTCGCGCACGATACTATCTTTCTTCTCCGTACGGATGGCGTAACAGTCCCTTCACCGGACGAAGGAGCTTCCATACCGGGGTAGATATGGCGTGCCCGAAAGGAACTTCCATTTATGCGGCTCTTGCAGGCAAAGTAACAACGGTAGGGTTCAGTCCCGTCTATGGCAATTATGTGATCGTGACCCATCATTCCGGGTATCAGACATTGTACGGCCATATGAGTGCTGTCCTTGTTATCCGCGGACAACACGTAACAACGGCTTCCCGGTTGGGAAGAGTCGGAAGCACCGGAATGAGCACCGGACCGCATCTTCATTTTACCGTTATGAAAAACGGAAAGACGGTGAATCCGGTTAATTACTGGAACTGACGCTACAGACTGGTTTTGAGCGTGTGTATTTTCTTTATGAAAAAATCCATATTTGATGCAATAAATATTGCACAATAGGCGGTAATAATAGCGCCGAACAGCAGATAAAACGAAATGACTAACTCCCTGCTTGTGTTGTTATTAGTGAAGACTCCGAATACGGTCATGAGCAAAATCATAAGGATACCGCCAAGAATCCAGTTATGGATGGAGATGGGATTTTCGACAGGTTTTATCTGATATTTGTCATTTAGTACTTTTATAACTTCTGTTATAGTGCTGTCGTCGAGCGGGACAGAGACCTTGAGCGGTTCCGCTGCTGTTTTTTCCGCAATGGTCATGAGCCGGACTTGAGAGCGGCATTTTTTACAGGAAAGCAGATGCATTGTAATTGAAAAAGGAATTCGCTCGTCTTTATCAAGTGCAAGGTAGCGCTCCATTACCTCTTCACACCGGTCTTTGTTATTTTTATTCATGATAGCTCCTTAATTTTTCACGCAGTAGTTTTTTCGCCCTGAAAATATGCGATTTTATTGTATTAACGGGGAACCCTGTTATTTCACTGATTTCGGAATAGGAAATATCGTAGAAGAAGTACATGTCCATGCAGACCCCGTATTTTTCCGGTAAATCTTTTAAAGATTCCCGCACTGCTTCGGCTGTTATATTTCGTATTTCCCGTTCTTCCGGTGTAAACCCCGGGTCGTAGAGCGACCCCTCGTCAATAATAGATAAATATTCTTTACGGCGTTTGACCGAATTAACCGCAGTGTTGTATGCAATTCTCGTCAGCCATGTCGAAAAAAGCGCATCACCGCGAAACGAAGACAGATTAAGAAAAACCTTTATAAAAACGTCCTGTACAAAATCTTCTGTATCGGTTGGATTCTTAAAGAAACTCATTCCCAGGGCCGCGACTCTGTTCTTGTAGAGGCTCATCAACCGTGCAAACGATTGTGTGTCACCCTGAAGCGTTGCCTTTACAAGTATTGCATCGCGTTTTAATGCGATTGTCCGTTCAATACCCGAAACGGATTTATTTCCCATCGCGATTGCTGAATCCCGGATTTACTTTATAAAAGACAAGAAGACATATTCCAAGAATGGCAGGGACAAGTCCCCCCAGTAATGTATAAGAAAGTCCGTCTATGACCATAAAAAATAATGTCAGAATGGTTCCTGTGCCAGTGAGTAAAATTCCGGTAAGCAGCGAAAAAGTCTTTAGGTCGAATTTCTTCGGGTTATACGATCCCATTTTTATCTGCAGTTTTATTTCGTGATGATGCCAGAGCAGGTAGAAAAAAACCACTATACCTGCAATTACTATTCCGACTATGGGTATTACGGCTATTATTATCTGTGCCGCAGTTGATGTCATTGATGATTCCATATCATTCCTCCTGTAAAATATCTGACAGGGACTACCTGCTACGTCGTACTGGCACGTATACTGCTACTATATCAGACACCCTTTTTGTCTGGCAGTTGCATGTTTCTGCTGCTATTCGAGAAATATATATTCACTGAAATAAACAGCAGTAATTTTGCCGAGTACAAGCTCACTGTTTATCAGATGCAGTAAGTCCTGTTTAATCTTTTGTTCTCCAAAATTAAGTAATTCCGTTTCCGTATAGTCTGAAAAATAGGTGATAAAAATCATACGTATTTTGAGCTTCTTTTGGGAGAGCTCTTCATGGAATGCTTTGTCACCGGGATCATACGACAGCCACGGGAGTAAAACAAGCGTGCTGTTTTCTTTCTGTTTTCCGTTTTTTATTGGAATCCTCAGTTCACCCAGCTCTGAAAAAGAATCCTGTGCAGTGCGTTCCGCAGGTACCGGATCTTTTTTCCGAAGACCTTTGCCGGGGTCTGCTTTTTTCAGGATAAAAGCTGCCAGTGTCCCTGCAATAATGAGAATGAGAATTGAAAATGCTATACTGCCGAGAATACGATTGAAACTTATTCTCATAAACTCAGTGTACCAGATAGGGAGTTACAGACGCAAGCATTTCTGCCCGTACCCGGGCTGTAATATGAATACCGTCTTCAAGCCATTTTTCGTTATAAAGAGAACATTTCCGCCGGATCGTATTCAGCACGATAACATCCTGAAGCGGAATGATATAGTCGTGCAATTCTCCCTGAAATCGTTGTTCCAGTTCGTTTCGAAGTGTATCAAGTCCTTCTCCTGTTTCAGCACTGACTTTGAAAGCCCCGGGAAAAGTTGAAGCGAGCTGTATCGTAGTAAGATTCTGTGTCTTTTCCGTCAGATCTATTTTATTTAAAATGAGGATACGATCTTTTCCTTCCGCTCCGATTTCCCTGAGTACCGACACGACTGTTTCATAGTGATGCAGTGCTTCCTGATCGGCACCATCTATAACTATAAGAAGCAGGTCAGCGTTTATGGCTTCTTCAAGTGTCGATTTGAATGCGTCTATAAGGCTGTGCGGAAGATTATTAATAAAACCGACCGTATCTGTCAGCAGAATATTCCCTGATTTTTGTGACGAAAATTGCCGGGTGGTGGGATCGAGCGTTGCAAAAAGCTTGTCTTCGACAAAAGTTTGCGCGCCGGTCAGTGCATTCAGCAGGCTGGATTTACCGGCGTTTGTGTACCCGACAAGCGTAACTGTGAAAAGTTCTGCACGTTTCCGTTTTTTTCGCTGGGTTTTACGAGTCGAAATGACTTTTGCCAGTTTTTTCTTTACCTCCTGAATTTTCAGCCGGACAGCACGCTGATCGAGTTCAAGTTGTGTTTCTCCCGAGCCTTTTGCTCCGTAGTTTCCTCCCCGTTGCCGTGCCATGCTGCCATACATGTGCGCAAGCCTTGGAAGCGAATATACAAGTTGTGCCAGTTCTACCTGAAGTACGGCCTCTTTTGTCTGCGCATGTTGGGCAAATATCCGTAAAATGACTTCCTGCCGGTCGAAAACCGGTATTTTTGCAAGTTTTTCCCAATTACGCTGTTTCGTTGGTTCAATTTCAAAATCAAATATTATACATTCCGCTTTGTATGTTTCCGCCAGTGCAGCTATCTCCTGTACTTTTCCCGTTCCCATACCATAGGCCGGCTGTATTTCACGACGGGTGAGCGTTATTGTCTGAATTGTCTGCATTCCGAGCGTTCTTATGAGTTCTTTTAACTCGGACAGACCCTTGTCGTCTTCTCCGACAAGAAGACAGCGTATTTTTTCTTTTTCTTCGTTACGAATGTCGATCATTGCAGACAGTATATATGCTTGTACAATTTTTTCAATATTTGGGATCGGGAAAAAAGATCTCTGCAAAAAAACTGTGTTTTCTTTGAAAAAAATATGCTAATATCGTAAAATTGCTATATAGTAAGGGTATATATGCCGATACTAGAAAAGTGAAGTTATATCAAATAGTGGAGAAAGTGTGACATCAGGGCAAAAAACTGCCGCCAGTCTTCTTAGTACAGTTCTAATCTTTGCCGCTTTTACGGTAATTGCTTTTACCGGAATCTTTCCGATAATAGAGGCGCGGTATTATGAGCCGGCCAAGATACGAGGAATCCGTACACAACTCGACGGGATTGCAGCAACATATGACACGTATATAAATTCTCGTCTTGTCCGGTTTGGAACCGGTACCGATGCATATATAAAAGATCCTTCTGTCGCAACATATGTTGAGCAGAAACCGTCGGATGATAATGTCCGTACACGGTCAAAACTCACCGGAACGCTTTTTGAGTCGACACCGGGACTTATCGGAATACGACTTATTGATAAAAACGGCCTGGATATCCACTATACCTATTTTAAAAAAGATATATTCAGACAGACCGACCAACTGGTTTCATATAAGAAATATACCGATTGCACGATTATTGATGCAACGGGACTTACCGATGAGAAAGAACTTCCGTATTCCGACGTTGCCGCATCGGAAAATGGTCCTGCCTATAGAATTATTTTTGACAGTGGGCACAGCAGAATTATTTTTTCCTTTCCCTTTTATGATGCATATTCAGTATATCGGGGAACAATGCTTTTTTATACAGATGCGGGCGATTTTAACAGGCGGCTGCTTGCGGAAAACCGTATCGGCATAAACGGTACGGGGACGCTTATTTCAGGGACGGTTCCACCAAAAAGCGTCAGTTCTCCCGGTACCGTGCTTCAGGGATTTGTTTTCGGACTTCCGGTAGTCGGACGGAAAATACTTGAAGAAAGTATTCTTGCAGACTGGCAGTCGAATCCTGCCGGCCCTGACAAGCTTGTTTATACGCAGACGGGAACGGATTCTGTTCGTGGATCACAAACTGACGGTTCTTCTTCGGATTCAGGCTTGCATAGCCACGGATACTGGATTCTTGTTTCCAGCATAAAAAGCGGGTATGGATTCATTTCCGGTGTCTATCGGGATGAAATTTTTCTGCTGCCGCAGGGCGTTCAGGTAATGCTTCTTGTTTGTGCTTTTATGACGTTTTTTCTTATTGTCTTTCTGCTGTTCAATTCACGGCACGATGATTCAGTTGTAATACGTTCACGAATCAGAAAATTTCAACTTGCATTTGTATCGGAATATTTCGCTAACAGGGAAACCGTTGACTGGCAGAAAATAGCCGGTAGTATCGCAGGCAGAAAACAGGATGTTTCGAATGATATAAAAAAATCACTGGGCCGGATAGGCCGCAGAAATGAAATGCTTGTCGATGAGCTTTTGGATAAAAGCTGGGAAGAAATTTTAAATGCACTCAATGTCCGTTCAGACGGCAAGCTGTCTGCAGCTGAAAATAAAACTGCGCTGCAGGATACGTCTGAAATTCGGCAGATGCTTGAAGATATTCTGTCTAAAGGTACTATAAAGATTCAGCAGTCTGCCATACCAGCTGCGGACCGGGAAAAAACTGCAGGGACTGAACCGGTTAAAGATCTTGAGGAAGTCGGAGAAGCCGAACCGGTCGAAGATGTCGAGGAAATCGGAGAAGCTGAACCGGTCGAAGATGTCGAGGAAATCGGAGAAGCTGAACCGGTCGAGAACCTCGAGGAAGTCGGTGAAGCAGAGCCGGTCGAAGACCTCGAAGAAGTCGGAGAAGCTGAACCGGTCGAGGACCTCGAGGAAGTCGGTGAAGCAGAGCCGGTCGAAGACCTCGAAGAAGTCGGAGAAGCTGAACCGGTCGAGGACCTCGAAGAAGTCGGAGAAGCTGAACCGGTCGCTGCTTCCGGATCAGATTATGAACCGGTTGCTCTTGACGAATTTGATGCAAAAAAGACACCGGAATTTTCTTCAAGTGAGACTGTTTCATCCGCGGAAACAGAAGATTTCAACGTTTCCGAAGCTGAAGTTGATGAATTTTTTACCGAGGTAATGGAATTCGGGGAACCGGAGCCGCAGCATGAAAAGAGTTCCGGAAATGATCAGATGCTTACCGATTTCAATGTTGCTGTTCCTGATTTTTCTTCACTTGATGTGCAGAAATCTGATGATCTGGCTTCACATCCTTTATCACCTGAGCCGGTGTCTTCCGTTGCCCGCGGTTTACTTGCTGCAGCAGAATCTGTTGTTGAAACAGAATCTTTACCGGCAGAAACAGATAAAACGGTTCAGCCTCTTGAAAATAGTACCGATATTAAAAATGAAACGGATGCTGAACCTGTCGAGGAATTGAATGAACCGGGGAGTTCCGGTGAAATTCCTTTTTCCTTTGCAGATTTTGCAGCCAACAATAACGGAGTAACAGATTTGAAAACTGATAATACAAAAATAATTACAGAAGATAAAGACGGTCTCTATTTTATATCAAATACGGTTTCGACAGATACAGTACGCAAAGATTCCGATTTTAAAAATCTTGTCGAGTCTGTGCTGAAACATCGCTGATTCTCTTGTCTGATGACTTTATAAAGTATATTATAAAATACTATGAAATATGTCGCGGAACTTGTGGTACGGTCATATGAGTGTGATTCCTATGGCCATGTAAATAATGCTGTATACTTGAACTATCTTGAATACGGACGAATGGAATTCCTGCATCAGATACATTTTGATTACAAAGGACTTATTGCTGATGGATTTTATCTGTATATATCACATATCGATATAAAGTATAAATCGTCGGCTTTTCTTGATGACCGGCTTTTTATTGAAACAGAATCCATAAAGCTTGGTGTCGTATCGGGAACTTTTCATCAATGTGTAAAAAAAGATGATGGAACTCTCTGCGCCGTCGCAGATGTTACCTGGGCAAGTGTAACTGAAGGCGCCAGGCCTGCCCGGTTGCCTGAAAAATATATGCTTCCTGAACTTATGCCGGAAAAAGCGGAACAGGAGAATATCGTATGACAATACGGCTTGAAAATCTTCGTAAAACGTACGATTCGGGAAAAGCCGGAAAAGAAGTCCGTGCCGTAAACGATATAAGTCTTGAAATTCCGTCAAATAAAATTTTCGGTATTATAGGAAAAAGCGGGGCGGGAAAATCAACGCTCGTCCGACTGGTGAGTTTACTTGAACGACCCGATTCCGGTGAAGTTCTTTATGATGGTCAGCGTGTTGACAATCTGAAGGATGCAGCACTCATCGCCCGGCGGCGCCGGATCGGAATGATATTCCAGAATTTCAATCTTTTCAGCTCCCGTACAGCTGCCGGAAATATAGCGTATCCGCTTGAGATATGCGGTACGCCGAAATCGAAAATCCAGGTTCGTACAGCCGAACTGCTGGATCTGGTAGGACTCTCCGATCGGGCTGACGCTCCTATCAGTACGCTTTCCGGCGGCCAGAAACAGCGTATTGCGATTGCCCGGGCGCTGGCGAATAACCCGGACATTCTTTTCTGTGATGAAGCTACGAGTGCGCTTGATCCCCAGACAACCCTTTCAATTTTGAATCTTATACGGGAAATACAAAAAAAAATGAATCTTACCGTCGTCATGATAACGCATCAGATGGAGGTTGTCAGAGATGCCTGTAGTCTTGTTGCCGTTATACATGACGGTGCTGTGGTCGAACAGGGATCTGTTGACGATATTTTTGTGCGGCCGCAGACCGATGTGACGAGGGATTTTCTTGCTCATCTTACCCAGCCGTCTGCTTCACTTTCAGATCAGAACGAATTGGTCAGATGGTCGTCGGACGGAGGAAATTATACGCTCCGGTTCATTGGCGGAAAAACAGACGAACCTGTTTTGAGCCGTCTTGCCCGCAAATTTGAGGTAGAATTTAATATACGGGCAGGAGGAATACAGAAACTTTCTACGGAAAAAGTAGGAACGCTTCTTATCGATATCTATGGAGCAGCGGAAGAGGTTTCCCGTGCTCTTGAATATCTTCGGGATCAGGGAATTGTCGTAGAACAGGAAAAACGGAGGGACGCTTGATGGGTAACTGGAATCAAATGATGACCCTGGTAATTCAGGCTACTGGAGAGACACTTATTATGGTTGTTCTTTCTACACTTTTCAGTATTGTGCTCGGGCTGCCGCTTGGTGTTCTTCTTTGTACAAGTGATCCGCTTACCGGAATAAAACCACGCCCTGCGTTAAACCAAATCCTTACGCGGATAGTTAATGCACTGCGTTCTTTTCCGTTTATAATTCTCATGATTCTTTTGTTTCCGCTTTCCCGTCTTATCGTCGGAACGAGTATAGGAACAAAGGCTACAATAATTCCACTTTCAATAGCAGCGGCTCCTTTTGTTGCACGGGTTATCGAGTCTGCTTTAAAAGAAGTTGATCCTGGCGTGGTTCAGGCCGCACGGGCAATGGGATCTACAAATACACAAATTATATGGAAGGTCCTTTTACCCGAAGCCATGCCGGCTCTCGTTGACGGAGTAACTTTGACTATCATAAATCTGGTAGGATATTCCGCTATGGCGGGAGCTATCGGCGGCGGCGGGTTGGGGGATCTTGCGATTCGATACGGATATCAGCGATTTCGTTCTGATATAATGGCTGCTGCCGTTATAGTCATTCTTATATTAGTAGAAGTCCTTCAGGCCGTCGGCACAAAGATTTCCAACAGATTGATGTCAGCACGATAAAGTTTGCTGCTGTATAAAAAAAGGACTGCCGGAGCAGTCCTTTTTTTATGTTGTTTTTTTTGTCAGAAAAGTCTGCATGAGTGCTGTAAAAAGATATATCTTTTTATACACTTCAATTCCAAGCTCTTTTATCGGATGCTCTGCAAAGTGATCGAGTTCTTTCCAGTTTATGACTAATTCCGGGGATTTTTTCGAGTAATCTTCGATAAGCGATTTTACGGTTTTTGCAATTGTCACCAGATTTTTTGTTCCCCTGATAAGAAAATCCCGTGCTGCATCATTTGCATCGTTCGTAAGTGTGTTAATTATGTTCCGTGCTTCCCGGTCCCGGCCCGCACGCGGCATCATGGTTTTTATTTTTGAACCGATTTCCCCGTCTTCTGCGAGCCGCTCATCGAAGGCTGTAATCTGATTGGAAATTTCCAGCAGTGCATTGTATGCATCAGACATAGGTATGGACAGCGCATTTGTTGCCCATTCACCGCGAATCAGAACCAGATCCGCATATTCCCGTATATCTTTTTTTACAAATTCTATCAGAAAAGCTTTCATATAATTGAGCGGCTGTGAGAATGTATAAGAACCGATACCTTTCGTTTCGAGTGTGACGCTGTTCTGCTCTGTGTAATTTGCGAGACGGAGTACAACATTTGTACCGAATATCTGCATCAGGAGTTTGCCGGCTTTTGAATTTTTTTCTTCTGCAGCGAGATTTTTAAGTGTTTTTTCTGTTATACTTGTTATTTTCTGCAGATACGGATCGATGATATTTTCGACAGGATTAGAAACGGTAAAATTCCAGCCGGGATTTTTTGTTATGAGTTGAATCATCATCTCGAAAACCTGCGTTCGTTTGAGATTTTCCAGCTTTGCAAGTATTTTATTCCAGACGTTTGCCGTTATCGGTTCCGTACCTTTTGCATCCCTGAAAAGCTTCATGAGGGTAGACCAGTCTTCGTGTTCCGGTATGCCGTAAATTATTTCAACAAAGTCCTGGAGATCTTCTGCAATATACTCTGCGTTAATTTTTTCAAAACGGGGAGTTGTATTGAATACCCGTTCCCGGAGAGAGGAATCGAATTTTTTCAGTAGAAAATAGTAGTCAAACGTACAGAATTTTTTAAAGGCCAGCAGATTTGAATAAAGATTGTTGATTTTATTTATGGAATCCGCATCAAATTCTCCAAGAAAAAGGTCCAGATCCTGTTTCATTTTGGACGACAGCTCGTTTAAAGGAACTGTTTTTGCTTTTGCACGGATAGAACCTTCCGAAAAGTCTTCTGTAAGCTGATGCTGTTTTTCATTCAGTGAATAATTTATCACAAAATTTTTGAATATATTTTCATTTTCCGCATTCTGGAAAAGTGCCTGGGCAGGTGCTGCCGCCTTGTACAGTTCATAAAAAAATTTTGCAAGAGCAGGCAGCGCTTCGTCGGAATTGATCTTATAATACCGTGTATGAGTTTTGGAAAGATCCTTAGAAATTATCCGCAACTGTCGTTTTTTTTCAGCTTCCGGATTTTTATTACCGAAAAGTGCAGCAAAGAGATTTATGAAAAAATTTCCACCAGAAGTCGTTTTTTGTTCCATGCTTTAAATATCGGATAAATAGCCCTGCCTGTCAAGCACTGCACGTTCTTTCAAATTTCTATTTTGTACTGTAGCAGCAGGAGCCGTAGCATTTCCCTGTTTTTTACACCGAACAGATGGAACAGATCCTGCATGTCTTTTTTTATGGCTGATTCACTGATAAAGAGTTCATCTGCTATTTTTTTATAACTTTTATCTGTGTTCATTGTGTAGTGAATACAGGCTGTCTGCCGTTTGGTCAGATTGAGAATTTTCAGATTTAACACGGAACCCTTTTGGGGAAGCGCTATTCCCGTTTTGTCGGACGGCATCGTGACATTTGAAAGAAGAAAGTTAAGCTGGTCGTATAAAATTGAATAAAGAGCAAAATAAGAAGCAGCGGCAAAGAGAGAGACTCCTACGGCAAAAACAAAGTCGTTCCAGCAGAATGAAAAGAGTGTCGTAAGTACGAGCAGCCATAAAATGCTTATACATAGCAGCTTTATTTTAGTATGAGTTCTGAAATATCCCCTGCTGAACAGCAGCAGCATACAAAATGAATAAAGGAAAATTCCAAGAACTTCAAATCCGCAGATAACGTTGTAGACCGCTTCGATAACGAGAATTGTAGGAAAAATATATTTGTTGTTCGGTCTGAAAATACTGATAAAACCAAGAACAGTGCAGAATCCGTTCAGCAGCGGAGTGATAGTTTCGGTATATGGATATAAGAGAGAGCCGACGAAATGTGTTCCGATAATGATGTTGAGGACTGTCGCAATGGCCAGTGCAATCGTTCCACAGATGGCGAGTATTCTGAGTCCCATATTTGTGAATTTCTGCATACCAAGCAGTTTACCGTACTTTTGAAAATAATTCAAATTTACTATCGTTATGTTTTTGAAAAAATATCTTTGGATATTTCGTTCATGAACAGGCCTGCAGATATTGCGGTTTTGGCCGATGAATGCAATAATGCTATATCAATTAGAGAGACGTTAGATCATCTGCTACATCAGAGAAGAGTTTATGAAAAGACAAAAGGTCCTGTGTGTTACACAGGACCTTTTGTCTTTTTCTTCGTGTGCCGTTTTATGCTATAACATTCTGAACAAGTTTCAAAACGTGAGTCGGGCATCCTTCTATACAGGTTCCGCAACTGGTACATTTTGCATAATCTATTTCCGGAATGCCATTAACAAGTTTGAGACATTTTTCAGGGCAGTTTCTTTCACATTTTCCGCATTTGATACAGCCGACCTTACAGTTTTTAAGGACTGATGGTTTATTATCGGTGTGATTGGAACATAATGCAACGGCTCCTTTCCGGGAAACCGGTACTTTGCTCAGAAGGTGCATCGGGCAAGCCTGTACACACATTCCGCATCCGGTACATTTAGTATAGTCTACGTGCGGGAGTCCGTCTTCTTCAAGATGGAGCGCATCAAATTGACAGGCATTCACACAGTCACCAAATCCGATACATCCATACTGGCACATTTTTGTTCCATTCACGGCCAGGTGTGCTGCTGCACAGTTTTTAAGACCGTTATAAAAACCACGTGCTTTTGCCGCGTCTTTACTGCCTCTGCAGGCCAGAATGACAACTTTGCTTTCGGCCTCAACCGCGAGCCCCATAACTTCTCCGACTTTTTTTGCTGTTTCCGCACCACCGGCGGCGCAGCCGTCCGCAGAAGCTTCTCCCGCCGCTACGGCCGCAGCGAATCCGTCGCAGCCGGGATAACCGCAGCCGCCGCAGTTAGCACCGGGAAGCACTTCGCGAACTTTCGCTACTTTTTCATCAACCGGCACGGAAAACATTTTTTTAAAGAATCCGAGCAGCAGACCTAAAATAAGCGCAACGAGAAACGATACAATAACAGTAATAAGAATAGTGTTCATTTTCCGCTCCTATTTGATTAATCCGCTGAATCCCAGAAATGCCATGGAAAGCAGTCCTGCAGCTATGAACAAAATAGCTCTTCCGTTTATAAAAGCAGGCAGTTTTGCTGTTTTCATCCGGTCACGGACACCAGCCATGACAATCATTGAGATCATAAAACCAGCAGCAGAACCGGCAGCATATACAAGGGATTCTATGTAATTATAGTTTTTACTGATACAGTTGAGCGTTACCGCAAGAACTGCACAGTTTGTGGTGATAAGTGTCAGATAAACCCCCATAGCACTGTAGAGAGCCGGAGCAGCCTTCTTTATATAAAATTCTACGAGCTGTACGAGAGCAGCAATTACCAGTATGAACAGAAGCGTCTGCAAAAAGCCGAGGCCCAGCGGCTGCATGATGTAGGTATACAGCGGATAGGTTACCGCTGTAGCCAGTATCATAACGAACGATGTCGCAAATCCCATGCCGGTAGCTTTTCCCGTATCGTTTGTCATGCCGATAAACGGACACAGTGCAAGGTACTGTATAAGAATTACGTTGTCGACCAGCATAGATTTTACGAATATTTTCATTAAGTTCATTTTGCACCGCCTTCAGACAATGTTGTTTTTTTGTCTGCTGTTCTGAGCTTTTTTATTGCGGCGGTTATTGCAATCAGGAATCCGAAAACAAAAAATCCGCCGGGAGCCTTTGCAAA
>JALCCK010000008.1 GCA_022640795.1 Treponema sp.
GATGGTCAAAACAGTTCACTCCTCTGGAGAATCCGGAAGTTGTTTACCTCAACAAGCTGCCGGATGTCTATGCAAAAGTGAGCTGATAAAATAAGCATGGGGTGTCATCTTTCTTGACATAAAGCGCCGGCTGCTACCGCGCTAACGTTCACCGGAACAAGAAATTGTTTTTCTTCCGGAAAAAATTCTCTAAAAAAAGCGTCAGTGTCTTTAAGTTTAAGCGCCTTCGTTATAACGGCAAGAGCGCCTAACATAACCATATTCGCCGTTTTTTCATTTCCCGTCTCCCGCGCTATATCCGTAGCCGGAATGCTGACAATTCTGATGTCGTCCCGTTCCGGCATTTTTGTTACGAGTGTCGTATTGACGAGCATGAGACCGCCTTTCCGGATCGTCAGCTCCGCAACAGGAAGGCTGTCCTGATTCATGACAACAACCGAGTCCGCATGCGTGATGACGGGACTTGCTATTTCAGCATCCGATATAATGACATTTGCGCGGGCAATACCGCCGCGTTTTTCAGCACCATAAAAGGGAAAGAACGATACGTTTTTTCCTTCTTTCATGGCACAGAACGCCCAAACCTGACCGAGCGAAACGATCCCCTGACCGCCGAATCCGGTAAAAAATGTCTTTTCCGTCATTGTGCGCCTTCCTTTTCCTGCTGTCCGAATGCAGCCGGCAGTGTATTCTTCAGTTCACCGAGCGGATAGTACGGAATCATTTTTTCCGCAATCAGATCCGCTGCTTTTTCCGGAGAAACGCCCCAGTTCGTCGGACAGGGCGACAGTACTTCAACCATGGTTGATCCGTATCCCGCCATCTGAGCTTCAAACGCAGTCCGTATGTATTTTTTAAGCTGTCTGACATGTGCGGCAGTATCTGTCGCACCGCGCGCCAGATAGACCGTTCCCTGCAGTGTCGAAAGCATTTCGGGTACTTTTATCGGATAGCCCATTCCTGCCGGAAATTCAGGATCCCGTCCGAGCGGAGCTGTTGTCGCTTTCTGATGAACAAGCGTCGTCGGAGCCATCTGCCCACCGGTCATCCCATAAATAGCATTATTGATAAATATCGTCGTAAACCGTTCACCGCGATTCGCCGCATGAACTGTTTCCGCCGTTCCGATAGCGGCGAGATCACCGTCGCCCTGATAACAGATAACAAGATGATCGTTCAGTATCCTTTTGACAGCACTCGCCGCGGCCGGCGTCCGTCCGTGGGCGGGTTGTACGGAATCAAAATCAAAATACAGATCAGCCCAGATAGCGCAGCCGACAGGATTGGTGATGATCGTTTTTTCCCGCAGTCCCATTTCATCTACCAGTCCGGCGATAATGCGGTGGACAACCCCGTGTCCGCAGCCTGCGCAGTATTTTGTCTGTACCGGAATCAGTGAGTCCGGATGCCTGTAGATTTTTTTCATTATGCTCTGCCTCCTGCAATTTGACGGATGCGTTCGAAAACTTCTTCTTCAGTCGGGATTACACCGCCCGCGTGAGAAAGCAGATCGACCGGAATACTGTCGTGAACAGCAAGCCGTACATCTTCTACCAGCTGCCCCATACTCATTTCGACAACCAGCATCGGTTTTCCGCTCCGTGAAATTTTTTCAAGACGTTGAGCAGGAAACGGCCAGAGCGTTATAGGTCTGAAAAGGCCGACTTTCAAACCGCTTTCAGCAGCGAGCTGCTGTGCACCCTGACATACGCGGGCAGCGCTGCCGTATGCGACCAGAATAATGTCCGCGTTTTCACAGTTCTTCTCTTCAAATAACACTTCTTTCTTTTCTATCTCGGCATATCGTTTGTACCGGTCTCTGATCTGCTGTTCGAGTTGTTCAGGATCAAGCATCAGAGACGTAATACGATGCGGTTTACGATGGGTTTTATCCATATGGCCAACCGCCCAGTCTGCTTTATCGGAAAGAGTTGCAGGATCATGATATCCGGGCAGTGTAACGCTTTCCATCATCTGACCGATTAATCCGTCGCCAAGAATCATGGCAGGCATTCGCCAGGTATCCGCAAGATCGAACGCACGATACGTCAGATCCGCAGCCTCCTGTACCCCTTTCGGCGCGAGCACGATTACGTGATAATCGCCGTGCCCCCCGCCTCTGGTAGACTGAAAATAATCGCTCTGCGCAGGAGCAATCGATCCCAGTCCGGGACCGCCGCGGATCATATTAACATAGACACACGGCAGGTCTGCACCGGCTGCGTAGGAAATTCCTTCCTGCTTAAGCGAAATTCCAGGACTCGACGAACTGGTCATTGCACGCACGCCGGTACTTGCAGCGCCGTACACCATATTGATCGCCGCAAGCTCACTTTCAGCCTGAACAAAAACTCTGCCGCATTCCGGCATACGACGTGCCATCCATGCGATCAGTTCGTTCTGCGGTGTAATAGGATAGCCGAAATATGCTCCGCAGCCTGCTCTGACTGCCGATTCGGCAATCGCTTCATTTCCTTTCATCAATATACGCTGATTCACTGAATGTCTCCTTCTAATTCATACACTTCGATTGCCGTATCGGGGCATACCTCGTAGCAGGAACCGCATGCACTGCAAACAGCTGACCCGGGTCCGGATTCACCAATATAAAGAGCCGGATAAATTCCGGCCGTGTTTGCGGTCCGGGCAACGGCAATTATCTGTCGGGGACAGGCCCTCACACACAGATAGCATCCCTTGCAGCGTTCTTCATCAATGGTAATTTTTCCTTTTCGCATATACACTCCTGTAAAAGATCAGGCGGAGTTTGTCCGCCACATATAACGGACGTCTCAGTACAAATTTCAAAATGACTATCATTTCCCCTCTTAAAACTACAATACGAAGGTGCTGTTTTCAGTGCATACCGCACAAATCACTGATTTCCGTGGTTTATATACGACATTTTATACAAAAATGTCAATATGACACATTGACATTTTTAGTATTTATGATATATTTCCAGTGGCCTCATGTATTAGATGCTGTTTTTTGGAAAAGGTTGCAGTCTTTATAGGAGTTTTTATATGGCAATTGAAATTAAAGCTACCGGCAGCTATGTACCGGAAAAAATACTGACTAACGACGATTTGTCCAAAATGATGGATACTTCTGACGAATGGATTCGTTCTCATACCGGAATAAGTGCCAGACATATTGCACACGACGATGAAGCGACCAGCGATCTGGCTTATCGGGCAGCACTCAGCGCACTGAAAGCATATAATCCTGAAAACCCTGAACAGGCAGCAGCGGAGCTTGATCTTGTTATTGTTGCAACAGCATCGCCCGATTATCCGGGATTTCCTTCCGTTGCCTGCATGGTTCAGAACCGCATCGGCGCAAAGAGAGCAGGTGCGTTCGATATTGCAGCAGGGTGTACAGGTTTTATCTATGCACTCGATATTGCAGCGTCGATGACCGGCATACATGGTCGTAAAAAAGCACTGGTTATCGGAGCCGACACACTGTCGCGTATCACCGACTGGACGGACCGTAACACCTGTGTTCTGTTCGGAGATGGAGCAGGTGCCGCAATTCTTGAGGAGACCGAAGAACCTGCGTCAGGAAAGGGGAAGCGGGGTGTTATCAGATCTGTTCTTGGTGCGGATGGTTCGGGCTCCGGATACCTCATACTGCGCAGAGGCGGTACACGCGATCCGTTCCGGACCGGCGAAACGGTAGCAAAACCAGGGCATATTGAAATGGATGGTCATGCAGTATATTTGTTCGCGGTAAATGCTGTAACCAGTACCATCAGACAGCTGCTGAAGGATGAAGGGCTCAGCATCAACCAGATAACAAGAATCATCCCCCATCAGGCGAACGAACGAATCATCAATGCGGCGGCAAAACGGCTCGGAATCGGAATGGACAAGTTCTTTCTCAATATCGAAAAATATGCAAACACGTCTGCGGCATCTGTCCCGATAGCGCTTGCGGAACTGGACCGGGAAGGTACCCTTAAAAAAGGAGATATCATTATGACGGTCGGATTCGGTGCGGGCTTAACATATGGTGGTAATCTGATTGTCTGGTAAACCTGCCTGTTACGTATCTGCAGAGACTTTTTGTTGAGCTTTTTAAACCGATGTGGTATCATACATACAGTTAGTTGTAACTAATATCAAGGTAAACCGTATTCTGGTGAAGACGGTTTCCGAAAACGATAAAGGATGTAGTATGAAAAATATAACACCGGATTTTCTAGAAAAGCTTGAAGCCGGATTCGATCGTGATACGTCGAATTACCAGGCGATGAATGCTGTTGCAAAAAACGGTATCAACAATGCCAGTGAAAAATATAATGCGCAGGCAAATCTGCCGTACACTTTCAATATTGAAATAGATACCGGAAAAATAAAAAATCAGAAAAAATCAGGACGCTGCTGGATGTTCGCAGCTCTCAATGCAATGTCGTATGAAGTCATGCAGAAATTTAATCTGGAAGACTTTGAGCTTTCGCAGGCATACCCTCTTTTCTGGGACAAGCTTGAAAAATCAAATTATTTTCTTGAAACCGTTATTGCCACGGTCGATACGGAACGTACGACACGGCTGATTGCGCATATTCTGAAGGACCCCGTCTGTGACGGCGGACAGTGGGATATGTTCCGTAACATCGTGGAAAAATATGGTGTTGTCCCGAAAACAGTCATGCCGGAAACGTTCGAATCTTCAAATACATCTATCATGGATGAGCTTCTGACTGCCAAACTCCGGGAATTCTCTCTGACACTTCGTACTGCTCACAAAAACGGGCGGACAACTGCAGAACTTCGGAAGCTGAAAGAAAGCATGATGTCCGAGATTTACCGGATACTTTGCATAAGCCTTGGCAAACCGCCGAAAAAATTTGATTTCGGAATTCGCGATAAGGACAAAAAATTTCACGACTGCGGACACCTTACGCCACAGAAATTTTTCAAACAGTATATCGGATGGAATCTCGACGACTATGTCAGCGTTATCAATGCGCCGACGGCAGATAAACCGTACGGCAAAACATTTACCATAAAATATCTTGGTAATGTAACCGAAGGCCATATCGTAAAGCATCTGAATGTCCCGGTCGAAGAGCTCAAACGGTGTGCCGTTGCACAGCTGAAGGACAATAAACCAGTCTGGTTCGGTTGCGATGTTGCAAAACGGTTGAATCGTACCTACGGAAGTATGGATATGAAGGGGTATGATTATGAGACGCTGTTCAATGTGCAGTTTAAAATGAATAAAGCGGAGCGCCTTGATTATTCAGACAGCCAGATGACTCATGCAATGGTATTCACCGGAGTTCATATCGATAAAAACGAAACTCCCGAACGATGGAAGGTCGAGAACAGCTGGGGCGACGATATCGGAAACAAAGGCTGGTTTATCATGAGTGACGAATGGTTCAGTGAATACGTCTACCAGATTCTCATTAACAGGAACTATCTGAAACCGGAATACCAAAAAGCGCTTGATCTCGAACCGATTGTTCTGGAACCGTGGGACCCGATGGGATCTCTCGCATAATCTTTTTTATCGGAGGAAACAGTGAAACTAGTATTGATTCGTCATGGCGAAAGCGAATGGAACAGACTTAATCTGTTTACCGGATGGACTGATGTCGACCTGTCTGCTACCGGCAGAAAAGAAGCGACGGAAGCAGGGAGCGTACTCAAAAAAGCCGGATATGATTTCGATATCTGCTACACGTCGTATCTCAAACGGGCAATTCATACGCTGAATCTGGTACTTGAATCAATGGACCGCGAATGGTTGCCGGTTATAAAAACATGGGAACTCAATGAGCGGCATTACGGAGCACTGCAGGGCCTCAACAAAGCCGCTACTGCCGGAAAGTACGGTGAGGAGCAGGTAAAAATATGGCGCAGATCGTTTTCCGTATGTCCTCCGATTCTCAGTGAAGACGACAAGCGAAACCCTCGGATTCAGGAAATGTTCCGGAAGGTGAAGGATAAATCCCAGCTTCCGCTCACAGAAAGCCTTGAATCTACTATCCAGCGGGTTGTTCCCTATTTTGAACGCGAAATAAAACCGCGGATGTCGGCCGGAGACCGGGTACTTATTGCAGCACATGGGAATTCGCTTCGTGCGCTTGTCAAATTCTTTGAAAAGCTTACGAAAGAACAGATTCTCGAAGTAAACATTCCCACCGGCATTCCGCTCGTATATGAGTTTTCTGATGATTTCGAAGTCGTTTCAAAAAAATATCTTGGAGATCCGGCTGCGGTAGCCGCAAAAATAAACAAAGTAGCTGATCAGGGGAAGGCAAAATAAAATAGCAAAGCTGAACTCCCCAACAAATCTGAAATTGCAAGTCCGACAGAATATCCCCGGAAAGGTTCCTGGGATATTCTGTCTTTTCTGATTTTTCAACAGATACGTAAAACTATATCAGAAACAGGCTGAGCAGCCAGATAAACAGTATGGAAACAACGCCCATAATGAGCGTAACCATAGTCTGTGTTTTATAACCATCCTGCGGTGTAAGTTCTCCAAAATTCGTTACAACCCAGAAGTACGAATCATTTGCATGAGAAACAGTCATCGCTCCAGCGCCTATCGCAAGAACGGTCAGAATACCGGCAAGCGGACTGGTAAGGCCCAGAAGCGTCATCATAGATCCCGACTCTGCAATAGACCCCATGATGCCGGCTGTTGTTGTAATGGCAACAGTAGAAGAACCTTGCGCCGACTTCAGGATTGCGGCAAGAATGAACGGGAAGAATATTCCGAGTGTCGACAGTACTGCTGCATTACCCTTCATGTAATCAACGAACCCGGCTGCAACAATAACTTTTCCGAGAACACTGCCCGCGGCAGTAATAAACAGAATAGGGCCGACGACTTTAAGAGTTTCGTTGGTCATTTCGTAGAATCCATCGGTTTTACCGGCTGTAAAAAGCAGTATAACGGCAAATATAATACCGGCAGTCAAAGCCATTATCGGCGTTCCGATAAATTTAAGGAAGATTCCGCCAGCGCCTGTCAGGCCGGCCATACTCGCAATCGACCCTGCAGCCATACAGATAATCGGAATAAGAATCGGAGCAAGCGAAAGAAATCCGTTCGGCAGGTTCTTGAAACTTTTCAGCAGTTCTTCATATGTCGGGCCTTCTTCATTTTCTGCAAGATCTTCGGAACTTCTGACCTTTTTACCGATCCAGTTTGCAAAAAAGAATGCCGCAACCAGAGCAGGTATTGAAACGACAGCACCCCATCCGATAACACCAAGAAGGTGGGATTCCAGACCAAGAGCACCGGCAGCAGCTATTGGTCCCGGGGTCGGAGGAATAAATACATGTGCAGCATACAAACCTGCAGAAAGTGCGACCGTCATAGCAACGGAAGAATAACGCGTTTTTCGTTGAAGCGCTTTTCTAATCGGATTAAGAATAACAAATCCGCTGTCGCAAAAAACCGGGATGGAGACGACCCACCCCATAATTTCCATCGCAAGCTCCGGATGTTTCGGACCGACAAGTCTGACCGTCATCTCGGCAAGTTTCAATGCAGCTCCCGTCTTTTCCAGTATTGTCCCGATAAGAGCTCCGAGAATAATAACAATACCGATTGACTTGAAAATTCCGGAAAAGGCTCCGCCGATAAGACCGGGAATATCTTTAAGCGGAATACCGACGACAAGCGAGAGAATAAGCGATATGCCCATAATTGCAAGAAACGGATGCAATTTCCATTTTGATATAGCAAGAATCATTATGACTATTGCTATAATAAACGTAACAATAAGACCAAAACCTGACATTTTTTCCTCCTCTAAAAGGTCGGGCGGAGCTTGCCGTCACGGATGGCGGAAAGTACAGTCTGGACCTTATACAAACTGCGAACTAATAACGGAACGGAACGTTTCACTATCAGTTCTCCTGTGTCTGTAATTTTATGCCCGGTATTCCTGTACAGACTGTTGTACAGTCTGTACAAGATGCCATGTTCTGAAAGCAGCATCCTCGGTAAGTTCCAGCGAATGGGCCATAGCATACGAAAGTGCCATAGCAGCGTTCGTTGTGCTGACAATCGCATCTATACCAAGCTGATATAGATTTTCCGTTTCAGGACCTATATCACCGGCAAAAGCAATAACCGGCAGACCGAACTGTTTGGCTAGTTTAGCGACACCGACAGGGACCTTACCGCGACTGCTCTGTCCGTCAATTCTCCCTTCTCCGGTAATAACAAGATCCGACGTTGTAAGACTGCGTTCTATACCAATCGCCTTTAAAACCAGCGTAATACCACTTTCAAGTTTCGCTCCACAAAAAGCACGCAAAGCAAACCCCAGCCCGCCGGCAGCCCCGCTTCCCGGTTCCAGTGCAAGCGTCTCCTTTCCGGTTCGTTCCGCAAGATTTCTGAGCCCGTCGTCCAGATCCGCTATCATTTCAGGTGTTGCACCCTTCTGCGGACCGTAAACGGCACTTGCTCCAGTTGTACCATATAAGGGATTATCGACATCACAGGCTACACGTATAGAAGCTTTTCTTACCAGCGGGCAAAAACCGGTCATATCTATTGACCTTATTCCGGCAAGACCCTTTCCTGCGGATGACACTTCGTTTCCCGACGAATCAAGAAAACGAGCTCCCAGCGCAGCGGCCATACCGATACCGCCGTCGTTTGTCGCGCTGCCGCCGATACCGATTATCAGTTCGGTACAACCGTGTTCCAGTGCATGGCGTATGAGTTCACCGGTTCCAAACGTCGTCGTTTCAAGCGGATTCATGCGATCCTGCGGAACCAGCGGTAAACCGCTGATAACCGCAGTTTCAATGATGGCCGCCATACCGCGGCGTACATAAAATGCTTCGCGTTCTTCAAAAAGCGGCCCGCAGGCCCGAACAGGGATCAATTCATCACCCGGCTGCCGGATAGTTTCAAGAAGCCCTTCACCGCCGTCTGCAACAGGGAATTTATCACAGATGACAGAAGAGTCTACCCGGTGAATACCTTTTTCTATTGCCGATGCGACAGCAAGAGAATCAGCACTTCCTTTAAACGAATCTGTCGCTATAGTTATTTTCATGTCTTGAGTATAGCATAAAAAAAGAACGTTTTGTTTTGTGTCGTAAGACAAAATTTTATGATAAAATATGTTTTAAAAACTATATATTTAGTAACGCTGGTATAATTCATCATAAAACAGCAGAGCCGTCTGGAACAACAATGCGTCTTTATAATTTCGGGGATTACATCCGGTCGATTTCTGTACACGGTTCAAACGATATTGAAGTGTATTCGGATGCAGATTCAGTTCTGCGGATGCGACTTTAAGCGATCCGTTCGAGTTATAGAATATTTTCAGCATCCGTACAAATTCTGCCATTTTTCCAGTGTCCGAATTTCTGAACAGCTTGTGCAGGAATTCAACCTTTTTTTGTACCGGAACCGCATCACAGACAAGTTCTATTCCTAAATCATCATAAAAAACGATATTCGAACTACTGCGTTTCCGGCTCGCTGTCAAAGCCCTTTTTGCATACTGGTAAGCCCGATGAATCAGAAGATAATCATACTCTGCAGGAGCTATTCCTGCAAATATTCTATTTCCCCTGAGCCCCGATTTTTCGAGAACTGCAGAAAACTCACGGGCTATCCGCTCGTCGGAAAAATCGTCCAGTACGGCAACCAGATAATTAGCAGAGTTGAAACAGCGGCTGCCGGGATCAAATTGCAGAATATCAGTTATAACCTTTTTTTCCGCTTCACCGGTGCGGCCCGATACATCAGGATCAATATAAAGCGCCACTATCCTCCGGGGAGCAGTTATATCTATACCAAAATCACGACCTCTCCGCACAAGGTCATTCGTAATAATATCGGCCTCACTGTTCAACCAGTCTGCAAGAAACCGAGAAAGTTCTTTCTGTCTGTTTTGCTGGGCCTCTTCCCGTGCTTTTCCGCTGACAAGAATCTCAGTCATTTTACGAATAATCGAACCGTATTTTCGTGTTTCATCTGCAGCACCGGTAATTCCGACGACACCAATAATATGTCCCTTGACTCTGATCGGAAAATTCTGTCCCGGAAAAGCACCTTCCCATGATTCACCGTCTCTAATTTCCAGTCCGTCAAGACTTTTTTCAATTATCTCATAGGCACCGGCATGAAAACTGCCGACCCTGCGCTCATCAGAACTTGCAATGATAAATCCCCTGCTATTCATGATATTCAGTTTTATTCCGAGCAGCTTTGAAATTTCCGCAACAATTTCTCTCGCGTCGCTTTCCTGTAATTCCACGGGCAGCCTCTCTGTAACAATCTCACTAACAAAATAATCTTATCTATGGTAGTATATCACAAAGAATTTTCTCACGATACGGAATATTCGTAAAACAAAAAATTGAAAAAAAGGATCACTCTATGAACTACTCGTATAAAACACACGGAACCTGTTCGGTTCGTATTGATATCAGTCTTGAGGGTGACAGAGTCAGTGATGTACGCTTTATCGGCGGCTGCGATGGAAACTTGCAAGGCATAGCAAAACTCGTGAAAGGAATGAAGGTCTCAGAGGTTGAAACAAAACTCAGTGGTATTAAATGTGGAAGAAAAGCAACCTCCTGCCCCGACCAGCTGGCTGCGGCCTGCAGAGAAGCATATGAAAAGCAGAACAGTTGCCATCCTATTCTGCAGGATTCCTGACAACAAGCTTAAACGGAATTTGTACGCTCCGGTGGTTATTCAGGTTTCTGACAAATTCTTCATTCTTCTTCATATCTATCGAGAATGCCTGTATAAAGTTTTTCTCTTTATCACTCATAAGGGATACTTTCGGTGCAGTAATTGCCACAACAAAATTGTGTGATACACTGAGTTCCTGAATCCGATGCAGGAATTCCGGTTTTTCCAATGGAAAGTTGCAGAAGAAGTATAATCTCGACAGTCCAAAAAAATCTGCAATACGAAGACAACAATCTTCAAGCGGGCGGGGTATAGCATCACCGGTATTCACTACAAGAACAAAAAGTTCACCTTGCTCCGTTCCAGAACAGCTGCCGGTACTTTCTGTAAAATAACCGGCAGTCGATTTCAGATACTCCACCAGTGCCGTATCAGCCGAGGCTCCGCCCGTGCGCCCGGATGAAATACCCGTCACGGAATTTGTTTTACGATGCGGTACAGAAACCGGTAAAATAAGGCGATTTGTTCCCGGCTGCCTTTCATACAGGCAGCCGTCACCAGCGGTAAAATATTTTGTATTATTCTCCGAAATACGAATATGCTGTAAATCCGGACAACCGGAAAAAGCTTTATCATGAATAAAGTCCAGTCCGGCGGGTAAAACAAGCGTAGTCAGACCGGAGCAGTTCTCAAAGGCAAAGGACGCTATGGAATGCACTGTATCGGGGATGACGACGGAAACAAGCCGTGAACACCCGGAAAACACTTTTTCCGGTAACGAAGATAAACCCGCACGGAACGGAACCGCCTCGAGACTGCTGCAGCCGGAAAAAAGCCCCGCAGGAAACGATTCTACTTCAAACGGAAATTCCACTTTTTCGAGAGACCGGCAGTCTTTAAACAAATACGGCGGAAGTTTTTTCAAATACTTCGGAAGAACAACAGATTTTACCGAAACACTGTCCGCAAAAGCACCTTCTTCCAAATACGTTACGGACTCCGGTAAAATTATCTGCTCTGCACGGCAACCGGCAAAAGCGTGAGAGCCGATTGAAACAGCTCCGTACGGGATAATACCATCAAACCCCGGCAGACAACCGATAATCCGGCTATCATGGTCATCATAGAGGAGTCCGTTTTTTTCGCCATGCAACCCGTCTGCTGTCATGGTACTATGATAAAACAAAACCGACCGCAGGGCAAGGTAGATTACCGCAATCTGTTCACGACAAGTTCGCCCATTTTTTTCGTTCCGACAAGTTTACCTGCCGTTTTTACTGACTCGAAACCGCTACCCGCAATATCAGCCGTCCGCCAGCCCTCATCAAGAACTGCATCAACGGCAGCTTCTACAGCCTGAGCCTCTGCTTCAAGTTTAAAATCATACCGGAGCAGCATTGCCGCAGAGAGTATCGTAGCGAGCGGATTTGCCTTATCCATTCCTGCTATATCGGGTGCGGAACCGTGAATCGGCTCATAAAGCCCCGGCCCCGTTCCGTCTCCAAGCGATGCAGAAGCAAGCATTCCGATGGAACCGGTAATCTGACTTGCCTCATCACTCAAAATATCGCCGAACATATTACTTGTCGCAATCACATCAAACTGTCTGGGATTCCGTACAAGCTGCATAGCCGCATTATCAATATACAGATATGAAAGCTCTACATCAGAATATTCATTTCGTACGGACTCTGTTACTTTACGCCAGAGACGACTTGAATCAAGAATATTCGCTTTATCGACGACGCACAACGTTTTCCTTCTTTTTTGGGCTGCTTCAAATCCAAGCCGGACGATACGTTCTATCTCCCGCCAGGTATATTTTTCCGTATCCCAGGCCGTTTTTCCGTCTTCGGAAGTACCTCTGTCACCAAAATAAATACCGCCGGTCAATTCCCGTACAATGAGGATATCGAGGCCTTCGCCGACTACAGAGTCTTTGAGCGGGCAGGCGGCCTTTAGCTGTTTAAACATAACTGCCGGGCGCAGATTCGCAAAAACCTTCATTCCGCTGCGAAGTCCAAGCAGTGCCTTTTCCGGACGTAAGGTCGAAGGAACATCGTCCCACTTCGGGCCGCCGACCGCTCCCAGCAAAACGGAATCTGCATGAAGACAGATATCCAGCTGATCCTTTGGGAGCGGTTCACCAAACTGGTCAATGGCCGCACCGCCTGCCGTAACCTTCCTGTACTTAAATTTATGACTGTATTTCAGAGCTACCGCATCAAGTACCTTTACCGCTTCAGCAACAATATCAGGACCTATCCCGTCGCCGGGAATCAAGGCTATTGTCTTTTCCATAATAGAAAACCCCTTATCTTTACAAATACTAACGAACTGTAGTTTCACTAAAATATACTATAAAGAAACGGAAATGTAAAGACAACACAGGATTCATTGTCCTTTAAATTCGGTTCCAAGCAAAGGCTGCGAAATATGGATATTACAAAATTGCGTAACGGGCCCCATAAAAAATGCCGTGATGATTGTTCCGATGCCAAGTACAGCATGACAGAAAAAACCGACGACGACGCACACAAGATCTGTTGAAATTCTGCACCAGCGGAATTGTATGTTTGTCCGCTCAGCAAGAATAAGAGCCATCGCGTCGTATGACGAAACACCGAGGTCAGCGGTGATATAAAAAGACGATCCCACACATAAAAAAACAAGGGCGGTCAGTAACGTCAACAGTTTGCTCGGCCACCCGTCGACAACATACAGCATATTCAGTACATGACCGGAATATTCTGCTACCGGACCGATAATTACCAGCGTTGCAATGGTAGCAAAACCGATATAGTGTTTCCCGAATATAAAGACGACGACCAGTAGAATTCCTATTAAAATAGGAAACATAACACCGTATGTCGTCCCGAATAGAGTACCAATGCCGACCACAAAACAGGTAAAGGGATCCGTTCCCAACCCGCTCTTACGTAAAAAAGCAATGCTAAATGCTACAAATATGAGCCCGACACAGGACATGAGTATACGCCGTGGAGTCATTTTTGCTTTCCACGAAGTGATTTTTCCAAAATTCATGACAGTAACGTATCACAATTTATGAAGGTAGTACAGTTTTGCTAAAGCAGTTTTCTGAATTTTGCTTCAACGTCTTTTATAAGCTTGTATTCGAACGAATCTACCAGTGCAAGCCACGAAGCTTCCATAACATCTGCCGATACGCCGATTGTTGCCCAGGAATCTTTACCGTCCGAACTCTCTATAAGAACACGAACGCGGGATGCTGTCGCAGATTTACCGTCAAGAACACGGACTTTGTAATCAGTCAGCCGTATCTGTTCTACAGCCGGATAAAATCTGGAGAGTGCTTTTCGAAGCGCAATATCAAGCGCATTGACCGGTCCGTCTCCTTCCCCTGCAGTTACTTCGATTTGTCCGTCAACTTCAAGCTTTATCTGGGCACAGGCATTTACCCCTTCCTCTATACGAGGATTGATGCCGTTCGTCTGATAATAGTGCAACTTGAAAAACGGTTGATATTTACCAATAATTTTCCGGACCAGCAGTTCGAAGCTGCCGTCCGCTCCTTCAAACTGATAACCGTGAAATTCCAGGTCTTTCACTCTTTTGACAATCTCTGCCACAACAGGACTGTCTTTTTGTATCGTCTTGTCGAATTTCTGAATCTTTTCTATTATCATGCTTCTGCCGGCAACTTCGCTCATAAGGAAAACCCGTTCGTTTCCGACAAGTTCCGGTTTTATATGTTCATAGGCTTCAGGATTTTTAAGAACGGCATCAATATGCATACCGGCCTTATGGGCAAAGGCATTAGCTCCCACATAGGGAAGACCGGGATTCAACGAGATATTTGTTATTTCCGCAACCCTTTTTGCAATAGCCGTAAGATTTTTCATATTTTCAGGAGGAATACATTCATATCCCATTTTAAGCTGAAGGTCAGGTATTATAGTAGAAAGGTTTGCGTTCCCAGTACGTTCACCAAAGCCTAATATTGTTCCCTGTACATGAGTAGCACCCGCTTCTACACCAAGCAGAGTATTCGCAGTGGCAAGCCCTGAGTCATCATGCGTATGAATACCGATTACAGCCTTTTTGCCGAATTTATCGACGACAGCCCCTGTTATAGAACGACACTCATCAGGAAGCGCTCCTCCTTTTGTTTCACAGAGATTAAGAACTTTTGCGCCGCCGGCAACAGCAGCTTCCAGGGTCTTCACCGCGTATACCGGATTTTTTACATAACCAGTATAAAAATGTTCAGCATCAAAAATTACCTGCCTTCCCTGTCCGACAAGATACGAGCAAGTATCCTGTATCATCTCTATATTTTCATCAAGCGTACAGCGGATAATGTCGGTAACCTGAAAATCCCATGATTTGCCGAAGATAACTACATACTCAGTCTCTGCAGCAAGAAGACTTTGAACGTTCACATCTTCAGCACAAGTCTTATTTTTTCTGCGGGTCGAGCCGAACGCACAGAGCTTTGCATTTTTCAGCGGATATTTTATAATTTCTTTAAAAAATTCCATATCTTTAGGATTTGAACCTGGATTTCCCGCTTCTATATATTTAATTCCAAGTTCGTCAAGTGCCTGAACTATGTGAATTTTATCCTGCACAGAAAAACTGATGCCCTCACCCTGGGCCCCATCACGCAGCGTAGAATCCAGTATTTCAATTTTCTTTACGTTCTTTTCCAAAACAGGCCTCTTTTATACAGAATTTTGCATAATTATGCAAATATTACAGATACTTGTCAAGGAGTCTTTTCGGAAGCAGTATCAGACGGGAAAAAAAAGAAAAGATATTGTAAAAGTCATCGTTTTTTTTATTCTGCATATTGACACAAACCATGATATTATATATATTAACACTCGTCACGGGGGCTTAGCGAAGCTGGTTATCGCGCTGGCCTGTCACGCCGGAGATCACGGGTTCGAGCCCCGTAGCTCCCGTCTCGCCCATTCTCTTCAGAATGGGTTTTTTTTTCAAAGCCCTGTTCCGAAAGGACAGCAGGCATCGGGCAATAGCGCAGTTGGTAGCGCGCTTCGTTCGGGACGAAGAGGTCGGCGGTTCAAATCCGCCTTGCCCGACATATATTTCCTTATATTATAGCAATTTATACTTTTGTCTTTTTTCACTTGCTTTTTAAAAGACAACAAAAACGCAACTTATCGTGTGATTATAGTAAATTACCACAGCTAAATGATATGCCGCGAGAGTGATAATCTGTAAAATGATTTTACCTATTCCATCGGTTCTTTATTCCATGACAAAATCAGCTATAGTTCTTTATGGAAAACCGGTAAAACTGTTGACATTACAATTAACTTATGCTAACCATGATATGATGATTTTAGTTTCATCCGTTGCCTGTCATAAGTAAAATTACAAGGAGGAACCATTACCATGACGAATTTTAAAAAGACACTTGGATTCCAGATCATTCAGGCTTGTGCTCCTGTTCTTGCAGGAATAAAACCGGCCGGCATGTTTCATGTCGCGCGTGAAAAATATCCCTTTCTGACCAGACAGTTACGGGAATTGAATAAAAGATTAAATCCGTTCGGATTGTATTTTTTCACTATCTGTCGTTGTCCGGTAGGAGAACTGCTTTTCATTTATAATAAAAGACGTCTTTCCGAAATTTTACGAAAACAGGAGATACGTTCATATCTGAAAAAGAAAGGATATCCTGAACATGTTTCCGTAGAAAAGACAATATTTCATTTTCAAAGTAATTTCATACTGAAAAAAAGTTTTCCGCATGAAGTAGGTATCCTTTTAGGATATCCTCTGGAAGATGTCATCGGTTTCGAAAACAATAACGGTACTCATTTCAAATATGCCGGATACTGGAAGGTTTACGGCAGCGTTCCCAAAGCCTGCCGGCAGTTCAAAGTATATGAAAAATGTACAGACGTTATGATTTCCCGGTACACTGCTGGTGAAAAATCCTTCGAGGAATTATGTCACGCAGCATAACGTACCATAACAGGCAATCGTATACTATTACAGCCGGGACATATTTGAACTTTCTTCTTTGTAAGTTTATACGAAAAATGTGTATTTTTTTTCATAGATGTTCTTGCAAAAAAATAACATAGTAATTACTATAAAATACGATTTACAACAATCTCAGTTCGAACTGTATTGTACAAATCTATAGTAAAAACTTCTTTTTTTTCAGGAGGTCCTTATGAAAAGAACTATTATTACTTCTTTGCTGGTCACTGGTGTTTTATCACTGTCACTGCCCCTGGCGGCAGGAGGAACGAAAGATGCCGGCAGTTCATCTGTATCGAAAGGCGCGGAACTCGTTATCGATAACGAGGCAGAACCGCAGTCCCTTGATCCGACTCAGATTCAGGGAATACCGGAAAATCGTATCTACATGGCCCTTTTTGAAGGACTAGTAGATTATGATCCGAAAACAAATCACGCTGTTCCGGGTATTGCGGAAAGCTGGGAACGCAGCGACAACGACACGGTACTGACATTCCATCTTCGCAAAACGACATGGAGCGATGGTACGCCTATTACTGCTCAAACTTTTGTTGATTCATGGTTATACTATCTTTCCCCAAAAGTTGCAGCAGAATATGCATATATGCCGGCGATGATCATTAAAGGAGCGGAGGCATATAAAATGCAGGAAAATCAGAGGCTTCGACAGTCGGAATTAAAGCACTTGACGACTATACCTTTCAGGTACAGCTTGTCGGTCCGGTTCCGTATGCAGTCGATATGATGGCTCATTACGCATTCAGTGCTCTTCCGCTGCATGCAATCAAAAAATACGGGAAAGATTGGATTAAACCCGGTAAATTCGTCGGGAACGGACCGTTTGTCCTTGAAAGCTGGGTTCCGCAAGAAAAAATCACTGTTATACCGAACGATAAATACTGGAATAAGAAAAATGTATTCATTTCACGCATTACATTCCTTCCGATAGAAAATACGACGACCGCTTACAATAAATACAAAAATGGTGAAATAGACTGGCTTACAGAAGTTCCGACCGAGATGCTTGATGAAATAAAACTTCGGGATGATTACCATGTCGTTCCCAATCTTGCAACCTATTACTATGAATTCAATATAAACGATCCCGTTCTAAAAGATATGCGGGTCCGTAAAGCACTGGCAATGTCAATAAACAAACAGGATCTTGTGGACAAAGTCCTCAAGGGAGGACAGATTGCTACAGATGCATTCGTTCCGCCGATGGAAGGCTATACACCAACAAAAGGTAATTCCTTCAATATTGGTGAAGCAAAAAAGCTTCTTGCAGCCGCAGGATATCCCGACGGGAAAGGATTCCCGAAACTTACAGTGAGCTACAGTACCAGCGATGGTAACAAAAAAATCGCAGAATATATTCAGGAACAGTTAAAAACAAACCTTGGCATTACTATTGCATTACAGAATATGGAATGGGCTACATTCCTTTCGAAATGCCAGGCCAACGATTTTCAGATTGCTGGCGAAAGCTGGATCGGCGACTATCAGGACCCGTCGAATTTTCTCCAACTGTGTAAATCGGATGGCGGCAATAACGACGGACGGTACAATAATCCGGATTTTGATTCTCTGCTAAAAAAAGCTTCCCATATGAAAGACGGTTCTGACCGGATGAAAGTACTTGAGCAGGCCGAAAATGAACTCATAACGAAGGATCAGGTGGTTGTTCCGTTCTATTATCGAGTTTCCGAAAACTGCATCGACTTGAACAAATGGGACGGCTGGTATACAAATACGCAGGATCTGCATCCGTACGTCGGTATAAAACTCAAAAAATAAATTTTATTCATAAAAGCTATTAGAAAGCATCTGTTCCCGTAGCTTTTATGTTTTTTCTTTCAAACCGGTATCCCCTTTGACAACCAGGACATTGTGCGACTGTAATATATTTTCCGCTTCTGCAGGAATTTGAACGTCAGTATACACCGCGGAAACCGATTCATACGGCAGCAGCGGAACGATACCCTGCTGGTTGAATTTTGCCGATTCGGTTAAAATATTGACCGTGTCGGCCTGTCCGGCCATCACTTTTACTACTTCGGCACGCAGCATATTATCCGCCGCAAATCCGAAGGCCGGTCGGAATCCGTCGGTTCCGATAAAGAGTTTGTTGACAAAATACGATTTTACGTTGGCCGTCGCAAGCGGTCCGACCACGACCTGAGAATCAGGCTGATAGTCACCGCCGAGCAGCACGATCCGGCCCCCCGGGCAGTCCCGCACGTAATGCGCGATAAAGGCGGAATTCGTTACGATGGTCACATCACGCTTATGATGAACAATTTCATCCGCAAGCAGTGCACAGCACGATCCGGATTCAATCATGACCGTTTCTCCGTTTTTAACGGTTCCGGCGGCGGCCCGGGCTATTATCCGCTTCTGGTCATAGTGAAAGGCAAGCCGGTAATTAATATCATCCTGAGAACACAACACCGCAGCACCATGTTCCCTTTTTATGAGTCCGCGGCTTTCCAGCGTATCAAGATCTTTTCTGATTGTTACCTTTGAAACGCCGAACAGATCGGACAGTTTTGAAACTTCAACCTTTTTATCGTTTGTAAGCAGTGAAAGAATCCGTTCATATCTGTTTTTCATAGACAGGCTCCGGGAAACAGGGATAAAAGACAAGCGGGAACCATTTTTCCGGCTTTGTATTGCATAGTATTCTACCGGAAAATCTAAAAAAATGCATCAATTCCGTTCACGATAAGCGTCTGATGAAAATCGTTCAGATCCGATTCGTTCAGTGCCGGAACGTCGGTATAGGCATAATTTCTTCCGAGCATTTCATATTTTTTCTCGCCGAACTGATGAAACGGCAGCAGCTGCACTTTTTCTGCACCGGCATTCCGCAACAACACGGCGAACTGTTCCGCGTCAGCAATCGTATCGTTAAATCCGGGAATAACGGGAAGCCGCGGAAGTACTTCTTTTCCCGAAGTCAGCGCAGTCTTCAGATTTTGCAACGGCAGCCGGTTTGATACGCCGGTACCGTTTTTATGTTTGCCGTCATCCCACTGTTTAATATCAAACAGAAACAGGTCGACCCACCGGCAGGCCTGCTGAAACAATAACGGTGCAACAAAACCGGTCGTTTCGACAGCGGTATGAATATCGTGTTCTTTCAGTCCCTGCAAAATATTCAGTGCAAATGCTGCCTGCAACAGCGGTTCTCCACCGGAAAGCGTGACACCTCCGCCGCTCTCCGTATAAAATTCGCGGTCCTGAAGACACACGGCAAGCACGTCCCCGACGGTTCTTCGTTCCCCTTCCCGGGTGAGCGCCTGACCGGGACAGCAGTCACTGCAGCTGCCGCATCCGGTACATTTTTTCTCATCAATTCGAATTCCCAGTTCAGACGTCATCAAAATCGCCCGTTCCGGACAGACCGATACACACGCGGCACAATACAGGCATTTTTCCCGGTCCCACAGAATCTGTACGCGCCCGGACTGACTTTCGGGATTTGCACACCACCGGCAGCGCAGCGGACATCCTTTGAGAAAAACTGTTGTACGAATACCAGGGCCGTCATGTAAACAGAATTTCTGAATATTAAAAATCAGTCCTGTTCTGCCATCGTCATTTTCCACCATCAGCCTTCATTTTCAATACTAGCATGTCTAACTGCAAAAGTAAACAAAAAAATTACGAATGAAATAAATGTCAATAAAAAAGCTATTTTTATTGACATATTATGGTTATTGACCTAGAATAAAATTACGTACGAAATAATATAAACTTACAAAAGAAGAAAACACATGAACACGCATTTCGGTAAACTGACGCCTCGAATGGCGGAATTCAGACAGGAACTGATTGATGCCCAGCCGCAGATCTGCGTAGAACGGGCGGTAATCACGACAAAAACATATCAGGAAAATCAGGATCAGCCGCTCGCGCTTAAACGGGCACTGATGCTGAAAAATATCCTGCAGGGAATGTCTATTTTCATTGAACCGCAGACACTGATTGCCGGGAATCAGGCTTCGGCGAATAGAAGCGCTCCGATATTTCCCGAATATGCAATGAAATGGGTTATCGACGAACTTGATTCATTCGAACACCGCGACGGTGATATATTCTTTATTACAGAAGAAAACAAGCAGAAACTTCGCGATATTGCCCCGTTCTGGGAGCATAATACGCTGCTGGACAAAGGGCTGGCCGCTTTCCCGCCTCATTCCAAACTTTACTACGATCTGGGCATTATAAAATCGGAAGGCAACATCACGTCGGGAGATGCACATTGCGCGGTTGCCTATGAGAAGCTGCTGAACAGAGGTCTCAAAGATTACGAATGGCGGACACAGAAAAAAATCACGACGCTGGATCTGACTGATTACCGGAATATTCACAAAAGTTATTTTTACCGGGGAATTCTGATCGTTATTACGGCGGTAAAAGATTTTGCCGCGCGGTATGCGGATCTGGCCGAAAAAACGGCGGCAGCGGAACCGGATCAAAAACGAAAAGGGGAGCTGCAGGAAATGAGTCGTATACTGCACAAAGTACCGTACGAACCTGCGGAGACGTTCAGAGAAGCCGTACAGAGTCTCTGGCTGGTTCATCTGATTCTTCAAATCGAATCAAACGGGCACAGTCTTTCCTACGGAAGAATGGATCAGTACCTGAATCCGTATTATGAACGGGACATCGCCGCCGGACGCATCACGGAAGACGGGGCGGACGAACTGCTGTGCAATCTCTGGCTTAAAACATATACGATCAACAAAATCCGCTCCTGGAGCCACACACAGTTTTCCGCCGGCTCGCCGCTGTACCAGAATGTAACCATCGCCGGGCAGACGCCGGACGGCAAAGACGCGACGAATCATACATCATGGTTGATTCTCAGAAGCGTCGCCCAATGCCATCTGACGCAGCCGAATCTCACCGTCAGGTATCATCACGGGCTGACCGCCGCGTTTATGAACGAATGCATGGAAGTCGTAAAATGCGGCTTCGGTATGCCGGCGTTCAATAATGACGAAATAATTATCCCGAGTTTTATCGAAAAAGGGGTAAAACCTGAAGATGCGTACAATTACAGTGCCATCGGATGCGTGGAAACGGCGGTACCCGGTAAATGGGGATACCGTTGCACCGGCATGAGTTTTCTGAATTTTCCCAAATCACTCCTGATTGCGATGAACGACGGAACCGATCCGGCCTCAGGAACAAAACTCTGCTACGGCACTGGTCATTTCAGCAAATTTACCAGCTTCGATCAGGTCATGAAAAGTTGGGATAAAGTCATTCGTGAAATGTGCCGGCAATGTACTATCATAGATGCAACCTGCGATATGGTTCTGGAAAAAGATACTGCAGATATTCTGTGCTCGGCACTAACAGATGACTGTATTGAACGGGGACTGAACATGAAAGAAGGCGGAGCCGTCTACGATTTTATCAGTGATCTGCAGGTCGGCATCGCGAATCTGGCAGACAGTCTTGCGGCAATAAAGAAAGTTGTATTTGAAGACAAAAAAGTAACACCGGCAGAATTATGGGATGCGCTCCGGAGCAATTTCGTCGGAAAACGGAACGAGTATATCAGAACGCTGCTGCAGGATGCCCCCAAGTACGGGAACGACAACGATTATGTCGATCAGCTCGTAGTACAGGCATATACCAGCTACATCGACGAAATGAAAAAATACCACAATACCCGGTTCGGCAGAGGACCGATCGGTGGTATTTATTATGCCGGAACATCATCCATCTCAGCGAATGTTCCCCAGGGAGCAGGGACACTCGCAACACCGGACGGCAGAAAGGCCGGCGAACCGCTTGCAGAAGGCTGTTCACCCAGCCATGCGGCAGACAGGAATGGCCCTACCGCGGTATTCAAAAGTGTGTCGAAACTCCCGACAAGAGAAATCACCGGCGGCGTACTGTTGAATCAGAAAGTAACACCGCAGCTGCTTGCAAAAGAAGAAAATAAGCAGAAACTGATTGCACTGCTCCGTACGTTTTTCAACAGACTGCACGGATACCATGTACAGTTCAACGTGGTAAGCCGCGCGACACTGCTGGATGCACAGATTCATCCGGAATATCACAGGGATCTGATAGTACGGGTCGCCGGATACAGCGCGTTCTTTAATGTGCTTTCCAGAAAAACACAGGATGATATTATAGCAAGAACCGAACAGGTAGTATGAGACAGTTGCAAAAGTCTGTCAACTTTCGTAACCAGGATTCGCGGCCGCCGTGCCGCGTACCGACAAGGTTTTATAAGGAGGAAAAATGAAATTACTGGTGGACTGTGCGGATATAGAAAAGATAAAAAAGATGTATGAATTTTACCCGGTGGACGGCGTAACGACGAATCCGTCCATACTTGCGGCGACCGGTAAAGCACCGTATACCGTTTTAAAAGAAATACGGGAATTTATCAGGTCGCAGGGAGAACTCCATGTGCAGGTCGTTGCCGGTTCGGCTGTCGGAATGGTCGAAGACGGGTATCGTATTACGCAAATACTCGGCAAAAATACATTCATCAAAATTCCCGCCGTTCCGGAAGGATTTAAAGCCATGAAACGGCTCTGTAACGAAGGTTTCGCAATCACCGCAACCGCGGTGTATACGCCGATGCAGGCCTATCTGGCAGGAAAATGCGGAGCCGTTTATGCAGCCCCGTATGTCAACAGAATCGACAATTTCGGATATGACGGAATCCAGACTGCAAAAGAGATTCATGACATTTTCAAAAAAAATATGATGAAAACTGAAATACTTGCGGCAAGTTTTAAAAACTCACAGCAGGTGCTCGATCTGTGCAAATACGGTGTAGGATCAGCAACGCTGGCACCGTCCGTGCTGGAAGGTCTGGTAAAAAATCAGGCGATCACCGCTGCCATTGCTGATTTTTCAAACGATTTTTCCCGATTACCCGGATGCGAGGGAAAAACGATGAGTACCTGCCTGTCATAAGGAATCAAAAATGAATGTTTTGACGATAGATATCGGTGGTTCGTTCACAAAATACGCCTGCATGCAGACAGATCTGCAGAAAAATTACCGTATTCTGCACCGGGGTAAAATCGCAACGCCGCAGGACGGCAGAAAATCTTTACTGGAAGCACTCGGAAAAATCTATGATCATATGCCGGATGTTTCCGGCATCGCTCTGTCGCTGCCCGGAATTATAGATTCTGAACGCGGGTACTGCAGCATGGGCGGCGCACTGCGGTATAACGATGATTTCTATCTTAAAGACGCGCTGGGAAAACGCTGCCCTGTAACGATATACATGGAAAATGATGCCAAATGCGCTGCAATGGCTGAAGCTGCGGTCGGAAGTCTTAAAGATGTCTCTGACGGGTTTGTCCTCATCCTCGGAACCATGATCGGCGGCGGATTTATAAAAAACCATACGTTGTATAAGGGAACCCATTTTTCTGCAGGAGAAGTTTCCTATATAGCGACGATGCGCAGCGGAAAGCCTTCCTGCAAAAACGTATGGGGAAACAGATGCGGCACTCCCCGTCTGTGCAAAATGTATGCACAAAAGAAAAATCTAAAACAGGCTGAAGTAAACGGATTCATCGTATTCCAGGCAATCAACAATCAGGATGCTGACGCGCTTGCCTGCCTCGACTGCTATACGAACGAAATCGCCGTGCAGATATTCAATTTACAGACGATTCTTGATCCAGAACGATTTGCCATCGGCGGCGGCATCAGCACCGAACCGGTCTTTATCGAATACATAAAGAAAAATCTTGATGCATTATATTCCGTCTGCCCGTACAACATTCCCCATGCGGAAGTCGTCAGCTGTACGTTCCAGCATGATGCAAATCTGATCGGCGCTTTACAGTGTTATCTGGCAAACTGCTGATTTTTGCCGAGCAGTTCCTGCAGCGTCCCGGCATTGGCGGCTGCAGCTCCTTCGGGATGATTATTGAAAAAAACATGGACCAGCTTCGTCTGCGCGGCAACTTTCTGTACGAGCAGGACCAAATCGGAAAGTTCTTTCATGCTGTAAAAATACCGATAGCGGTCACGTCCGTTATGCTCCGATTTTCCATACCAGTTCAGGGAATTCCTTCCGTGGAACCGTATATACCCGCGTTCCCCGGTAACCACGGCAGCCATTTCCGGCAGCGCCTTTAACTGCGGCATATCGCACATACAGATACCGCAGTTCCGCTTTGTAAGTCCCGCATAGACCCGGTCGGTAAACCATTCGCGGTGCCGGAATTCGACAACCGCCGGAATATCAGGAAAAGCGGCAAGCAGATTCGCCAGATAAATCCGGTTATCGGGGATATAGTGAAAACTTTGGGGAAACTGAAAAAGAACGGCGGAAAGTACGCCGGCGTTCCGAAGCGGGAGCAAAGCGTCCATAAAATGCGGAACATCAAGCCGCCAGGCGGCAGAAACTTCATGCGTAAATATCCGGGGAGCCTTTACGGCAAACAGGATTTTCCCGCCGGATTTTTTCAGCATTCCGCGCAGCTGCGAATCCGTCGGCATTCTGTAAAACGTATTGTCAACTTCAATCGCACCGAAATGAGCCGCATAGTACGCGAGAAATTCATCGCGCGGAAGTTCCGGCGGATAAAAAGATCCTTTCCATTCAGCATAATCATAACCGCATGTTCCGCAAACAATCGTTCCCGGCATTACGACACCTCCGGAAGATCCGCCAGGCGGGTCGTATACTCCGGTGAAAGAAACGAGCGGTTCATCATCCATGCAGCGGCGGATCCGTCTTTTTGTACATCTTTCACCTGATTGCGGATTCCCGTATGCAGTGTTCCTCTTCCGTACTTTCTGCAGATTTGATCGCAGGCTTTCATAACCGCCGCCGTTTTTTCCCGGTACAGATCCGTATCGGTGGCGAATAATTCCTGCTGGTCGATTCTGTCCGGTTCAAGCATCAGCAGATTTATCATAATCTTGCGATATGAAAAGCCGCTCCGGTAAACGGAATGCAGCAGCTTTATCGCTGCACCCAGGATATCCGGCAGATAGCTTGTCGGAACAGACAGTACGGCAGCGGCACTATTGCGGTACGTTTTCGTGCTGTCGGATATATCATAGGGCCGGGCAGTCATCACCGAGACGGAAACGGTTCTGCAGGCGGAATTTTCATTGCGCATCCGTTCGACCGCCAGCTGCGTATATTCGGAAAGCGCCGTTTCAATCTCCCTGATGTCGGTCATTCCGCGGGCAGACGATCTGCTTACGGTAATATTCTTCCTGCAGGAAATATCCGCCAGCGCAAGGCTCGGCGTTTCATTCAGCTCGCGAACCGTTTTATAGCCGGTTATCGTCAGATATTTTTTCGCCCGGGCGAGCGGAAAATTTTTAAGATCGAGCGCGGTCTTCACGCCGTTGCGGGCAAGCAGCGCTTCTTTCGATTTTCCGATACCCCAGATATCTGAAGCGGGACAGGTTCGCAGTATATCGGTATGATCGATCTTATTCCAGTCACAGATTCCGCCGTAAAGTTTGGCACGTTTGTTACATAATTTTGCGAGCGTCTTGGTAGGCGCAATACCGACCGAAACCGGAATATGTATCTGCTGCCGGACCGCACTTCGTATGGATTCCGCAAGTTCCGTATAATTTTCATCCGCCCAGTCGGGAAATAAAAGAAAACTCTCATCGATGGAATACTGTTCCACTTCTGCACAAAACGAATCATACAGTAAATTGACCCGCCGGCTGATGTCGGCATACAGCGTATAATTCGAACTGAAAACGAAAACGCCTTTCGTCTTATAGTCATACTTCATTTTAAAATACGGATCGCCACGGTGGAATCCGAGCGACTTGCACTGCCGGTTCAGCGAAATAGTCACCCCGTCGTTGTTCGACAAAACGGCTATCGGCTTTTCACGAAGATCGGGGCGGAAAATCTGTTCACAGGCAGCATAGAAACTGTCGGCATCGATATGGAATATCATAGCATCCTCACCACCGCCGATACGATGCCGAACAGCCGGACCATCCGCCGGACATTGCCGCTGTCGTCGACATAGCAGAACTCTTTTGCATCGGATTCGTCTTTCAGCAGCCGGACACAGCGGAAATCGGATTCATCGACAACGACCGCAATTTTACCGGGAAGCGGGTGCAGGGAACAATCGACTATCAGCATATCGCCGCGGACTATATGCTCCGATTCCAGTGCCTCTCCTTCATACCGCATGGCAAACGTAGCCGCCGGATGCGTGATTAAAAGCGAGTTAAAATCAAAGGTATTCTGTTCGTATCCCTGCGCGGGAGACGGAAACCCGGTCATCTGCATATCCAGTATAGTATACAAACATATAGCATCTGTCAATAAATAAATACGGTTTCACACCTATGCGGTAAAAGGATTATGAATTATAGTATACTAAGGAAGCCGCAGATTGCCGCAGCAGGCTGCTTACCAAACTGCGATCCGCGCCATCACGATTTCGTCGTGTACTGAGTGGAATTTATTTACGTGCACGCTTCAGCGTGCTGTTGATCCATGGCGCGTGGCTACCGCCGGGGTTTTTAAGGAGGAATTGCATGAAACTGGATGGTTTGGGAATATTCGTAAAAGATATGCCGGCAATGATACGCTTTTACCGGGATGTGCTGGGATTTGAGATAAAAGAAGATGAAAACACAACGAATGTCTATCTTGAAAAAGACGGAACGCTTTTCCTGTTCTATCGCAGAACCGACTTTGAAAAAATGACAAAGAAGAAATTTAACTATGCGGAAAACATACACGGACATTATGAACTGGCACTAAGCGTCGAAAATTACAATGCGGTAGATACTACCTATCGGAATATAATTTCAAAAGGCGGGACAGCCGTCATGGAACCGGAAACAGAACCATGGGGACAACGGACCTGTTATGTAGCGGAATCAGAAAGGTAATTTAATGGAAATCCGATCGTTTGCATTGAGAAGGAGAATTTTATGAATAAAGAAAGTTATGAAAAAATAAAAAACTACATGATTTCCTGTATGCGCGACGGAGCACACGATAAAGATCATGTTTACCGTGTATTATACTATGCACTGGATATTTCGGAATCGTACGTAGTCGACGATGACGTCATCCTGGCTGCTGCGCTGCTCCACGATATTGGCAGAAAGGCGCAGTTTGAAAATCCGGAACTGGATCATGCTGCGGTCGGAGCGGAAATGGCCTATGATTTTTTACTTCAATTGGACTGGACCAGGGAAAAAGCGGAACATGTTAAACAGTGTATCAGTACACACCGCTACAGAAAAAACAGAGAACCTGCAAGTATCGAGGCAAAAATACTGTTCGACGCTGATAAACTGGATGTAACGGGAGCCGTCGGCATAGCCAGAACGCTGGCATATATCGGAATAACAGGAGAACCGCTCTATTCTGTAGATGTGAACGGAAAAATACGCGACGGAACAACCGATACGGAACCGTCTTTTTTTCACGAATACAACTTTAAACTGAAAAATATCTATAAAGGATTTTATACGGAGCGGGCAAAAGAGCTGGCGGCAGAGCGAAAAGAAATCACCCAAAGCTACTACGAGGCTATGCTGAAGGAGGTCGGCGAACCGTACGATAAAGCAGATGAGCTCATACAAAAATTAATCGGAGACTAATACAGAAGCAAATGCTGCATATTGAACACATAGAAGGAGATCTTTCACCGGATTATTGGAGAAGCATACAGGAACGATTTTTCGAAAAGGAAAAACTGGCGAAAAAATTTTTACGGATACGGTTCCGGTTCTGATCGAACGCTTTGCAGTAATCTACGACGAAGACCGAAAATAACATTTCATCCACACTACATCGGTTCCGGTTGATTTCCAGAGGAGGAATTCATGAATATCAGGGTAGAAAAAGGCGACATAACGACCTATGCGGTAGACGCCATAGTAAACGCAGCCAATAGCGGACTGCTGGGCGGCGGTGGAGTAGACGGCGCCATACACAGAGCCGGAGGAAAGGTCATAGCTTTAGAGTGCGATAAAATACGGGAAAAACAGGGCGGATGCAAAACAGGAGCCGCGGTCTACACAAACGGCGGAAATCTTACGGCAAAGTATGTCATACACACCGTGGGACCGATATGGCGGACAGGTTCCGGGCAGGAACAAAATCTTCTGAAAGACTGCTACCTGAATTCGATGCGGATTGCACAGCAGTTGCACTGTAAGTCCATCGCGTTCCCCAATATAAGTACCGGCGTATACCGGTTTCCTCGGGAACAGGCCGCCGATATTGTGTACGCTATTTTCAGCGACGAATCGTTCAGAAACGAATATGCCGAAATACACGACGTAGTGTTTGTCAATTATGATGAAGAAAATTACCGGATATATACAGACAAATTCAAAGGATTCATTTCCGGTTAATATTTTCAGGCATCAGAATATACCGGAAGTCTATCTTAATTTTTTAGTCTGTTGGACAAAATTTTTCTTTCGCAGGACTATACAGATAAAAAGTGCAAGAAGCGTTTCGCCCAGCCAGCTTTCAACGGTGGTATTCCATCCGTATTTTTCTACCAGAATACCGATGGAAAACGACGCAATGGCCGATCCCATATATGCCAATGCATTTAAAAAACCGGAAACAGTCGAAACTTTTCCATATCTTCTGAAATGGAGCGGAAGAAGATTAATAAATAACGTATTGACGGCCATCATCGACGAGGTAAGAACGGCCAGCAGCAAACCGGTTAAAATAATACTTCTACTGCCAAACAGCAGTAGAAAAACGAGTGCACTGCTGGCTACTCCGAAAAACACCGTTGCAGACATCATTTCCCTATTTTTGTATTTTCCATTCATATACTGTGCCATATAGGCACCTGTTAAATTCATTATAGGCAGCAGTAACGTTACGAGTACTGAAAATGACGGTGTCGTCATAAATTTTTCACAAATGTATGTCGGAACCCACGAAGTAACACCGTCTTTTATGGTTCCATGTATAATAACAGGAATAATAACAACCAAAAGCCCCTGTCCGAGTAATATATTTTTAAATGAAACGGAATCCTTCTGATAACTGATGTTCTCCACAAAAAAAACTTCCGAGTCCTTTTCCCGCACGGCAGCATCAGAGGATGTTATATTCATCCTGTCATACAGGAATTCCCATATACCTGACATCAAGAACAGACAGACCGCAGCTATAAAGAAAACCCACGTCCATGAACAGATTTTCATTATAACTGCAGACATCAGATATGAAACAAGCGTACCGGCAACCATACTTGAAACAATATTGACACTTGCATTTTCCTTCTCTTTTTCCGTAAACTGTTCGGCAAAAATTCGTATAACAGGAGGCCAGATCATTGACTGGAAATAACCGTTCATGCCCCAAAAAAGAGCCATGGGAATAAAATAATTTACTGCACCGGTCATCAAATTGGTACATCCGGAACAGAATAATCCCAAAAAAATCATCTTTTTTGCCTGGATTTTATCTCCGAGAAAACCGTTAACAACCTGCCCGATTCCATAGGCAAAGAAATAAACCATATTTATAAAACCGGCCTGAGAAGCACTTATTTTCTTTTCTGCAATTATAGCCGCCATAACCGACGGGAAATCCAGCCGTCCGATATAGGAAGTAAAATAGGCAAACCAGCACAGAAGGAACAAATATTTCATTCTTGTCTTTGCTGAATAATCAGGCGGATCTTTTTTGTCACGGGACACTTTCTCATATTTTGACATAGTTATACAAACTCGTGTTCTATCAGATATTCAGATTCATTCCATCATACGCAACGGTAAAACCGTAGTTTTTAGTATGCCGGACAAGCTCTTCATAAAGCAATTTGCCATTATGGGAAAAGTGGGTAAGAACCAATTTCGTCGTCGTATCCATACAGTTTTCGGCTATAAGTCGGTCCCGGCATTCAAGGACATCGGGAAGTCCCATATGATAAAATCCGTCCTTCGTCAATCCACCTGTACAATCAAAACTCGCCAGATCAAAATGGATATTTTTCAGGAACTCCCACGTTTCGGGAGGAAAAATTCCGGTATCATTTGCATATAAAATTCTTTTGTCTCCTTTTTCAATAATATATAACAGGCAGCGTTCATGTGGGTCATGATTCGCCAATACGGGAATAACTCTGTAGCCATCCTGCGTTGTAAAAGGAATGAATTCCTTCACTTCCTGAAAACGTATCCGCCGGTCCAGATTACTGCTGTCATTAAGTTTCATTGCTTCCAGAAAACGGGCGTGAACTTTGTCATTTCCGTAAATCGTAAGAAGCGGTTTCGTTGCATTATGAGCGTATGGTTCGCCACGCATGATAAGTTCTTCAGGATAAAAATGATCCTGATGTGAATGTGTAATCAGCAGCGTTATAATATCGGACAGCTGCAAATTATCACGGAGACTGTGAAAATAGGTGTCCGGAGACAAATCAACAAGTAATGTCTTATCAATCAGCGTCTGAGACCTCGTACGGATATTCTTTCCGCCGAGTTTTCGGGCTTTCTCACAAGATTCACAATCGCAAAATACAGCCGGCCAGCCTTCGGCGGCAGCAGTTCCTAAATATGTAAGTTTCATACAATTCTTCTCCTGTAACCGATAACATAAGGTACTGCTCCTTAAGAAAACAGTACCTTTCATTACCGCTGTTATACCGTTTATTGTTTTATAGCTTTAAAGGAATTATCCAGTTCCTTCGTGTATTCATCCATATCGAACGTCTTTTGCATCAAATATTTCTGGGTAATATCATTGAACGCAGTCAGATATTCAGCGTTAAATTCGGAAATCGCAATCATGTTGTATACCTGACTGCCTGTATAATTTGTAATATCCTTTACTGCCGGTAGGGAATCCACATGAACCGTACAACCGGTCAGGCCGTTTGCAGCCTTTGCATAATATTCGCCAGATTCAACGGAACACAGATAAGCGAAAAATCCTTTGGCTGCTGATAAAACCTGCTTATCGGCCGTATTATAGACACAAAAATTATTACCGGGTTCAATACGCATCTGTGTCTGCGAAGAATTATCGGAAACAGGGAACGCAAACGTTCGTACAGCGGCTTTAGGATTAATAGAAAGAATTCCGGCGATAGTCCACGAACCGTTAATAGTCATAGCTATTTTTCCGGTAGCAATTCCGCTCAGAACGTCATTCCAGCATGTTGAAAAGGGATCCTCACCCCAGTATTTTTTATACGATACCATCGTAGCTATACTTCTCTTGAAAGCCTCGTCATTCGAAAAATTACTTTTCAGAGACATCTTCTGGGTAAACCAGTCTCTGTTTTTTTCCACACAGTTTATGTAGATATACGCATAGCAGAAATGCTTCTGACACCATGATTCGGCAAAGGGAGCTCCGAGCGGAACTATTCCGTTTTCCTGTAACGTATCACAAACTTTGCGGAATTCTCCGGCAGTAGTCGGAATTTTTAAATTATATCTGTCAAAGAGTTCCTTATTATAAAAAACTCCGTAGCCGGATACATCAAGCGGTACACCGTATTGAATGCCGTTTACCTGTCCCTGAGAAAGAATATCGGAATTAAAATTTTTCTTCAGTCCGTCTACGTCCGAAACATCAGCCAGATGACCGGCTTTCACAAAGGCCAGTGTATTAATTCTGTCAAGATCAAAAATCATAGGAGCATCATCCGATGCAACGCGTGTTTTTAACATTGTCAGATAATTATCATTAGGAATCATCTCTACATTAATCTTTATATCCGGATGCTGAGACATATATTCCGTTACACAATGGTTAACCCAATCCTGTTTTCCCTGCTCTTCAAGATGATGCAGCCAGGTAAACTCAATTTTCTGATTTCCTGAAGCAGCAGGTTTCGATGATGCGGACTTGTCGGCTGTGCCACCGGCAAATAATAATCCGCATAACAGCAACAAAAAAATTCCCAAACCTATTCTTTTCATTTCTATTCCTCCTTCTAAGAATAAAAAATATCCCGTATTTTTTTATAAAATCGGATCCTTACGACTTAACAGCCCCTGCAGAAATTCCCGAAATAATATATTTCTGCAGCAGGAGAAAACAAACGACAACCGGAACCATAGATAAAATTGCGGCGGCAAATGCCATGCCATATGCCGATGAATACTGTCCGAAAAAATAATACTGCTTTACCGTCAGAGTCCTGACAACGTCTTTCTGCAGCAAAATAATCGAAATATTAAAATCATTCCAAAGCCACATAACATGAAGTGCTGCGACGGTTGCGGAAACCGGTGTTAAAAGAGGAAAAACGACATTAAAAAATATCCGATACGGACCGCAGCCGTCTATCAGCGCAGCCTCTTCAAGCTCCTTCGGAACGGATTTTACAAAACCGGTATAGAGGAACGTCGCATAGGCAATGCTGTTCCCGGTAAATATCACTATCATTCCGAACAATGAATTCTGAAGTCCGAGAGTTCTGAACATTCGATAAATAGGTATCATGATAATCTGGAACGGAATCATCAGAGAAGCCAGATAAAGTCTGTCAAGATTATGAATAAAAAAAGTTTTTGCTCCGTGCCGTGCTATGGAATAGCCGCCCATAGCGGAAAACAGGACGATTAAAATAACGGAGGGAAACGTAACAATCGTACTGTTGAAAAGAGAATGAACAAAATTACTTTTTACCATGCCTTCGTAAAAGTTTTTCAGATAAAGTCCCGACGGCATTGACAATACGGACTCCGCCGTTTCAAGCGGAGACTTAAAGGCCGTATTGAGCGCTATCAGAATCGGATAGAAAAAGAAAGCAATGACAACAATATCGATAACATAGAAAGCAGCTTTTTTACTCATCGTATTTTTCATTTTTCATACTCCATTACAATTCGATTTCCCGTTTTCTGAAAAAATTCGAGACGCTTATACCCAGCACGATACAGAACAGAGAAAACAGTATCGCGACAGCCTGCCCGTAACCGGCCTTATTGTATTCGAAAAGATTTTCAAATATATAAATTGCGAGAGTTCTCGATGTACCTCCGGGACCGCCGCCGGTCGCAGCGAGTGTTGTCGCAAATTCTCTGAGCCAGGAGGTAATCGACAGCGTGATGCAAACAGTAAAAGACGGCGTAAGCAGTGGTAGAGTAATGTGCACAAAACTTTTAAAGGAAGAAGCCCCATCTACTTTGGCGGCATCGTAAAATTCCTGAGGAATATTCTTTAAACCGGCCAGATAAATAAGCATATTAATTCCGGCAGTATTCCACAGTTCCATCAGCGTAATGGCCGGTATCACGGCAACGGGATTTCCCAGAAAACTTTTTATCCCGAACAGTGATGAAAATACTTCTTTATAAAGAAATTTCCAGATAAAAGCGGTAAGAATTGAGCTGAAACATACCGGTAAAAAGAAGACGGTTCGGGACAGATTGCTGATTCTGTTGCTTTTATAATCGACAAGCAGTGCCATTCCCAATGAAAAAACCGTACCGCCGACCGTTCCGAGCAAACCGAAAAGCAAAGAATTGCGTACCGGCAGGATCATACGCTGATCTGCAAAAATGGTAAGGAAATTCTTCAGGCCAACATAGTGATAACTGCGGTCAATGCCATTCCAGTCGGTAAAGGCTATATTTATACCGGAAAGGAATGGAATAAAAATAGCAAAACAAAACAGACAAAATCCGGGTAAAATAAACACATACTTCGATAAATCTTTTTCGGCAGATTTCAATTTCATCGGTAAACTTCCTTTTTTAGTTTTAATCAATAATTGTTGTATTTTGTTGTATTACCACTATTTTATTGGAATTATCCACAATTATAAGATTATTATGACTATTTGTCAAACATTTTATACCAAAATAAACAAAATACCACATTCTGTATTGATATTCAAAAAAAAGATACCATCCGAAAACGGTATCCTGTCAGTGTAACAGCAAGAATGAGACAATCCGAAATTAACTCTTTACAGCTCCGCTCGTTAATCCGCTTATAATGTTTTTCTGCATAAATACATAAAATAAAAGTATCGGGAGCATGGACATTAAAAACGTGGAAAATGCAAGACTATAATCCGTTGTATAGGTCGATTTGAAATTATACTGAAACAAAGTCAAAGTCCAATTCATCCACGAACGATTGAGAACAATCAGAGGCATCATAAAATCATTCCACATCCACAAACCATCTTTAATCATTACCGTCGCTATAATGGGTTTCATAAGCGGTAATACTATCATGCGGAATGTCTGGAAAGTGGTAGCACCGTCGATATCTGCAGCTTCTTCCATATCACGCGGTATGGAATTCAGAAAACCTACATAAAGAAAAGCACTTTCGCAGGTCGCAGCTCCAATAGCAAGAAAAACGAGCCCCGTCGTATTCATCAGATGAATACGGCTCATCATAATCACGAGTGGCATCATTTTTACCTGGAACGGAATAAAAATACCGGAAAGGAGAAAGTAATACAGAATTCTGTAAGACCGTTTATTAAAAGATCGCGAAACAGCATAGGCCAACATCGGCATAATAAGCAGACAACCGATTAACGTAGCAGCAGTTACATAAACAGTATTGAGCAGAGCCCGGTAGTACTGGGGAGAATGAACAATCTTTTTCAAATTTTCCAAATAAAAACTATGGGGAAAAGAAAAAAAACTGCGGGAATTTTCTGCAGGGGTTTTAAACGGAATAACAAAAGTCAGATAAATAGGAAAAATGATTAAGCAAACACCCAGTAACAAAAGAAATATCTGAGAGGCGGAAACAAGTCTTTTCTCTTTCATAGAGAAACCTCCTTTTTGTTTGCAGCTTTTATTTGTAAAACGGAAATGAGTGTAACGATGATTCCTATGATTATTGATTCTGCAATGCTGTAACTGAATCGATTTTCAGTAAAAGCATGCTGATAAATCAAGTAAGCAATACTGATAGTGGATCCTCCTGGTCCGCCCGAAGTCATACTCATTATATAATCGAAAACGAGTATTCCGCTTTTCAGCGTAAGGACAAACACGACGCTCAATGTCGGAAGCAGAAACGGCACTTTTATATGAATAAACCGCTGAAAAAAGGACGCTCCGTCAATTACCGCAGCTTCAATTAGATTCTGAGGTACTGTCTGTAAACCTGCAAGCAACAAGATAGACGGAATCGTAAGCCCCTGCCATAAATTAACAAACAGAATGCCCCAGAAAGCTTTCTCCGGACTGGCAAGAATTCCGTTCAGAAATGAAAGTCCGGTCACTTTCGCGATTACAGGCATTGCCCTGAAGTATATCTGATTGAAAATAAGTCCGACAGTGAGCATACTTAAAACGGCCGGAAAAAAATAAACGGCCCGGAACAAAGTTATCCCTTTTATTTTGGCATCCAGTAACAGAGCGAGTATGAGACTGAGCAGAATAACCAGAACGACTAAAGCGAATGCATACCGGAAAGTAAAACTCAGGGAACTGAAAATTCGTGTATCGTGAAAAATTTTTACATAGTTTCGAAGTTTTATAAAATGATAGGTAGGACTGTATCCATTCCAATCTGTCAGACTATACCATATCCCGAGAATTACCGGTTGAATAGTAAAAAATGCATACATAAACGTTCCCGGAATAGCAAAAAGTATAAACACGCGGGACCGTGTCCAATATTTTTTTTTCGTAAAATGAGTCTTCATAGTTTTCCTGTTAATTCATACTATAGAAAATAATTTTTACCGATATGTACAGGACAGTAAAACAGTATTACTGTCCTGCGCAATTTTATTTACTATAATATTCTTTTATGATTTTTCCAAAATTGGTACAGAAGGTCTGTACATTCCCATCCAGATAAAGCTGCTGAGTCGGCGCTGCCAAAGTATCTCTGAGCCCGACCGGCCAGAAATTACAGGGTGTCAGAAACATATTTCCCTGAGCAATATACTGCGAAATGGCAGCCTGCGGTGCTACATGATACTCAACCCCCTGTATTACATTCGGATTTTTGTCAAAATCCGTATATGATTGTGCATTTTCCGGTGACATAAGGAATTGAACAAATTTGAGTGAGGCGTCCGGGTATTTTGTAATATTTGAAATACTTATCGCCGTATCGATATTAATGGGTACATTTGTCTTGCCGTAAGGATTGGGGAACGGTATAAATTCTATAGCTGAATCGATATCGGGGTTATTGGCCTCCAGTGTCGATAATCCCCAAGAACCGTTGATATCCATCGCAGCCTTTCCGTTCGCAACATCAGCAAGAGTCGATTCATAATCTACCGTTAAAGAATTTTCATATGAATATTTATGAAGTTCCAGCATCATGTTTGCAAATTTCTGTAACGTAGGAGCATCCTCCGCATCAAGTTTTCCACTTGCAATCTGTTCAAATTCTTGGGAAATATTATTATTAAGTACACCCATGAGCCGTTCCATAATCTGTCCAACAAATCCAATGGTTTTATCAGGAAACGCTATCGGAATAATACCGTGAGACTGTAAAACTTTGCAGTCGGCAATGAGTTCCTCGTATGATTTCGGCAGAGCAAGACCATATTTTTCAAAAATATCCTTTCGGCAATAAAGACCATACATACTCAGCGTTTCTGGCACTGCAAACTGTTTTCCATGATAACTTGAAAGTTTTAAAGTCGCCTCAGAAACATTGCTAAGAACCGGCTGTCCTGTTAAATCTTTTAAAATACCATCATCAAAAAGATCCTTATACCATTTTTCGGCAGGGAAGGTATTCATAACATCAGGAATATCATGTGCTGCCAATCGGGTTTTTAAAACAGTTTCTCCGTCCGGCGGGCAGGTAAATACAACCTTTATTCCCTGATTTTCTTCTTCAAATTTTGTTATCATTTGCTTTAAAACCGGGGCCGGTTCGGGTTTTGAACAAAAGAATTCTATCGTTACGTCCGACGATGAATTTTTTGCTTTTGTACCGTTCGCAAAAAGCGGAATACAAAGCAAACCAATGGTGATACCGACTACGACTAATTTTTTCATACTTTCCTCCTGAAAAATCGTCTTTTCCGATCAAAACAGGGATTTTCAAAATAACCGTCCTTATTTGCAGCAGATACAGATAAAATGTTGTATTTTGTTGTATATACCATGTTTTTATTGGAATTAACCATAATTATAGGGTCGTTATGACAAATTGTCAAACATTTTTTACTAAAATAAACAAAATACCACATATACAGATCGCAGAAACGAAATAGGATGCCATAGTGGCGTAATAACCAGCCACGGCATCCTTAAGGAAAGATTAGGATATGGATAAAGAGGAAAATAACAAAAAATGGCATTAAACAGACAGATTTCAGTTATCGGCAGCAATAATAAGATTGACTCCGCTTTTCCTGTACTGGTCTTTAATATCTTTATTAATACGGCTATCTGTAATTAAAGTATCGATTTTAACGACAGGACAAACTGCATTCATCGCGGAAATCCCGAATTTCGTATAGTCTGCCAAAACAACGATCGATTTGGAATGAGCGATCATCTTCCGACGGATATTTGTCTCTTCAGGGTGATAATCCGTAACACCATCAGAAACAGTAATGCCGCCGGCACCGATAAATACCTTATCAGCAAAAAAATCACTTAAATTATTATTCGTAAGAAAACCGGATACTGACATTTCTCCTTTACGAAGCTGCCCGCCCAGAAGAAAAACTTTAGCTGTTTCGTTTTCTGCTATTGTTTTGGCAACAAGCAGTGAATACGTAATAACCGTCAGATTATTTTTATCTGCCAGCTGTTTTGCCAATTCCAGGCAGGTTGTTCCATTATCGATAAACAAAACGTCATCGTCATTAATCAATGTTGAAGCAGCTTTCGCTATTGCAACTTTCTGCTCTTGGTTACTGCCCTCTCTTTTTTCATATGCCGGTTCTTTATCATAAAACTCAGGTAAAACGGCTCCTCCGTATACACGCTTTAAATATTTTTTACTTTCAAGGAAAACCAGATCCCGGCGGATAGTCTCTTCAGAGACCTTGTACTCATCGGCGAGTAGAGTTACGGTTACCATTTTTTCCTGTCTGATTCTTGCTAGAATTTCAGCACGCCGTTTCTGGAGCATACTATCACCTCTCTTTTTCTACTGTAGCAGTATAATAAATAGTATCATCAACAGTAAAAAAAATAAACACGGAACTGTCCCTGTAATCTGCCGGGCTGCTTACGCGTACATAAAAAAAGAGGCAGGCAGGACTCCTATTCAGACAAGACTGCACATACTATCCGAAACAATGAGAAACCCTTCCTTTTCAAGTGACGCCGCAGCGGAACTAATGCGCCCGTAGTCTATACCTTCCGTTTGCGCAATTTCGGCAAGCAGCAGCCTGCCGCCGGTTTTAGTGAGCTGTCTCAAAACCGCACCCCTCGCCTGACGAAGCGAACCTTCAAATTTTGACTGCTTCGAATAATGTGCACTTTTGCGGCCTGGATTCACGGTCTTTTTTTTAAGTTCCGATCCGTAATCCATCAGTGCATAATACCATTCCCGCGGATTTTCCCGATACAGGGTCTGTGCTATAAGCGGCATAAGTTCACGGTCGGACACCGAATCGTTCCTGTCGGCAAAAAAGAAAAAAATAAAAACCGACCGGATATTGGTTTCAATAAAAATTTCAGGATTATTATAGGCAAAGGTCGAAACAGCCCGGCTTGTGTACGGTCCGAGCCCCGGCAGCTTTTGAAGTTCTTCCGCCGTTTTCGGAAAAATTCCGCCGTAATCGGACATAACCTGTATGCAGGCATTCTGAAGATAGCGCGCACGCCGGTTATACCCGAGCCCGTTCCATTCGGCAAGGACTTCCGAAAAGGAAGCGGCAGACAGGGCTGCAGCGGACGGGAAATGTTCCATCCATTTTACGTACTTTACGAGTACCCGTTCAGTCTGAGTCTGCTGCAGCATCATTTCGCTGACAAGAATCGCATACGGATCGGTTGTAGACCGCCAGGGAAAGTTGCGCCGGTTGTTCCGGTAGTATCCGAGGATAATCTGCCGGAACTCCGACTTTTTCCTGTTATCAGATTCCATAGAATTCAAAAACCTTACGGCTGCTCTTTCTTTGCAATTTTATCCTGAACAGTCTGCAGCGCTTCGTCAAAAGCTACACCGTTTTTCTGATCTCCGGTGCGTACCCGGATGCTGACGGTTCCTGCTTCCTGCTCCTTTGCGCCGAGTATGAACATATACGGAATCTTCTGTTCCTGTGCATTACGGATTTTCTGTTTCATGTTGTCGTCGCTCACATCGATTTCCGCACGGATGCCCGCAGCCCGCAGTTTTTTCCAGACTTCCTTTGAATACTCGTCAAAGTCATGACCGACCGGAATAACCTGAATCTGCGTCGGACACAGCCAGACCGGATAAGCTCCGCCGTAGTTTTCAATCATAACACCGAAGAACCGCTCAAGCGAACCGAGCAGCGCACGGTGAATCATGTACGGCTGTTTTTCCTTTCCGTCTTTATCCACATACGTCATGTGAAATCGTTCCGGCAGATTGAAATCGAACTGGATAGTGGAAAGCTGCCATTCGCGGCCGAGAGAATCTTTCACTTTCAGGTCGATTTTGGGACCGTAGAAAGCACCGCCTCCTTCATCGATCTTGTAATCAAGTCCTGCTCGTACGATGGCGGCGCGAAGTGCTTCCGTCGCAGCATCCCATTTTTCTTTCGGACCGACGCACTTCCCTTCCGGACGGGTACTCAGATAAGCACTCACCTCGGTAAAATCAAAACACTTCAGCATATAAAGCGAAAAACGGAGTACTTCCGAAATTTCGGAATCCATCTGCTCCGGCGTACAAAAGATATGCGCGTCGTCCTGAGTAAATCCGCGGACCCGCGTCAGACCGTGCAGTGTTCCCGATTTTTCGTAGCGATAAACGGTTCCGAGTTCCGCCCAGCGGCACGGAAGATCGCGGTAGGATTTTTTACTGTTATTATAGATCATAATGTGGAACGGGCAGTTCATCGGTTTTATGTAATAATCGGTATTGTCCATTTCCATCGGGCTGTACATTGATTCTTTGTAAAATCCCAAATGACCGGATGTTTCCCACAACCAGCTCTTTCCGACGTGCGGGGTAAAAACTATTTCGTACCCGTTCTTGTAATGTTCTTCGCGCCAGAAATTTTCAATAGCAACACGCATACGGCCGCCTTTCGGATGCCAGTAGCAGAGTCCAGGGCCGGCGTCTTCATGCAGGGAAAACAGATCCTGCTGTTTGCCGATCAGACGGTGATCACGTTTTTTGAGTTCTTCGAGACGATCGAGATGGGCTTTCAGTTGTTTCGGATCTCCGAACGCCGTCGCATAGATACGCTGCAGCATCGGGCGATGTTCATCGCCCCGCCAGTATGCGCCGGCAATAGAAAGAAGTTTAAATCCCTGCGCATTAAGGCGTCCGGTAGATTCGACGTGCGGGCCACGGCACAGATCGGTAAAATCGCCCATTTTATAGATACTGATCGTTGCATCTTCCGGCAGATCGTTTATCAGTTCGGTCTTGTACGGCTGGTCTTTAAACATGGCAAGAGCATCTGCGCGGCTCAGTTCGCTGCGTTCGAACGGCACGTCCTCTTTTATGATTCTCTTCATTTCCTCTTCAATCTTCGGAAGATCTTCATCCGTCAGATTATGGGGCAAATCGAAATCATAATAAAAACCGTCGTCAATAGAAGGTCCGATTGCAAATTTAACATCCGGATACAGTCTTTTGACAGCAGCAGCCATAACGTGAGACATGGAATGGCGCAGGAGTGCCAGTTTTTCCAGCTTTTTTTTGTCTTTCGATGAAAGTTCAGCCATAATTTGTACCTCTTATGCTGAAAAGAACGTAAAGGACGATTACCAAAAAAAGGAAACCGCGGTACCACCTTTTTTCGCAGAAGAAAGTGTCTGCTCTTCTGCGCACTTGGCTCCCCCTTGTCGCGGGGTAACGATGCAGCCTACCGGGCATCCGCGGTTGGAATAAATCCTGGATACGTTTCGGTGCATAGCTCAGGAGTGGTTTTCGGACAGAACAACTGCCGGCATGAGGCCGTTTTCTTTCGGTGAATTTCTCTCAACCATGCACCGGCATCCGACTGAAATATAGAATAAAACATACCAGCCGGATTTCCGATAGCGTCGGAAATTCTCTCTGTACCGCAGGGTAAACCTACTCTTCTCCCTCACAGCTCTTTATATAAAATAGCTCTTCAAACAACAGTTGTCAAGTACTGCAAAACACTGGCAGAGTCGGTACGTTGACATCGATTGCACGGCGTGGTAAAATTATATACTTTTGTAATATAATTTGAGGAATAGACTTTTATGAAAAAAAATTTCTATAGTATCGGATCGGTTATAGTCCTGCTTATTGCGGCATTCGTTTTTGTTCTGCTGCCAGCATTCGTAGGAGGAAGTTCGAGAGGTACTAAACTGCCGCCATTCGGAAAATACGACGGTAAATCGATAAAATACGAACAGGGTACTGATTTTTCGACAAATGTTGCAAATTATGCTGAAATGTTTAAAAATCAGGGACAGGAAATCGATAATTCCTCCTATCTTTATATTTTCAGCTATGCATTCAATGCGACTGTCACCTCTATGGCTTATAAAGGTGCCGTAGAAAAAAGCGGCTGGATGGTTCCGGACGCTGCCGTCAATCGTACAATGCTCCCCTACTTTCAGGACGCAAACGGAAAGTATTCTGCAAAGATCTATAAACAGACACCAGAATCAAAAAAAGTACAACTGCGGCAGCAGGTGACGGATTCTCTTATCTACCAGCGCTACTATGCTGACTGCTTCGGCTCCAACGGAACCGTTGGGAAAGACAGTCTGTTCGGCCTCAAATCCGCCTCCGCGGAAATTCCGTTCCTCAAAAATATGGATCAGGAAAAACGTGCGTTCAGCCTCGCAGCTTTCAACACGACGGGATATCCCGACAGTGAAAAAATCGCATACGGTAAAGCTCATGCGGAAGATTTTGTAAAATATGATATGTCCGTCATTACCACCACGGACGAAGCAGAAGCGAAAAAAATTCTGGGCCGGTTGAACAGCAATGAAATAACATTCGGAGACGCCGTCACAGAGTATTCCGAAAAAACGTACAGCAACGGACAGGGAAAACTTACCAGCAGCTATGCCTATCAACTGAAAAATGTTATTCCTGCCGATGCAGATTTCAAACTGGTTACCTCTCTGGCAAAAGATACGACAAGCGATCCGGTAAAAACAGAAAAAGGTTTTTCAATCTTTCATGCGGACGGAGCTGCCGTTCAGCCTGACTTCAACGACAGCGACATGGTCGTCGTTGTTTACAACTATCTGAAATCGTACCAGAAAGGACATATCGAAGACTATTTTACAACTATAGCTAAAAAATTCAGTACTGAAGCAGCTTCCGACGGATTCGCGGCAGCATGTAACCAGTATAATATAAAAGAAATCAAAGTTCCGGCATTTCCCCTTAACTACGGTAACGTTTCTGTTCTTTCCAAGATACCAACGGACACAGTCAAAGAACTGGCAGGGGCCGAATCCAATGATAATTTCCTGAAAACTGCATTCTCACTTAAAAAGGGAACACTTTCTGATCCCGTCGTACTCGGAAACAACATTCTGGTACTTCAGCTCAACGACATTGAAAACGACCAGTCCGATGCCGGTACTATGACAGCTGCTTTTGCTTCGGAACTTTCCGGCTATGATCAGAACTCAGCCCAGGCTGCTTTATTCAACAGTCCGAAAGTTGAAAACAACGTTGCTTCTGTATTTATTAAATACTTCATGAACAACGACTCCCAGAAAACCACGAACTGACGGAGTTCTTTTGGATACCGCTCGTAAAAAAAACAAGCCCTGTCTGGTACCTTCCGGTCAGGGCTTTTCTATTTTATATCAGCAAAAATATCTTTATTCGCGGTACAATCCGCAGCGGACAGTTGTGCGTACTGTCTCAGAATTAAAACTGCTTCCGGGAACATTGATTTTGTGCTTTTCTCCCTGTCTCTGGTACGGATTGCCGGAACTTCTTGCCAAACTGCCGCCGGGTACTTTCATACTCGGTTGCGAACAGGACAAGGCGCTTTACGAACTTGCAAAAGAAAAACTGCAAACAGTAGTGCAGAAACAATACGCGGAAAAACGCAATGAAGCTGAAGCTATCCTAAAGAAAATAAGTCTTGTACCGCAGGAGGACCTCTGCCGCCTTCCCGCACTGATTCAAAGGCAGAAGCCGGTTCTGTCCAACGGTTTTGAACTTCCTGCACCGGGGATTTTCAGGCGGGTACTGCGACTCGATTTTTCTTCGGGAACACAGTTCGCACCAACCTTTTATACAGAACTTGCCGGAACCTGCGAAGGTTCCATTGCACAATTCTGGAAAAACAGGATAACACTGGTACGTTTCGGCCGTCAATATTCGAGAAATGTTTTTAGAAATCTTTCACGATTACCGTATTCCCGGACCGTTACAAGTTTCCGTAGTGAAAAACCGCTGCTTGTCTTAGGAGCGGGACCAAGCCTCGACGGGCTGCTTGCAGCCCCGGAATTTATTACCTGCAGAGAAAGCGTCATTATACTTGCAACTGATGCTGCGCTGCCCGCCTTGCTGCAGCGCAAGATACTGCCTGACGCTGTTATAGGTCTTGAATCCCAGACAATAATAAGCAGGGCATATATCGGCGCCGCAAAAATAAAAAAAACCATTCTGCTTGATATGACAGCATTTCCCCCTACAGCAGATTTTACCGGCGGCCCGGCAGTATTTTTTGCTTCACTGTATGATGATACACGATTTCTTGGACGTCTGAACGCGGCAGGAATACTACCGGCAACCATACCGCCACTTGGATCTGTTGGACTTGCAGCAGTTTATATTGCACTCCGGATGCGGAGTTCTGCCGGTGTTCCGGTCTTTATTGCCGGTATGGATTTCTCATACCGCCCGGGAACGACACATGCAAGGGGAACTCCAGCCCATACGGAACAGCTTCTTTCCTGCGGACGGCTTGCTCCGGCAGAAAATTTTACAGCTGCATTCGGGCCGGGAACAAAAAAGATGACAGGTAAAAAAAATGAAAAACTTATTACCACAGCCGTCCTTGCCGGATATGCACAGAATTTCACTGATATTTTTTCAACGGCACAAAATATCTTCGATGCCGGCAAAGAAGGCCTTGAACTCGGTATTCCGCAGACAGATATCAAAACAGTTTTTGCGCAGCGCCCCCCGGTGATTACCGCTGCAGCAGAATCGATGGGAAAAAAAGTGGATCGTACTGCCATAGCAAATTTCTATACAGCTGAAAAGCAGGCATTGATACGCATCAAAGAAATTCTTACGACCGGACAAAATATTCCGGAAACAGAACGCAATAGCGAGCTGCAGCTGCTGCTTTCGGAACGGGAATATCTGTATCTGCACTTTCCGGACGGATATAAACTGAGCCTTGACAAATCGTTTCTCAAACGGATTCGTGCAGAGATCGATTTCTTCTTGAAAGATATCACTATCGGCGAACAGTTATTGATGGCTGCCAGCTGCTAGTTTTCCTTTTCCTTCAGAACTGCAAGAAACGCAGATTGCGGAAGCTCTACGTTTCCGACCATCTTCATCCGTTTTTTCCCTTCTTTTTGTTTCTCAAGTAGCTTTCTCTTTCGGGAAATATCACCACCGTAACATTTTGCAGTGACATCCTTGCGAACGGGATTGACCGTTTCACGCGCTATGATCTGACTGCCGATAGCACCCTGAATAGCAATTTTAAACTGCTGCCGGCTTATTTCATCCTTGAGCCGGGAACAAACTTCATGGGCCCGTTTTACTGCATTCAATTTATAGGTAAGAAAGGAAAGTGCATCAACTATCTTTCCGTTTATCAGAATATCGACTTTCACAAGATCTGTCGCGCGATATTCTATCACTTCATAATCGAACGACGCATACCCGCGCGAATAACTTTTAAGTTTGTCATAAAAATCAAACAAGACTTCCGCCAGCGGCATTTCATACGTAAGTTCAACACGTTTTTCATCCAGATAAACCATGTTTGTCTGTTCTCCGCGCTTTTCCGTACAAAGCGCAATAATAGAACCAATATATTCAGCCGGTGTTATTATCGAAGCACGAATATACGGTTCCTCAGCACTCCGTATTCGTCCACTGGGATATTCGGAAGGATTATCTATAAATACGGCATCACCATTCGTAAGGACAAGCCGGTATCTGACCGATGGAGCGGTAAAAATGACAGCCTGATCATAGTCTCGCTCAAGCCGTTCCTGGATTATCTCAAGATGAAGAAGTCCAAGGAAACCGCACCGGAATCCGTTCCCCAATGCAAGAGAATTATCTTTTTCAAAGACAAGACTTGCGTCGTTCAGTTTAAGGCGGTCCATACTGTCTTTCAGTTCTTCATAGTCGTTGGAATCAAGAGGATAGATCGACGAATAAACGACAGGTTTTACATCCTTAAATCCCGGCATAGCTTCCTGCGCAGGATTTTCAGCCAGAGTTATCGTTTCGCCAACCCGGACGTCACTTACGGTTTTTATACCGGCTATGATATACCCAACGTCACCAGCCGCAAGCTCACCGGTCTCTTCAAATTTTATCCGGAAAATTCCGACCTGTTCAACCTTATATTCGGCATCGCTGTTCATGAATTTTATCGTATCGCCGGTTTTTAACTGCCCGTCAATAATCCGCACATGGACGACTACGCCACGATAGGAATCATAATTACAGTCAAAAATAAGAGCACGCAACGGTGCATCCAGATTTCCCGCCGGCGGTGGAAATCTTTTGACGATAGCTTCCATCAACGCATCTATTCCCTGCCCTGTCTTTGCTGAAACCAGCTGTATATTGTCCACAGACAGTCCAAGATCGTGTTCTATCTGATGCTTGACATTCGGAATATCAGCAGACGGGAGATCAATTTTATTTATCACCGGCACGATAGTCAAATCGTGTTCAAGGGCCAGATACATGTTGCTCACAGTCTGGGATTCCACGCCCTGAGATGCGTCTATAAGCAGAAGCGCACCTTCACAGGAAGCTATAGCACGGGAAACTTCATAGCTAAAATCTACATGTCCCGGAGTATCAACAAAATTTAATTCATAATCATGACCGTCATTTGCGTGATACGGAATAGTTACCGCCTGGCTTTTTATGGTAATGCCACGCTCCCGCTCTATATCCATAGAATCAAGAATCTGATTTTTCATCTGGCGATCATCGATAATCTTTGCCCGTTGAATCAACCGATCGGACAACGTGGATTTTCCATGATCGATATGTGCTACAATGCAAAAATTCCTTTTATATTTCATCTCTGTCATTTTGTTTTCCTGCTGTCATCGTTCAAACTTAAAAATAATACGGACTATCAAGCTGGGTACTGAGACCTATATTTGCATCAAGATATCCCTGCTTTCGTCTTTTAAGACTAAGTTCCGTATACATGATCGAATTATCATCGCTGAATTTAACTTTTAAAACTGCGACAGGGTCGTTTACCGAAAAACCCGACTCATCGGCAATGCTCCCCTTTATTATATCGGATATAGAATATCGGTTGCGATAAGCAGTCGAAACTGCGGTAAGTTTCATTCCCAGCAAAGGGACAAAAGAACCGGCAACGACATCGTTCTGATAAATTTCATATCCGGGATTTTCCGGGCGTTCAGAAAGATACAACAACCCTTCCGAATCATCGCCGGCGTTCGCCGTATATGTCACTCTGATAATAGTATCAGGAACATTCCGTCGCAGTTCGTTCTGCATATCTTCAAGATTATGTATCTTTTTCCCGTTTATAGAAATAATAATATCGCCCGGTTCAAGCCCGGCACGATCAGCACTGCCGCCGGGCATTACGTATTGAACCTCCAGACCTGCTTCTTCCGTACCGTTTTTTTTCGTATGACCGTAAGCGGCAATCCACGGATGAGCTCTCTTTCCTCCATGATACAGCGTCGGAAGATCATCTTTCAGATACTCAACGGGAATTGCAAAATTAAGTCCCTCATATTTGAGCATTCCGGCAAAAACAACCGCCTGAACATTTCCCTGACTGTCTATACAGGGACCTCCGGAATTTCCCGAATTTACTGCCGCATCTATCTGCATGACGCTGCCGGTCGTGAACAGCTTTCTGTCCAGCGCAGATACAACGCCGGATGTCAATGTTCTTCCAAGTCCTACCGGAGAACCGATAACATAAATCTTGTCACCAACATCAAGCCCCCTGCTTGCTCCGAGGTTAAAAACATACGGTGCGTCAACTTCAGTTTTCAGCAGAGCCAGATCCAAAACAGGGTCCCACCCGATAACTTTAGACGGAATACGGGTATCCGGATCATCGGCGAGTTTTACGAACAAGCGTGCATACCCCTCATATTTAGGATCTACAAGATCTTTTATTACATGATAATTCGTCACTATATATCCGGCCTTATCAATAAAAAACCCGGAACCTATGACAATATCGGGATATCCGACACCGTTCTTCACCTGAATTCCCCGATCAACCCAGACAGTTACGGTACCCTTTACATACGTTGAGACTTTCTCGGGAACGGCATCAGCCGCAGTATCTGCAACCGGTGAAGAATCGAGACCGGGTACATTTTCTACAGAAAGTTTTTTTAATTCGTCAGCACCCATTTCAAGTTTGGAAATATCGTTAAAACCGGAATTACGTAAAGAATCATACAACCGCAATGCGGTAAAATAATCTTTTTTCTGTACGGCTGCTCCATATTCGTCAGCAACAGCGTCCATACACTGAGACACGGTCTCTGAATCCTGTAAAAGATGAGCACGCCACAACGCCTGTATACTGTCCGTCTTCATCATTTCATTGATGCGTGTTATCTCGGCCTTTCTGACATCATCCAGCGTATAATCCGGCTGTTTGTAAATAGTTTCAGGATCAGGCTGTTTTACACTTTGACAGCCGGCGGTAAAAAAAAACGCATTTGCTAACAGTACTGTCAGCAGAAAAGAAGACCTTTTTTTCATCAGATTCATAATTTCATCTACCTGTTTTACTTATTTTCGGTTTTTGCCGATTCTTCAGCGGAAGACTGTTCCGATTCAGTAGTTCCCCCGATAAGCCGCGCAAATATTTTATTATCGACCTGAACTGCAGTAAACTGATCCGGCGGAGCGTCGACACTAACGCGTACTCCCTGCGAACCGGCCCGGCCGACTGCCTCTCCGATTTTTTGTTCCATTTCTTCCGGTCCCGGTACTCCTATCCAGTAAAAATCCTGCATATGTCCTTTTACCACCGTATATATCGTCTTGTCACTCGTAATAGTAACAGGTTTGTCATCAATCAAAGCAACGGAAACAAGTTTTCTTTCCGGCATAAGATAAAAGTAGATGGCTGCCGGTATTTCGCCGTTCTTATTTTCGGGATACCGGACGTATCGTATATCCCATAACCCGTCGTTATTTGAATCCCAGGAAGTTATTTTTGCGTCGTCGGCCAGATATTCTTCAGAAAAATCAGCTATGTTGTCCTTATCAGTATCTACCTGAATCATTTTTACGTAAATACCGTTTCCATATTCCGGACGACCGAACAAATTCATCATGCACTGCATATTCTCTGCTGCCGTTCGATGCATCAGATTCTGCGGATCAAATCCGTATGTCTCCGTCGTCTCAAAAATACCGTCTCCATCCGCATCTACCGTCCGCACATCAGGAATGCCGTCCTTAAATCTGCATCGCGCGTAACAGCTGCCGTTCTTATAATATGCAGAAGACTGCGGGATTCCGTCAAGAATAGAAAATTTCACAAACGCTCCCTCATATTCCTGCAACGGAACTTCATAACTTGATGCAGCAGCAAGGAGGTCTGCATCGCTCAGATGCGGAACATCGTGCTGCACCTCGGGAATATAAAAATCGCAACCCGGTGTCCGGGAAAGGAACAATGACGCTTTCACGGAAAAAGGAATCCAGCGCAGTGTTTCATCAAGGAGATTAAACGTCACCAGCGGCCTGCCGTTTTCATCGCTGAATACAGCCGTACGCAGAAACGGATAGGTACCATAAACAGAATGTATATGGTCTTCAGGTAAATCAATTGAGACCGGAACGCCAAAGTCGCAAACGGCTTCCCATTCGTTCACCCCGTCGCTATTCTGGTCCCAGGTGATTGCTTCAGGACGACCGCGGCGATATTTAATAACAAGATTAGGTTCAAGGTCACCGTTCGTATCTTCAACAAGTGTTCCGGCATACGCCGTAAGATACTGTACGAACTGTTTTTTCACCTCATTGTCAGTAATAAGCGGTGCAAACTCGGAAAGATATGAAACGGAAATTTTCTTATCGGCAAAACTGCAAAAATAATCATATGCCGCCTGCTGATCCAGAATTCCAGCCTTCAGCGCAACTATTGCATAAAGCGGATGCCGCATGTTTTTTGCGGAAAAAGATTGAAGCATTCGTTTCTGTTCTTCGCTGTCCTTTGCAAATGTCGCCATATAAACAGCAAGCTCGGAACTTACCGTACGGTACTGAGGCATATGCGTGATAAAAGCAGCTGCAAGTGCTTCTGAAAGCGATGTTTCGCTGAGATGATATCCGTATTCATATTTGAAAAAAATCAACGGGAATCTCGTATCGTCCGGATAAATCCGGCGTACCGAATCTACTTTTTCACGGGCTTTTTCGATAGAATCCGCTGTATGCATCCGGTAATATGCCTGAATGCGGATATATTCGGCATCTGCGGAATAAAGAAACGGAGCAGTATCCAGCACTGCAACAGCCTGCCGCCATTTACCGGTATCAGACAGAATATCAGCATAAAGGACTCTTGCACCGTCGCGGTTGTAATCGACCCACTGACTTTCTGTAAGTGCTGTCGTAACATACGGCAGTATATCCCTGAGGACTCCTCCCTTATTACTTTCTGCGACGGCCATAACGTACCACAGGTCAGCAATAGTCGCGTCATATGACAAACCAAGCTGAGCCTCGGCTATAGCTGTATCCCAGTCGGAATCATTGATATATTCTTTTGCAAGAAGCAGATAGCGCAACGCCGTCTGTCTGTTGGCAGCAGTAGTTGCAGCTTTATCAGCCTGTGCAGGAACCGGAATCTGCACTAATAGCAGCATACACAGAGGAAGTAACTTTTTAAGACTGCATTTTTTATTCATGTTCATATCTGCCTATACCGTTCTGCATGACAACCCAGTCTCCATAGCCGCAGAGACTTCCGCAAATCAGTACTATTTTCTGATCAGAACTCCGCAATTCCTGAACTACGGGAATAATTCCTTTATGATCTTCCGAGACATGCCATGAAGAAAAAACATCGGCTACGCTTTTCATTGTGTTTCCGGCTGTCTCTACTTCATCCCCCGGTTGTATCGAACGCACACAAAACGGGAACTGTATTCCGTTTATAAGAAGACCGCTGCCGTTACCACCTGAAAACCCGACCCCGGTACAATTTCCGTTATTATCGGCAAAAACTTCAAGTTGTCCGCAGGGAAGGTTGTATTCACCCCGTTTTTTTATTATAACGTAAAACCCCCGTTCAGTCGCGTATTTTAGCGCCTTTCTGACAAAAATAACAGCTTCATCGGACGAAACCTGTATGCCGGTTGTCTGTACTTTAAAAGGACCGGAATATTCCGCGTCCAGGGAACATACACGATCAACAAAAGAATACGGAATGCGAACGGTACACGAAATAAGGTCGAATGCTTTGTACAGTAATCGCCTGCGGACAGCCTTTTTCTGGCTGTAAAATACAGCGGCATCCATTGAAACACCGGTATCAAGCCTATTCCAGTCTTGAATGCGGGCAACTTCGGCCGAAAGGACTTCTTCATCTTCCTGATTTTTCCCGGCACCAGTCAGTACAGCCCGCTGCCATCCGGGAACCAGCGTATCAAGTTGGGGCATAAGAATATTCCGGATACGATTCCGCAGATAGCGCGTATCATAATTTGTGGCATCCGTCCGCCATGAAATACACCGCAGTGTAAGATACCGTTCTATGTCTTCCCGGGAAACAGCAATAAGAGGACGTACAAAAAGATCCCGACGTCTGCTGATTCCTGCAGCAGCAGAACCGGTGCTTCCCTGAAGAAACCGCATAAGCAGCGTTTCAAGCTGGTCGTTTCTGTTATGTGCAAGGCAGATGCAGGAAACATCCGTATCCGCAGCAAACCGTGAAAAAGCCTCATATCGTAAAAATCTGGCGGCCTCCTCTTCCCCCCGTCCACGATATTCCGCAGCAGCATGAACTTTTCCGGCCGGGATATCTATTCTCGTACAAGACACAGGAAAATTATCTGTCGAAAAATATGAACAGAGCCGCTCCACAAAGTCAGCATCGCCGGCAGTCTCTTCTTCCGGACGCATATTGTGGTTTATCGTAACAACGTTAATCGTTACACCGGCCTTCACTGCAGTGGAAACAAGCGCTGTAAGCATGGCGACAGAATCGGCGCCGCCGGAAACAGCCGCTCCGACAGACATTCCCCGTTCTGCAAAAAGCGGCAGAGAAACGCCGCATTCCGACAGTCCCCTGATAAAGCGGCTTTCAAATGCTGTAATAAATTGTATATCGGATGTATCCATACAGAACTGTATTATATACTATAGCAAAGAAAAACAAAAAAAAAGTCCCCTCTCGGGGACTCCCTTCAACATACCCGTATCTATCGGGCAGGAGAAACGCTGACAAGCGGAGTTTCTGCATCAGTCATAACCTTAACTCCTTTTTCCAGCTTCATATCTTTAACACGGAATGTTTCACCGATATTTATCCCTGAAACATCAATTGAAATCCTTTCAGGATATACAGCCGACGGAGCCTGAATTTTAAGCTTCGGTGTATGAGTAACCATAAAACCGCCCTTTAAAACACCGGTCGGCGTTCCTTCAAGCTTTATCTTCATATTCGTCGTAATAACAGTATCTTTTTCTACGACATAAAAATCAGCATGAAGGACTCTGTCGGAAAGTATATTATACTCCGTATCTTTTATAAAAGCACTGTAAGATGTCTTTCCATCAAGCTTAAGCGTAACAAGTGTCGTCGGAGTAATAGTCCTCCAGACTTTGTTGAATTCTGCCTCATCAACATCAATCATTGTTGATTCACCCTTTGTATTATACATAACTGCAGGCAGACGTCCTGTTGTACGAAGTACTTTCGCCGCTTTCTTCCCCGTTTCCTTGCGGGTTTTTACGTTAATCACTAACTGATCCATAAAGGAACTCCTTAAAAAAAATCCAATCAAAATATAATTAACTGGGACGACAGGATTCGAACCTGTGGAATACCAGCACCAAAAGCTGGGGGCTTACCACTTGCCGACGTCCCAATATGAACAAAATCAGTTACCGCCCTCTTCAGGTACAGACTTAACACCTGCCTCTTCTACATGGCCTGCGTTATATTCTTCCAGAATCTTATTCTGAAGTTCTGTTCTGAACTCAGGGCTGATAGGATGTGCTACATCCTTATATTCGCCGTTGGCCGTTTTCCGGCTGGGCATTGCGATAAATAATCCGGTCTTTCCTTCAATGATTTTAACATTGTGAACAACAAAACAGTTATCAAACGTAACCGTCACATACGCGCGAAGTTTACCTTCTCCTGTCACCTTTCGAATTCTTAATTCTGTTACCTGCATAGCTCACCTCTGTCGTACATACGTACTAAGTAGAACCAAAAAAAATAGAGAATCTCTATCTTTCCAGGGAAAATCATGCAACCACACAATTCTCCCATCTCTGAGCAAGTTTTTTCTGAGCCTTCTGAGCCTCTTCGAAGGTTTCGAAGACCCCGTAGACAGTAGAGCCCGAACCGGACATCTCGGTGAAAACAGCGCCTGCCTTCCGCAAATCATCAGCAGCCAGCCCAATCACCGGATATTTCTGCACTATTACAGAGGTAAAACTGTTTCTGAACCGCCAGTTCGTTACCGGACCGTTGTACACAGTTTCAAGCTCCTCAAGCGCCGGAAATACCTCTGTCTCTCCGGAAACCGTACGTCTATCCAGCAGACCATAGCACTCGGCTGTTGAACAGTATACTCCCGGAAATACCAGTACAAAATGTAAATCAGTACGCGGCTTGATAAGACGAACTTTCTCACCACGGCCTGTTACCACTGCACATACAGACGTAGAATTTCTGCAATGCAGGAAAAAAAATACATCACTTCCCACTTCACCGGCTATCGCAACGGCCTGTTTCATGGAAAGACTGGTTCCATTTAAAACGTCAAGCGAATACAGAAATGCAGCAGCATCGGAAGATCCACCTCCTAAACCGCCTCCTGCAGGAATCCGTTTTGTAAGCGCAACGCGTATACCTGCACGAAAACCGGTTAGTGCACAATACGCTTTATATGTTTCCGTAAAAGTATTCACGCCAGGCAACGTCATTGTACTACAATCAACAATGCAGCTGCCCGGTTCAGCAGTCTTACATACATTGAATTCGTCGAACAAATTCACCGTCTGAAATATACTTTCAATTCCATGCAATGCATCCGTCCGCTTCGGTAAAACTCTAAGATGCAAATTAACCTTTGCTGGTGCAGAGACATGTACAGTAGCCAACATATACTGCTCTATTATACAATTTTTCCGGGTTATGTCAAATACTTTATACCTGTTACATATTACTCCCGCCGGTAATAAAAAAAATCATTTTTTTTGTAAAAAACGATTGACATAAGAACATACCTCATTTACATTTTGTTTGCTAATGGTTAGAGGAGGCAGATATGTTCGACAGCGATGATGAATACCAGTATTCACCACTTGCAGAAATGGGATTTTCGTTCGGTGACGAAGAGGAAGACTTTGACAAATACGAGGATGATTTTGAAGACGATGGCGACGGAGACTCTTTAAATGAATTCGATGATGACGAAGATTTGTATGAAGACGCCTTTGAAGACGAAGAAGACGACATTGACGAACCATATGACGACATTGAAGAAGAAGACGGATACAATCTGAGACCCGATGACGAAGACTTTCTTGACGACGAATTCAATGACGAAGAAGAAGATCTGTAGATTATTCAAAAAGAACCAAAATGACGCTTCTCATTTCGGTTCTTTTTGATAGCTATTTTTTGTAATCCAGTTTCCTGCCGGCGTGCCACAATTTTTCTAGTTCATAAAAATTCCGTGCTTTTTGCGACATGAGATGTACGACAATCGGTCCTATATCGATCAGATTCCAGTCGTCTCCATCGGAAGATTTTCTGTTGGTCAGATGAATCTCAAGATCATTACTTTTTATATAATCTTTGACCATTTTATAGAGGCCCTGCCAGTGTGCGGAACTGTTGACTGTAACAATTACAAAATAATCCGTCCAGCTGTTGAGTTCCGAAATATCAAGAACAGAAATATCCTTACCTTTTCCCTCTTCCATGAGCCGGGCTATTTCAAGCGCTTTTTCTTCTATCGTTTTCATTTTCAATCCTTATTTTCAGATGAAGGTACCTGTCATTCAGTTTTATCTGTGTCCGATCCGGCGTTGTTTTCCGGTACCGCACTGCTTCCTGACGTTGCACGCACATAGCGTCCGTCAAAATCCTTGCCAAGAATCAGGGTAAAATCTACATTATCATTTGAAGAGTCCATGATATCGGCGGAAGAGGCTGCAGCATCTTCATTCTGAATATTTGTACAATTAATAAAATCTCCGAGGCTTTTTACAACTTCGGGATTACCTATATGATCTATTATCTTTGTATGCTGATAATCGTTTTTATCTGCATTGAGAGTACTGAGAACATCATATCCTGCGCTTTGGAGCAGTGCGGCGGTATTATGAGCCAAACCCTGTGTCGTTGTACCGTTTTGTATCTCAAGAACATATATCCGATTGTTTGTCGTTCCGTTATAGTTAACAATCGCATTCGTTGCCTGTTTTACAACATCTTTTATAAGCTGTCCGTCATAATACGGGAACAAAAGCATTTTACCGTCTACAAGCCGTTTAGAACCTGTGACCGTCTGCGTAGTGATCGTTTCCGAATCAACACCGGAAATAACAGAAAACAGTTTGTAAATACTTTTTGAATCTATATTCGATTTAAATTTTCCTCCAAATGCATCAAAATAGTTTTTTGTCAGCAACCCTTTCATTTTTCCTGATAAAGCGGAAATAAACGCCAGCATAACACTCTGTCTGCGTTCCGAAACATCCGTGTCCGTTTCCTCTGGAAGTTTATACGTAAGGTAGCTGTCGACCTTATCCCCGTCGAGCGTTACAGCGCCAGAAGGTAACAGGTATCTGCTGCCGTCGTCGGAAGAAACATCAACAGGAGCAGGAATAAATACGTCCATTCCCCCAAGATAATCGGTAATCTGCATAAAATCTTCTTTTGTTACTCCCAGATAAAAAGGAATGGAAGTACCGGTAAGTTTTTCTATCTCTCTTTTATACGCATCAATTCCTTTCTCTGCATAAACAGCAGCTATTCCGTCAACACGACCAAGACTTGCGTAAATAGCTCCGGTATTCAGGGGGATATCGATAAGTGATCCCCGGCGGGAGACAGGATAGTAAATAAACATATCGGTGGACAGCAGCTTTTTATTATCTTCCATAAAAAACAGAATCGTAATAACCTGATCGTTTTTTACATTTTCTTCAACAGGATCTGTCGAAAGAGAAAAAATCATGACAATCGTAACTGCGGAAAGAATAAATATTATAATCAAAAGGAACAAGAGGCCTTTATATTCACGTCGAATTTTATGTTTCATTATTTCTTAGAACCTTTTTCCTGTTTTTGATCTGTCTGCTGCTTTAATGAATCCAGAAAATGAATCGTCTCTGCTGCAATGGAATGTTTTTTCTTTTCCAGATAGGAAATATTGTCCTGTACTACAGTTCTGGTCAGTGTATTTAAATCCATCTTAAAAAGTTTTGAACGATATTCTTCCGTACTATAACTGCGCCCCGGTTCTATTTTATCCGCCACATACAGTATTTTAGCAAGATCGCATAAATCGGGAGCACCGAAGGTATGACAGGCTACTGCCTGAAGCAGTTCCGTATCAGTTACATGAAAATCCTCGTACATTTTTACCGCTGCAGCTCTTCCATGTAAAAGAGAAGGCTTGCCTTTCTCTAAATACGAAATCGGCTTTCCGTCGTGACCAGCCAGAGAGAGAAGCAATGTATCGTTCATGTTTTTACACATATCGTGACCGATGCCTGCAAGAAAACCCCGGTCTGCGTCAATCTTAAAAATCCGGCACAAGCCGGCAGCTGTTTCAGCAGTACGGACCGAATGCTCATACCGCTGTTTAGTAACTGCGGCCAGCGTATACTGTCGTACTTTTTCGATGATCGGTTTTAAATCGTTATCATTCTGCGAAGTATCTTTTATATCCATACAAATTTCTCTGTATAATATAATGATAAACCGGCTGAGGGACAAGGTACCGCCAACTTCCCTGCTCCGAAATTCTGCACCTGATTTCTGTTGAAGAAATAGGAAGCAATGGATTCTGCAGAACCTTGTGCGGGTACGATAGATCCTGCAGTGTCTCATCCGATGTATCACCACCGGTATACGGTCCCTCAGCTGTATTCCGGAACGCCGCAGCAGAACTTTTATCTGGTACAATATGGCGGCGGGCAACTATTATATCAGCCCTTGCAGACAACTCGCTGCTTTTATACCATTTATAGAATTCGGCAGCAAGTTCCTGTCCCATTATAATACCTATCTTCCCTTCTAGTTCATCCTCAAATTTCTTTTCAAGAAAGCAAATCGTATCATACGTATATGAAATACCGCCTCTGTCAAGTTCACAACTCTCCGGACAAAACGAAGAATTATTTTCGCATGCCAGCCGGATCATTTCCAAACGGTCGTTCCCCCCAACAGCGTCATTCATGATCTTGTGAGGAGGAACAGAAGCAGGAACAAAAAGAATTTTATCGTACCCTAATTCCACCCGGACCTCATCAGCCAGAGACAGATGTCCGATATGAATCGGATTAAAACTCCCCCCAAGAATTGCCAGTCTCATTTTTCAGAACCCGGAAACTGAACCGGCATATCTTCATCGACAGAATCAGCGATCATAAAATCCGACGAATCCGTTTTTACGTCCGCCGGAGGCACTTCGTGATCTGCAAGTTTGTTAACAAGCGAAACAATCTCTTTTTGTGCGTCTTTCAGACCAATTTTCTGTATAACAGAAACAGGCAGTACCGGAATTCCGGGGTCTTTTTTATGCACGAAATCAGAAATTTCACGGGCACGTTCCCTGCAGCCGTCAATATCTATTTTATTGCATAAAATAATCCGGGGTTTTTCCGCAAGAGTTGCTGAATAAGCGGAAAGCTCACTACAGAGTATATCATACGACGCCAGATAATTATCAGCCGAACAGTCAACCATAAAAATCAGACAGGCAGTACGGGATATATGTTTCAGGAATTTATGTCCCAGGCCGTGCCCTTCGGAAGCTCCCTGTATTATTCCGGGGATATCTGCAATTATAATATCAGTATCAGAATCGACATGCAGCACCCCCAGGTTCGGAATCTTTGTCGTAAACGGATAAGGCGCAATTTTCGGACGGGCATTGGTAAAAGCGGTAAGAAGAGAAGATTTCCCTGCATTCGGAAAACCGACAAGCCCCGCGTCAGCCATGATGCTGAGTTCAACCCGGATCTTACGCATCTGGGAAGGCTTCCCTTCATGCGCATAACGCGGCGCCTGATTGGTTGATGTTTTAAAATGAACATTGCCCCATCCGCCTTTTCCGCCTTTTAGAAAGACAAACCGTGCGTTTTCATCATCAGACAGAAATTCATGAATAAGTTCTCCCGTCTCTGCATCAAAAAGTGCAGTTCCCGGTGGCACCGGAATAACAACATCATCCCCTTCCTTCCCATATTTGTTCCAGCTCATCCCGTCCTGACCGTTCTTAGCTTTAAATATAGGATGAAACCGCAAATTTGCGAGTGTCCGTAAATTTCTTTTTACACAGAAAACGACGTCTCCGCCTTTACCACCATCTCCGCCGGACGGTCCGCCGAGCGGAATATATTTTTCACGGCGGAAAGAAATACAGCCGTTTCCGCCTTTACCTGAATAAACTTCAATTACGGCTTCATCTGCAAATTGAATCATACTCTTTTCCCATCACAAAAAAAATACCCGGAGCAGATTGACTGAACCGGGTACAAAGCATTGTTAAAAAAAGCTGTTATGCCTTAACAGGCGTTACAGAAACAACTTTTCTATTTTTACGTTCTGAAAATTCAACGTGTCCGTCTGCAGTTGCAAAAAGGCTGTCATCTTTTGCCTTCATAACATTTTCTCCGGGATTGAATTTTGTTCCCCGCTGTTTAACAATGATTGAGCCGGCGCTTACCGATTCACCACTGAATTTTTTTACCCCGAGGTGTTTCGGGTTTGAATCGCGGCCATTTTTGGCACCGCTGCCGCCTTTCGTGCGTCCCATAATATTCCTCCGCTAAAAAGCTTCTGTCTTAATTTCCAATTCTACGTTCGCAGGGAATTCCTTTTGAAGAGAATCAAGTCCGTCTTCCAGGAAATCTTCAATGCAAACAAGCCTGTTCTTCGTTTCAGGTTCATCTTGTATCAGTTCGGCGGCAAACGACACCGTTCCCCGCCGGCCAACATGATCTTTCAGCATAACACTGTCCGTCTCAGAAAGAACCTGCATTGCGGTTCTCAGCAAAACAGTAACAGCTGCACATACAATATCGGTTCCTTTTACAGAAAACCCCGAATGTCCTTCGGCCTTGCACGAACGGAATGTTCCGTCCTTTCTGCGGACAAGCAGAACCGATGTCATACAATTACGCTACGACAATGTCCTGCACACGAATATTCGTATACTGCTGACGATGGCCGATAAGCCGGTGGTAATCCTTCTTACTCTTGTATTTCAGAACAAGAACTTTTTTATCCTTAAAGGTATCTTCTACTACGGCCTGAACTTTTACACCTTTAACGTACGGAGCTCCGACACTGATTTTATCACCATCACTTACGAGTAAAACGGAATCAATATCAATTTCCGAACCTTTGTCTGCATCAAGTTTATCAACCTGCAAAAGGGCACCCTTCTCTGCTTTGTACTGTTTACCCTTATATTCAATGAGTGCGTACATTATTATACCTCAACTATCCGAAATATGCTTTGCAAATTGCCGTAGTATTAAACGGGAAGATACTACGGCCCAATTTACCATACATGTAGAAGTTATAATACCAGAAATGAACTTATTTAGTCAATATAAAGAAACTAATCAGCTCGTTTCCGGCATAACATTTTACCGTACATTAACCTTGTATGTTCCGGTCGTTATTGTTCCCCCGTTTGTATAAACATCGAAGGAATAGGTATTTGTTCTGGTAAGGTCCATCGCACTATAAAAATCTTTCAGATTCGTTACGCGTTTTCCGTTCACAGCGGTAATTATATCGCCGTTCTGAAGCCGTAAGGCCGCAGCAGGAGATTTTTCAAGAATATTCGTCACGACGACACCCTTTACACTCTGATCGTTCAGACCGATTTCCTTGCGTATCTCATCTGTCAGCGGAACCGCAATAAAGCCCGGCCATAATTTGCCGTTATCGGAGACGACCTTCTGATCCCGTTCCTCAATTTTGACGGAAAGCGCTTTTTCACGTCCGTCTCTGATAAGCGTAAATTGAGCTGTCTCGCCTGCTTTCAGATTCCCGACGTCACGAACGAACTGATCAACATCCTTTATCTGTTTTCCGTTCAGCCTGGTAATAAAGTCACCGGCCTGAATACCGCCTTTCTGGGCAGGAGAGCCAACGAATATCTGAGAAGCAAATGCCCCCGTTTCATTCTCAACACCGAGAGATTTCTTGTATTCGTCCGTGCTGCTGATCAGCGACACGCCGAGCCAGCCGTACGTAACTTTACCGTTCTGTATGAAATCGTCGATGGCATGTTTGATATTATTGATCGGGATAGCGAAACCAAGCCCCTGGGAACCGCCCGACTGGGAAGCTATCCACGTATTTATACCAATTACTTCTCCATAGATATTAAGAAGCGGACCACCGGAATTACCCTGATTAATGGCCGCATCGGTCTGGAAGAAATCATTAACATTATTCAATGCGGCACCCGATCTTCCGGTCGCACTGATTATTCCCTGGGTAACCGACTGACGATATCCGAGCGGAGCTCCCATCGCAAGACAGATATCACCTGTTTGAACCTTATCGGAATCCCCCAGTCTGGCGATCGGAATAGAAGTATCGCCCGACTCGAAAGAAACAAGTGCCACATCCATCCGGGAATCGGCACCGACAAGTTTTGCATCAAATACCCGTCCGTCATTAAGTTTTACTGAAATTTTGGTTGCTTCTCCGGCAACATGATTGTTCGTCAGCACATACAGAGTTTTTCCGGTTCTTCTCACAATAACACCGGAACCGAGCCCCTGCTGTTCGTACTTCTTCGGCTGTGTCTGGTTCTGATCCTCATTTTCCGGCATGCCGAAAAAGAAAAACGGAAGCTGGGAAAGCGGATTCGTCTGAACGGTCTTCGTTTCCGTTACGTCGACTTCAACAACAGAAGGAAGAACACTCGTACTTATTGAACGAAACGCCGACTGTAGTGATTCCACAATATTAGAGGAAGCCTGACTCATCGGCACAGCCGAAGAGGAATCTGCAAATGCCGTATTTGCGGAACCCTGACGGGTCGTTCCCCTGAGTGAAAAAGCCACCAGTCCAAATGTAACAGATGCAACTGCTACAGCCCCTAAAATTCTTCTAGTCCAGGTTTTCATCTTGTTAAACCTCCAAGTATATTTATCCTAAAAAAATTCAATTAGTACTTGTGATAAATGCTATTGTTTTGCATTTCCAGTTACATTTAAAATAATAAACAAATAGTACAAAGTGTTACAAAAAACAAGCTCCCTCCAGAATAAATTTCTGTTAGAGGGAGCCTGCAATACTTTTTGTTCGTTTTATTTGGTAAAAGTTATTTTAAATACTGTTTTTATAGTTTAAATCAGTAAGGATTTCCGTGTGATCTGCAAATACCGCAACAGTATGCTCTTCATGTACCGACGCTTTCCCGTCGGCAGTAACGACGGTCCATTCATTCTTTTTTCCGTCCCCGGTGATCACATCCGCCGTTCCCAGATTTATCATCGGTTCTATTGCCAGCACCATACCGGCCTGAATCCGCGGGTTAGGTCCCCAACCGGGACAATTCGGAATATTCGGATCCTCATGAACATCAAGTCCGACACCGTGTCCGCAGTAATCGTAGACAACACCGTAATGATGCGCCGTCGCGACATCATTTACCGCATTCGAAATATCCTTTATTCTATTACCTGCCACACAGGCTGCTATTCCGGCTGTCAGCGATTCACGGGTGACTTCAACCAGCTTTTTCCACTCGGGACGAACGTTCCCGACCATCACCGTATGCGTCGAATCGCTGATATATCCATCCAGATCAATACCAACATCGATTGAAACGAGATCTCCGTCATGAATAATTTTCTTTTTGGAAGGGATGCCGTGTATAACCTCTTCATTTATGCTGATACATATTGCCCCGGGGAAATTTTCCCGGTACCACGCAGGTTTTCCTCCGTGTGACGTAATGAAATCTTTGCAAATATCATCAACATCTTTTGTTGAAA